>NZ_JBIISY010000118.1:0-18248 GCF_044340795.1 Tardiphaga sp.
CGTCTGATAGCCGAAGGAGCGGAATACTTCCCACTCTTGCCACGCCATCAGGGCGCACAAGCCATAGGCCGGATATCGGAATCCGAGAGCCACATCCCCCCAGCCGGCGAATTCCGGCGTCTGAACGATATCGTCCAAGAAATCGGGATCGGAAACTTGATAGAGCGCGCGGTGAACGAAATCGCGGAGAATGGTGGTGGACAAGACGGTTGCGGTATCGAACACGCTGGCAGCGACGTCATAGATCTCGGTCACTTGACCAACGACCCAATCCCTCAGGTAGTCGAGATCGTCCCTTGCGCCGATGTACTCGGGCAGCACAAACTCGTCTAATGACGCGGTCGCAATAATTAAGCGCGCCGACTCGTAACCATCCGCCATACCGCCCTGCCCCGCCCCAACCAGCATCTAAGCTAAGCAAATTTATCATCGCGTGCCACTAATCACAACCCAAGGGCGGACTGCGCTGTGGAGTGACAGGTCTTGATTGCGGAACTCTTGCCCTGATATAAGAGAGATTCACAAACAAGGACACCTCATATTCGTATTACATGCTCATCGTACAAGCGGTATTTTCATTCAGATTCCGTGGACCGCCATACGTTTGGGCAATCGTGTTTGCTGTGACCAGAGCAATTGCCATGGGGTCCTGGCTTTTGATCGAGCGCACCGCCCTTTAGGCGTAAGGACTGTGGGGCGCGAAGATTCGGACATCCTACGAAATGTCGGGACGAGACGGCTTTCATCATACGTGACGCTAACAGCTTATTGGCAGATGGCCGGTGGACGATCCAATCGCTGTTGATCGGCGCAACGAAAATTGCGAGAGTTTGCGTTGCTCCATCCGAATAGACGATGCTTCGCAACCATCCATGCGTGCGTCATCTCCAGTCTCTTTCGTCGGCGCACGAGCGAAGCCATCGTCGAAAGCCGCGTTGAGTGACAACAAACGCTCTATCCCTCGGTTGATCTGGCAGATGACGCAGCGAGACAAGGCCCACTTTATCAAAGCAGTGACAAGCGCGACGTCGCTCGGATATCGAGTAGGTAGCTACGGTGGCCGATACCGAACGCGCGGCCACGGCCGCGCTAGGACCGCTTACTCGCGTGCCCGGATCCATTTTCGTGAATAGCCCAGTGAAGAAGCAGATTTCTATTCGCATGCATGTGTTTTCAAGAGTGATAACATCGCCTAGTTTTCATCGGTTCATTGGTGCATCAGAACTCGTAAGCATGATGGCCGAGGCCGTAAGGCAAGCAGGGAGCCAATAGGTGACAAACATCGACGTCCGCGATTTTTGGGATGCTGCCGCCTGCGGCGAGGCAGCCTACGCCGTTGGCGGAACGAGTGCAGATCGGTTCGCCGCGCAACGCGAAACGCGCTACAAACTTGAGCCCTTCATCGCGCCGTTCGCGAACTTTGTCGCCGCCACTAATCGGGACGTGCTTGAAATCGGTGTAGGCATGGGCGCCGACCACGAGCAGTGGGCGCGTAAATCGCCACGCAAGCTATGCGGCATCGATCTCACGCCGCACGGTATCGACCTAACCAGCGAACGATTATCGCTCTATGGCCTCTCATCAGAACTACAGGTCGCCGACGCAGAAGCCTTGCCATTTCCAGACGCGAATTTCGACATCGTGTACAGTTGGGGCGTTTTGCACCACAGCAACGATACGCAACAAGCAATAAATGAAGTCGCTCGCGTACTGAGGCCAAAGGGCCAAGCTCGCATCATGATTTATCACAGGTACTCCTTTGTTGGCGCTTTGCTTTGGCTGCGTTACGGCAGATTTTGCCGCAGCCTCACATCCGTCTATGCTGAGCATCTGGAAAGCCCCGGAACCAAGGCCTACAGTTACGTTGAAGCCAAGGCGATGATCGAGAATTCTGGACTCGAGGTTGTCGCGATGCATACGGAATTGAGCCCTGGAGATCTTTTGACCGGCGACGCCGGACAACGCCATAAGGGTGCGGCATTGTCGATCCTGCGTAAGATTTGGCCGCGCAAGACTATCCGCACCATGGGTCGCCGCCTCGGCCTGTTTCTGCTGATTGAGGCCGAAAAGCCATAACACAGACAAGGGCAACTGTGGCCAGGTCATCCTGCACAATCAGTTCTTCGGTGAAAATACAGAGACGCGCAGCATGCAGCCGTTTTCGCGCAGCTTCTTGCGCGGCGCGCGCGAGGCGCCGCTTGTTAAGAGAAGTCACAACATTCGCAACGGCCTTTCAACGATCCCAGCGCCACGCCTGCAGCGGTAGACTGGCAGCCACGCGCAGCTTTTCGGATCAAAAGACACATAACCGGGCCTATCGGTTTTCTGCAACAATGCCGCAGTTCAATCGCTCGCTGGGCCACGCGTCGCTGGACAGGACTGCCCGGCTGAAACCTCGCGCGCGCCGCATAGTGCCTAGTTGATTAGAAAGGACGAACTTAACACAGGATGCTTTTGCGACAACGTCCGATATCAGACACAGCAACGCGCTGGACGCTACGGTCAATCGGCGGGTGAGCGGACAACCGGACGCGGCCCCGCTAAGTTAGGCCGTGAAGAAGCGGCAACATCAGCGCCACTGCTGCGGCCACCAAACTGAACAATTTCCATTTGCATTTTCGCGCCGCAAATGCTGCGGGATTCATCCCCGTAGGCTCCGCCCTCACCTGTCGCAACGCTTACGAGGTAGCGCAAATCGGCCCACCGTTGGCTCGTTAACGCGCTTGGATCATCAGCAGCCTACGAGAATGTTGTAATCTTGCTGCTTGCGGTGCTAGGAGAGCGCAACTTCAAACGCAATGGGTTAAACAGAAAATGAGGCGCCCAGCCTTCGATTTCATCTGGCAGGCGGGGTTCGCGCGGTCATTTTTTGTCATTGCGACGACAATCGTGCACGATCAGATTTTTCGGTTTGAGCCAGCAGAGGCGATTGAATTGGCATCCGTGAACTACTGCCATTCCCGTGGGTCATACTCGCCCGTTTCACGGAGAATTATCGATCCAACATCAAGGCAGATCTGGCCGGTACTGGCTACTTGCAGAAAGTTACTGAAAATCGCCGCCCCCTCCACGGACAATCGAAACAATGTCGCTACGCTGCCGTTGAAATTTGCAATCGGCAATGCTTCGGCTCGGCATTACCTGATCGGCACTACCTCATCTGACCGGGGATGGCTGCTAAGTACGCCAGGTTACCCGTCTTGACAGGCCTGGCCTTGAAAAAAAATGGCACCGAATTGCCAAACCGAATCCTGTTGGGCCTTTCGTTCATCGTTCCGGTCCAGCCGCTCCTTCAATTCGGCCCCATCACGGAGCTTAAGACATATCGGGTCGTCGAACTAATCATTCTCATAATGCTCATTGTGGCAGCATTAACGAAACAGAGCCCTCATATTCCAAAGACCATCCGTGTTTCATTTTGGATCGGGCTCTTTG
This sequence comes from Tardiphaga sp., assembly GCF_044340795.1. Classification (GTDB taxonomy): domain Bacteria; phylum Pseudomonadota; class Alphaproteobacteria; order Rhizobiales; family Xanthobacteraceae; genus Tardiphaga. The sequence goes on from NZ_JBIISY010000118.1 coordinate 3,436, forward strand.
GATGGGCTCTAGCTACCGCTTTTTCCAATTATCCTTTGCGTTCCCTTGATGTTGGAGCTCTTGAGTTCTTCATACCGTTTTGTGTGTTATACTTGTTTCTCGCATACGCCCCAGATAGGCAATTCATGGTAAAGGCCGGCGCGCTATTTGTGCTTGGTGTCCTACTCGTCAGTGCTTACCAAGCTTTCGAAATCATATCAGCATACGGGTCGTTCCTAGTGTTCCCCAGCGCGGGCAATTTTCTTTTGTACAAAGCTGCGCTGCCCGTCCTTTTACCGAGCGGTGTTCGGCACGGATATGGGAATATCGATAATTACGCATCTCTATGGGCGCTCCTAATCCCACTTCTTGCCGGAAGCATCTTATTTGTTCGGAAACGGTACGTTGCAGGGATTGCACTTGCGACACTGCTTTACCTTGGCTTGTTTACATACTCGCGCGGAGCACTGCTCTCCGTCATGGCTGCTCTTCTGACGCTTCTTTATTTCCATCTCTCCGTAAAGAGAAAGATAAGCCGATCGATACTGTCGATACTGGCCTTACTCGGATTGATACACATGGACAGTTCGATCCTCTCCTACTTTGCGTCAGGAGTTTCCACCTTTTCACGAGAGGTCCAGATCGAAGCGCAAAGAAAACAGCCCCAAGACAAGTCGGCATCGACTGGGGCGGCAACCACACCAACCGGCGACACCGATGCACAGAGACTTAAAACGCCGAGCAATGACGTTGATATAGGGAGCGCACCGATCCTGAGCGCTCCTGCAACTCAGACCACCCCGCTTCCCGGCGCAGAATCTGCATCAGATTTGGATGTATCGACCGTTGAGCAATCGGGCGAGGATCGAGCGGAGTCCTGGCGTACTGGACTCACAATAGCAAAAGATCATTGGCTTTCGGGAGTAGGCTACGGTGTCTACCCGATCATTGAGCCGAAGTTTACGGCACCTCATACCATGCTGCTGATGCGCTTCGCTGAAAGTGGGGTTTTCGGTCTACTTTCATTCCTCATTCTCGCGCTCTATTCGCCATATAGATTAGTTCAGGATCGTAGTCTGGGTATGTTTGAAATTACCTGCTTGGTTGCCATATCCGCATTCATGGTCAAGGCAGCAATTTTCGGCGCGTCTTTCTCTGTTAGCTCCAACATCGTCTGGGGCTTTGGCTGCATGATGTTGATGGCCGCAAGTTTGATTCCCAAAGAAGCGATCAGAACTGGCCGAGCTGGAAACGCTCCTTAAATACCGGGAAACGGAAAGCATATAATCCGGTTAGATGCGGAGCGGCCACAATCGCCCTCGAAGGACAGCAAAGGTACAAGAACAAGTGCTAAGCTGGGCGTAGCATTATCTTAAGCTGCCCTGATCCCGATAAGCGTTTTTGCCACACGATCACTTGCGCAGGGATCCGAACCCCATACGACGGCGATACGCTAGACTCGGTTGTATGAAGCTCCCAATCTGCCCCTTCCCAGGACAGAGCAAAACGCTTTTCACGAACGAGAATATTAAACTGACCGCTCGACCGATCGATGTCCGCTTCGGATGACAAATGAAGCGGTACTTTAAGCGTGTGTTCACCCGCGGCATCCACGAAGTCCTCTATCGTTAACATCCCTGTCAGATGATCGAGCGTGATGCTGCGCCGTATCACGGTCACATCAGCTAAACGATCATAACCCGAATGCGCACCGCGGAACCGGCTAGTCTCGCGATCCGCGGTGAACTCGATCAGGCGCGCGCGCGCGTCATCATGCAAATTCCAAAGATTATCGGGTGCGTGAAGCCGATTAATTTCTTCGCAGTCCACTTGCACGGTATTGTGCATGCTGGTTGATCTGAAGTGATTTCGTGCGTCAAAATCGGCGGTGTAGACGTAAGAACCGGGATCTACCACAACGGGTACGCCCTGAAGCCAAGCTTCAAAAGAAAGAGCATCATTGTGGCCATGGCCGCCAAGCCCAGCCAATCCAACAGGCCCGCAATCGATGAAAACGTGATTACTCGCGTCCGCTAATATAAAAACCCCACCAACATCAAACCGCGTTGATGTCATGGGCAGATCGGTTACGCCCTCATCGTCCGGCACCGCATGCCAGAAGAGTTCGTCGCCGTAAGTCCCTGCCCAGCTCGAAGCGCCGATCGTGTTCGCGATCAGACCTGGCAAATACCTGTGATCGCTCAACGCTTGCGTTCCCAGCGGTAAGGAGCGACCATCGTCCGCATCGCCCCAATGAGGACTCGTACCATCAGGCCGACTGTAGCTCTCGGTGAAGTGAGCCATAGCCGCAAGTCGGTCCGCATAGGGCTTCTCGACTGAAAGTCCCGAAGCAAGGCGATATCGAGCTGCCATCCCGAAAAGTTCGGCAACCAAGCGATGATAAGGAACAGAGGCTTCGAAATCGATACCATCGAGATGGACCTGCGAGGCAATCTCCTCATTGAGCGACCGCCATCCTTCGTGCTGCCATCGCTCCGCAGCTCCAATGCCGCGGAAGAACAATCCGGCAAAGACCATCCCGACTGCATCTGCCGTCAAGTGATTTCCATTGATAGTCGAGCGCTCGATGTGAATTTCCGTAAACGCACCGTGAAGATAAAGGGATGTCAGAAATTTGTCTCGAAACGTGGGGGCGCTCCAAGCCTGAGACTTAGCAAAAACATGAAAGAGCCAAGTCCATGTTTGAAGCCTGAGCGCCGGCTCCATCGTGCAGGACCAATTGACCGAGTAAGCGTAAGGATTGTTGTCAATCCAGCTTTCCAGCACGGCGCGCGCGCCTTGAGCATAGCGCTCGTCCCCTTCGCTCAACAGGTAAGCTTGGCCGACCGGAAGCAACCACTGGAGGCGCGATATTTCCCAAGGGATCTTGACGTCGCTCGGGCGCCCTTTGTTGTTGTAGTCGATCGCCTTACAGAATTGAACGGGCCAGCGATCACCGGTCTTGAAGTCTTGCAGCCAATCGATGTCCGTCCCCATCCGGACCAGACCGGTACCGAGAAGATCGACCTCGTGCCGCAGAGCACGCTCAGCTGCGGCAAAAATGATCTCTGCACTCCCCGGAAAAGAACGATCGTACGCTCGTCGATCGACAAGCTGCGTCCGTGCCGGATATGGATGAGACGCAAGCTTGTTCCAGAGACCATCAACCGACGCCTGCCCGCCCCAGCGCGCCAAACGACGGCCGGACATTGTTCGCGCGAACGCCGGCGCGACAATACGTTCCGACTGCATGCGTAGTTCTTGCAACAGCCGGCGCACGACATATGTCGGCGGCTTACTGGCAAGTCGTTTCAGACGACTGATGACGCTCATTGCTTAAGCCCTGGCGGCAGACTTGTTACCGATCCAGTAATCGTACCAGGCCGTCAGATTGTAGAGCGTCCAGATCTGCAGGCTCGTATCTCTCTTCTTTGAGCGATGATCGGAAAACAGCTGCTTGATGAAATCCAGATTGAAATAGCCCCGCGAGAGAAGCTCCGAGCCCGTAACAGAACGCTCGACGTGCTCTCCGAACGAACCACGCAACCAGTCGGCCATCGGCGCGCCGAATCCCATCTTCTTGCGATAAATCAGCTCATGAGGGATGAGATCTTCGACCGCTTTCTTGAGAATGTACTTGGCTTCGCCATTCTTCGTTTTCCACTCCTCGGGAATATCGAACGAGAAGTCGACGAGCTCCGTGTCGAGGAAAGGAACTCTTGCCTCGAGCGAGACGGACATCGAAATCTTGTCGACGCGCATCAGAAGCAATTCCGGCAATCGAAGCCGGAATTCGGAATGAATCATACGTGTCAGCGGATCCTGTCGGGGATACGCTTTGTCGAATGGCGCATAGAAAGAGTTCACGACGTTGAAGCTGTCGGGAACGAGATATTTGGGATCCAGAATATTCGCTTCGATCATCGGCTTGTGATGGTCGCCGGAGCCGAGCGCATCATAGCGCACAAGACGGTCCTTGTCGGTGTTCCAGAACACCATTGCACCGGTCCAGAAATGCTCCCGATCACGCGCCGCGCGATCGATGATATCGGCATAGACTGTCCATTCCGGCTTGAATGCCGAAGCACCGATCGCAGTCGCTGCGGCGAGCCGTTGAACAGACTTCGGCAGTTGCCTGAAAGGCTCCCAGTACTTCCGGTAAAGGCGTTGATAGCCCATGTAGCTCGCATATCCGGAAAACTGCTCGTCGGACCCTTCCCCAACCTGCACGACGGTCACGCCACTCTCGCGCGCCAGCTTGGAGATAAAATAGAGCGGAATGCAGACCCAATCCGCCAATGGTTCATCCTGATGATGAATCAGATTTTCCAGATAGCCGATCATATCCGCTTCACTGATCAACACTTCATGGTGCTGAGTGTTGAAGCGTTTTGACGCGATCTTCGCGTAGTCCAGCTCGTTCAAATGCTGAAAATCTTTGAAGCCGACGGTGAAGGTCTTCAGCGGCTGATCCGTAAACTCGCTCATCAGCGCAACGTTGGTCGACGAGTCGATGCCACCCGACAAGAAGACACCGAATGGCACGTCCGACATCATTCGCCGTTCAACCGCTCCGTGCAGTTTCTGGCGAATTCCCTGAACGTAGAAATCTTCCTGCGCGGCCTCGCTGAGGCTGGACAAATCCGAGGGCACGTTTCCTTTGCCAGGCACCGCGTCGTAGTAACGATGCATCTTGATCTGCCCGTCAGACGCAACCCTGAGATAACAGCCTGGCGGAATCTTATAGATGCCCTTGAACATGGTCATGGGCGCCGGCGTCGTTAGAAAGCTCAGATAGTGCAACATCGCATGTGGATCGATGTCGCGCTCAACTTCGGGATGAGCGAGAAGCGCCTTGATTTCCGATGCGAAGGCAAACAGGCCATTGAAAACCATGAAGTAGAGCGGTTTCACACCGATATTGTCGCGCACGACCAACAGAGAATCGTCGCGGGAATCGTACAGGCCGAACGCGTAATCGCCGGAAATGCGGGACAGCAATCCATCGATCCCCCACTCCTCAAAACCGTGCACGAGAATTTCCGTGTCGGAGTGATTGGTCCGAAATACGTGTCCAGCCTGCTCCAATGGCTGACGAAAGCTCGTATGATTGTAGATTTCGCCATTGAACGTAATCCAGACACGGCCGTCTTCATTCGGCATAGGCTGGTTTGCGGAGTTGCTCAGATCGACAATCGACAGCCGTCGATGACCAAGGCCGACATGTTCTTGCTGGGAGATCCACAGATCACCGCCATCTGGCCCGCGATGAACCATGCTATCGCGCATCGTCTCGATGAGATCAGACGACACACGACGCTGCTGCCCAAAAGCAAATACACCAACAATTCCGCACATCGAATCACGTCTTCCAGATCAGTGATAGGGCCAGCTCACTCGAACTAAGAGGACAGCTGCCGCTGAACTTTAAAGCTCACGCGCGTTGCTGCAAGTTGCTCTTCCATGGAGATCGGCCAATTGCCGCCTGCCCTGAAGGCTTCGGCTAATGCGCGCAACTCCTCAAGCTGCCCCTTTTCGATGACACTTGCCTTCCAGTCTCCCGAACCACCAGCAACGGTCAGAGACTTATAATCATCCAGGGTCAGCACCTTGCCGTCTGCGAAGATCTCAGCGCGCTCCTTGGGATAATCTCTCGCTCCCATGGCAGTGTATGTGAGGGTGCACACCGAACCGTCTTGATAGCGGACGGTCGCCACGAAATTATCGTCTCGACGCCAGTAATCAGAGCTCGGCGAGATGGACGTCGCGCTCACTTCTGTCGGCAAGCTGCCGGTCAGCGCATTGAAGAGATCATAGATGTGGCACGCCTCTCCAATATTGCGCCCACCACCCTGAGGCCCATGCACCCAGTGATCTTTAGGAATGTAGCCGGCATTCATCCGGTAATTGACGATAATGGGCGACGCACGATTGGCGAGGACTTTCCGCGCTAATGTGATCGCCGGTGCAAAACGCCGATTAAAGCCCGTCATCAGCAAGGGCGCATTTGCCGTCTCTGCGTAGAACGCCTCGATCTCTGCTAGTTCTTCTTCGTTGAGAGAGAGAGGCTTCTCTACGAACACATTCTTTCCAGCACGCAGCGCCTGCATCACCATGCCGGCATGAAGATCATGCCGGGTGGCGATCAACACCAGATCGATCTCTGGATCAGCAAGCACGGAAGCATAGTCAGTTGTGGCGTTTGCCGCGCCAAATCGTTCCGCTGCGGTCCGCGCCGAAAGCCCGGTGCGGCTGACCACAGTACGCAGCTCGTACAGGTCCGTTAGCTTCTGCAGGTTCGGCAGGTGCATGCCCTGAGCAAAACCGCCCGCCCCGACCAGCGCCAGGCGAATACGTCCCTCGATGGTCTTTGGAGTCTGGAGCTTCAACGTTGCGCCACGCGCTTCCGCGCGCTCGGCGTATTTGAGCAAAACCAGAAGAGGCTTTTCGCCCGGAACCTTCAGGGCTTCATAAGCCGTTTCCGCGACATCAATGTCGAACGGCTCCCGTATCATATTCTTGAGAGAGACACCCCCAGCCGCGAGCTGGCGCAGATATTCCGCCATGTTGCGGTTTTCGGTCCAACGGACATAGGCCAGCGGATAATCGTTTCCCTCTTCTTCATACACGGGATCATATCGCCCCGGTCCGTAAGAGGTCGAAATGAAGAAATCAATTTCCTTAGCATAGATATCGTTGCGAGCGATATTGAGGCCTACGTCGCCAACAACCACAACACGGCCCTTACGGCGACAGGCCTGAAAGGCTTGCGCAAGAAGCTCGCTCGATTGTGCAGCAGCAGTGATAACGATCGCATCGGCACCGAAACCATCGGTGAGTTTCAGAACTCTTTGGACGAAATCACCGTCCTTCGCACTGATACCGACATCAAGGCCATTCTGGCGCGCGACCTCGATCCGGCCTTCGTCGATATCGCTGCCAATGACGCGACACCCATGTGCCTTGAACAATTGCGAGCTGATCTGGCCGAGAATACCAAGCCCGACGACGACTACTGTCTCACCCAGAGTTGGCTGCGTACGACGCACCCCCTGCATCGCGATAGCCCCAAGGGTCACCGTTGCCGCTTCGTCCATTCCGAGGTTGTCAGGAACAGGAACGGTGAGATTGACCGGCACATCGATCAACTCGGCATGGTTGGCAATTCCTGCCCCCGCACACGCGACACGATCGCCAACCGCAATGCCCGTCACTTCCGAACCGACTTCGACAACCACACCTGCTGCCGAATACCCGGTGGGAAGTCCAGCATCGAGGCGCCCGCGGATCTGGTTATAGACCCGCATCACTCCCTGATCGCGCATCAACTGCAGCGCTTTTTTCACATGGTGAGGTTGCTTGAGAGCACGCCGATAAAGCGGCAACGCCGACATGCGAACGCCCGCCATTTCGGTTCCAACCGAGATGCAAGATCGCTCGACCCGCACCAAAACATTTCTCGGACCAACGGTCGGAGCCGGGACATCCTGAACGAATACTTTTCCGGAACGAACAAGTAACTGTTTCACGCCCAAACGCCTCGCGTATCAATGACCACTTTCCCGTTCAACAGATCAGCCGGCATCTCGTAGTACTGGCGATGATTGACGAGCATCAGAACAATGTCGGCTTCGGCGATCGCGGCGGCATGATCCTCCAAAAGCGTCACGTGAGAGCGTCCATCGAGGCCTTTAGGCAGGGCCGCAACGTGCGGTTCGGAAACGAGCAATTTCGAATTCTCCAACTCGGCAAGCATCGTCGCGATGTGGAGCGCCGGGCTCTCGCGCAAATCATCGACATCGGGCTTAAAACTCAAGCCAAGGACAGCAATCCGCGGGCGTCCACCTCGATGACCGCCTATAGCCGCCTTGACCTTGTCGAGCACCCAATGCGGCTTGTTGTCGTTGATTTCCCGCGCAGTTCGAATAAGGCGCGCCTGTTGCGGCGCCGCTTCGACGATAAACCACGGATCGACAGCAATGCAGTGTCCACCGACACCTGGGCCGGGCTGAAGAATTTTGACGCGTGGGTGATGGTTCGAAAGCCGGATCAGTTCCCAGACGTTCACGCCAAGCTTGTCACACACGAGAGAAAGCTCATTTGCGAAAGCGATATTGACGTCCCGGAATGAATTCTCCGTTAGCTTGCAAAGCTCGGCGGTGCGAGAATCTGTCACGAGCAATTCGCCCTTACAGAAGATGCGGTAAAGGGCAGCAGCGCGCTCCGAGCACTCAGTGGTGGCCCCGCCGATAATTCGATCGTTCTCAACCAATTCAGTGAGGACGCGGCCGGGAAGAACGCGTTCAGGGCAATACGCCACGAAAATATCGACTTCCGTTGCCCCCTTTTTGGGAAAACGCAAATCCGGACGCTTCGCAGCCATCTTCTCGATCAGCATCTCCGTCGTACCAGGAGGAGATGTCGATTCAAGAACGACGATGTTTCCCGGGCGAAGCTTTGGCGCAACCGCATCCGCCGCCGTAAATACATAAGACAGATCGGCCTTATTGTCATGAAACGGAGTCGGGACAGCGATCAGAAATGCATCTGCTTCCCGTGGCTGCGTAACCGCGTGGAGCGCCCCACGCTGCACCACACGCGCCGTCACAGCATCGAGATCCGGCTCGATGATATGGATCTCCCCTTGATTAATCTTGTCGACTACGGACTGCTGAACATCGACGCCAATAACCTTCACACCATTCGCCGCAATAACCGCCGCGGTGGGCAGACCGATATAGCCAAGCCCGACGACGCAGATAGATTGAAACGGACGTTGCATTTAGTTCTCCAGAACGGATCGAATACGCGAGGCAGCGAGGCCGTCGCCATAAGGATTAATTGCCTGCGCCATCGCTTGATAGTGAGCGGCATCAGTCAATAGCCTCGAAGCCTCACCAAAAATCCGATCTGCATCGGTCCCGACCAAAATAACAGTCCCAGCACTGACCGCTTCCGGCCGCTCCGTCTTCTCCCGCGTGACAAGAACAGGCTTGCCGAGTGACGGCGCCTCCTCCTGGACACCTCCAGAATCCGTAATGATGAGATAAGACCGCTGCATCAGGAACACGAAAGGCTCGTAGTCCTGGGGATCGATGAGCGTTATCTTATCGTTTGCCCCAAGCAGGCGTTCAACAGGCTGGCGCACATTTGGATTTGGGTGGACTGAATAGACGATTCGCACGTCATGCTCACTAACGATTCGGAGCAATGCAGCGCAGATGGTCTCGAACCCGGTGCCGAAATTTTCCCGCCTGTGGCCCGTCACAAGAATCATACGACGCCCGTCCTGATCAATGAACGGAAAACGACGCTCCAAATCGGCGCGACGCGCCGACGAACCATCGATCCGTCCACGCATTTCCAGCAAAGCGTCGATGACCGTGTTGCCCGTCACATGGATCGAGGCCTCATCGATCCCTTCGGCGAGAAGGTTCAACCTCGCCCGCGGCGTTGGAGCGAAATGAAATTTTGCAGCAAGCGTTGTCACTCTACGGTTCATTTCTTCCGGCCAAGGCGCGTAAAGTGACCCAGAGCGGAGGCCGGCCTCAACATGCCCCACCGGAATTTGGCGGTAGAACGCCGCAAGCGACGCGGCAAGCGTAGTGGTCGTGTCTCCATGGACCAAGACTGCATCTGGCTTCAACTGATCCAGAACACCACCCACTCCAATCAGGATTCGCGCTGTCAGCTGATCCAAAGTCTGATTTGGCTGCATGACGTTCAGATCAAATCCGCTCTTATTGCAAATAGTTCCAAGACTTGATCGAGGATTTCACGATGTTGGGCGGTGACACACACGTGAACGTCCAGACGATCACTCTGGCGCAATGCCGACACGACCGGTGCCATCTTGATAGCCTCCGGCCTTGTGCCAAAAACGACCAATACTTTCGTCAAAGCGTCCCCACCCAATAAACTGTTCTATATCGCAGCGAGTTAGCTTGATCTTGAACGAACGGCAACGATAAAGATATAATTCCTGCAATTAAGAATTTTACCGCGGCAGTATCGCATCACGGTTACAGACCGGATCAACGTTCGAGCTCGCCTAATCTTAGTCAGCATCCAGACAGATCCAGTACGTCTGATTTGGATTGGGTCGGCTCTTGTTTCAGCCTTCAGCTTGATCTGATAGATCGATCTGCGATTTGCACAAAGTGGCGATGAGTGTCTTGTTTCAAAGTATTCTAATCACCGCAGCAACGCGGATTTTACTCGTTCTAACCGGTCTCCTGTCGAGTGTTATCGTCGTCCGACTGCTCGGAGCGGAAGGACGCGGCGTGTTCTTTTACTGGACAACTCTAGCAGGGCTCGCCGTTCAATTCGGTAATTTCGGTCTCGCATCCAGCAATACTTTTTACTTGGCACGCGACCGAACGCTTCTTGGCCCGCTGGCGGCCAATGCGCTCCTCTGTTCAATCTTCGTCGGCGGCATCTCTCTGCTCGTTCTCGCAATCACTACTCCTGCTCATCACACCTCCACCTTAACTCAATCCTTGTTGGCGGGAGTTGCGAGCGTACTTGTGGTCGGCAGCATGTATTATATGCTCGGCGTCAATTTGCTGGTCGCGATCAAGCACTATCGAGACTTCAACGTTTTTGAAATCATGAACCGATCGCTCGCACTTGCATGCATTGCTGGTGCCGCAGCATATTGGCGCAGCGCTGAGGCAGCATTTGCTGGAGCTGCAGCAGCGTCGATCATCGCCTGCGCCCCCCTTTTCTTGCGTCTTCATTCCCTGAGTGGCGGCTTTGCGAGACCCGATTTCGCTTTGTTTCGCCGCGGACTGAATATCGCGGCCCGCGCCTACATCACGACTTTACTGGGCTTTATCGTCCTGCGTTTTAACGCCATCTACCTTCAATGGACCTCAGGATCGGCCACAATGGGAGAATGGTCAATCGCGGCACAAATACTAGACACGCTTGGAATCATTCCCACCGCGGTCGCGATCGTCCTCTTTCCAACTATTCTGACATCCGAGCGCCCTTACGAGAAAATGAGGAAGAGCCTAAGTCGCGTCGCTCTGCTTATGCTTGGGATTTGCGCTGGAGCGGCTGTGACAGGCCAACCGCTCATCTCTATTGTATTTGGTCAGACCCACGAGGCAGCGTATGAGATCATGCTATACGGACTACCTAGCAGCTTCGCCGTTGGTTTGCTGGTGGTCATTTCGCAATTCCTCGCGTCGATAGGCTTCCCTCTGGCGCTTATTGCGATCTGGAGCGCAGGACTTTTAGTCGAGATCGCCGTCTCATTGATCCTTGTTCCCAAACTCGATGGAGTAGGAGCGATGATCGCCTTGTCAGCCGCTCACACAACAATCTTCCTATCGGCTTTAGCCTTAGCCCATAGACTTCGCCACGTGGCGATCAACCAGAAAGACAGCCGAGGCAACCAAGAGCATGCCATCTAAAACGCTAGTACTCTCAGCTTATCCGTTATCGCAAAAATTCCAGAGCGATTTGACCGCTTTAATTGACGGGACCTTCGATCGGGCCACATTGAACGACCTACGTGGGCCGAATCCGATTGGCCTCCTTAGAACCCTCCGGAAAATCGCGCCAGATCGCCTCGTGGTTCCGCTGGAAGATGACAGCAGCCTCGCGCTACTTCCCATCGTCAAGCTCGTGGCTGGCGCTACGCGCGCAAAGCGCATTGAGATCGTGCATCCCGATCTACTGGTGACTAAGATCTCGCGTCTATCAACTGTTGTAGATTTTATTCTCTTCGTAGGCGCCAGCATGCGGCTGGCTTTACATGCCATCATGTCTACGAACGAGTTGAAGACCTTATTGAAAGCACCTCGCCTTGCTCTTCGCTCGCCGAAGAACAATCAACGGGTACTCTATCTGAAAACCAATCTTTGGATGGGGATAAAAGCCGGAGGATCGATTGGTCACATCGCGGGCGTAGTCAACGGTCTCCAGGACGCCGGCTATCCGGTTACGCTTGCGTCCGCAGAGCAACCGGTCATGGTCGATTCGAAAGTCAAACTGCAACATGTCAATCCACCGCGGACATTCGGCCTTCCATACGAACTTAACAATTACCGATTTCAAGACATCTTTGCAAAAACAGTGCGTCCTCTACTTGCCGGCCACGCACACGGCGTCATTTACCAAAGGCTCTCAGCAGCGAACTACTTGGGTGCGTTGCTATCGAGAGAATACCAACTACCATTGATAGTCGAATATAACGGATCAGAAACGTGGGTCGCCAAAAACTGGGGCCGCCAAATGAGATTTCATGGGCTTGCAACAATGGCCGAAGAAGCCATGTTGCGTCACGCGCATTTAATAGTGACCATTTCGAACGTCTTGCGCGACGAGCTTATCTCGCGGGGCGTCGAGCCTAAACGGATCGTGACCTACCCTAACTGCATCGATCCAGCGATCTTCGATCCGGCGTGTTTCAGCTTGGCAGAACGCAACAAACTTCGAGCCCGCTATGGCATAACTTCTAAAGAGCGGCTTATCGCATTCATAGGAACTTTTGGGCAATGGCACGGGGTCGATGTACTCGCTCGAGCAATTGCACAGATGTGCTCAGACGATAGAGAATGGATCAACCGACACAATTGTCGATTTATGCTGGTCGGGGACGGGCTGAAGATGAACGAAGTGCGCCGTACAATTTGCGATGCCGGCGCAGAAGATATTTGCATTATGACTGGACTCGTGCCGCAAACCGAGGCCGCGCTCCATTTGGCCGCGGCCGACCTATTCTTGTCGCCACACGTAGCAAATACCGATGGCAGCAAATTCTTTGGTTCACCGACGAAACTGTTCGAATACATGGCGATGAGCAGAGGCATTTATGGATCTCGCCTCGACCAGATCGGTGAGGTTCTTTCGCCCAGCCTTGATGTGAACAACCTTCCCGCGCTAGGCGCGTCGCCTCAAGAGACAAATGTGGAAACTGCGGTGCTTGGGGCTCCGGGAAGTGTCGATGATTTGATTGCCGGTATACGCTTTCTTGTCGAACGGCCCGAATGGGCCGAGCATATTGCAGCGAACGCCCGAAATAAAGCACTGTCGAAATACACTTGGCAACGCCACGTCGATGCCATCCTCGATGGCTATAAAGCTATAATGCGCGAACCGGAATGATACCTTGCGCACCACGATTTTGAAATGGACCAAGACGCTTAGCCTTTATTGGCATACAATTCGTCACCTTCGGATCACGCAGCTCATTGCGCGTGTTCGATTTCGAATTGCCAGTCCTCGTCATTCAAAAGTAAGCTCAGACATCTCGGATCGACCAGAAGAGTGGATAGCGCCCGTAGATCGCGAGATCAGTCTCGTCGGTTCGGACCGTTTCACCTTTCTCAACCGCACCCTCCACCTCGATGAAATCGGGTGGGACAACCCCGCGATCGACAAACTCTGGCGCTACAATCTCCACTATTTTGACGACCTGTCGGCGATCGATTCCACCTCTCGATCCGAAACACATCGAATTCTTATCGATCGTTGGATCTCTGAAAATCCGGCAGCTCACGGATCTGGTTGGGAGCCCTATCCAACTTCGTTACGGATCGTAAACTGGATCAAGTGGATCCTCGCTGGCAATGTTGCTTCATCAACGATGCTTAACAGTATTGCGGCACAAACAGATTGGCTTAGCAAACGTCTCGAATATCACTTGTTAGGAAACCATCTCTTCGTGAATGCAAAGGCTCTTGTTTTCTCCGGTCTGTTTTTCAGGGGAGCGGACGCCGAGCGCTGGCTATCTATCGGCCTAGACATTCTGCGGCAAGAAATTGAAGAGCAGATATTGCCTGATGGTGGACACTTCGAACTCTCTCCAATGTATCACGCGCTCATACTCGAAGACATTCTTGATCTTTACAACGTTTGCCGCGCTTACGGTCACCGGCTCCATGGCTCACCTCCGATCGAATCAGAACTCGCTCGTCGCATGCTGCGTTGGCTATCAATAATGACGCATCCAGACGGTGAAATATCCTTTTTTAACGATGCTGCATTTGGGATTGCCTCCCCCTTTTCGAAGCTCGCCGAGTACGCGCGAAGATTGGGGATTCCCCCCCCTTCCAAACTAACCGATGATATTTATCATCTTGCCGAGAGCGGTTTTATCAGGATTCAGCAGGGTCGAATTGTAGCGATCTTAGATGTCGGGCAAGTAGGCGCCGACTATCAACCAGGGCATGCACACGCCGATATTTTGAGCTTCGAAGCTTCAATCGATAACGTCCGCGTTTTTGTGAATTCGGGCACTTCGGAATACGGCGTCGGTCCAGAACGATCGCGACAGCGTGCAACTGCCGCGCACAATACTGTCGTGATCGACGAATGCGATTCATCTGAAGTGTGGGGAGGATTCCGGGTTGCGCGACGTGCTGAGCCCACAGGACTCTTTGTTCAAAAATCGAGCAATCGTTTGAAAATAACCTGCTCACATGACGGTTATTGTCGCCTACCCGGCCGTGCAATTCATACTCGTCACTGGCAATTCGAACCTGACTGCTTGACAATTGTTGATGAGTTCACCGGGCGATTTAACAATGCGATATCACGGGTGTTTGCTAGTCCGAGTGTTCATTTCCAGCATCTGCGCGACAGCGAATTCGTGGGAACAATAGGCGATCACGTTGTGAGAGTAGAATTTTCCGCCCCGACTATTTCCGTCCTGAGAGATGCGACCTGGCACCCGCGGTTCGGGTACTCGTTGCAAAACCAATGTTTTAGCGCAGCATCAAACGGTGCTCCCATAACTACATATCTTCGTTGGTGACTGCACGTGAAGATTCTGCTCTTAAGCTTTTACTATCCTCCCGACCTATCAGCAGGTTCGTTTCGTG
>NZ_JBIISY010000119.1:0-18198 GCF_044340795.1 Tardiphaga sp.
GGCATCTTCGACAAGACGCTGGTGTTACTGATCGGCGCCCTCGCTTTGCTCGGCGCCGGCGTGGTGGCCGCGATCCCGACCTTCTGGACGCTGCCGCCAAAAATCCTGACTGGGGTCGGTGCGGCCGGCGGCATCGCGCTGATCAATACGCTGGGCCAGCTTGGGGGCATTGTCAGCCCCGTGATGATCGGCGCGGTCAAGGACGCCACCGGCAGCACCACGCCGGCGCTTTATGTCATCGGTTCGCTGTGCGTACTTTGCGCCGGCATATTGCTATTCGCGCTGCCACGCCAGCTGCGGAGCAGCGACCGGCCGGCATAGGCATTTGCGATAAATGCGCGCGGTTCACGCAAGCTGTCCGAAGCCATTCTCCGCAAGGTTCGGATAACCCAACAACGGTATCATCGGGTGAAACTGAAAGGTTCGTCCGATGGTCTCGACCTATCTCAACTACAATCAGGTATCGCGCAATCTGCAGCAGTCCCTGAACAAGGTCGCGCAGCAGGCTACTGTGAGTCGTGACACGGCCTATTACAAAGAGAATATCGGCAAGGTCACCACTGTCGATGACCTGCTGAACGATTATCGGCTCTACACCTATGCGACGACTGCCTTCGGTCTCGAAGACATGGCCTATGCCAAGGCTTTTATCCGCAAGGTGCTGGAGAGCGATCTTTCCGACCAGAACAGTTTCGCCAACAAGCTGAGCGACAAGCGGTATCGTGATTTCGCTGCAGCCTTTCCGTTTGCCACCGGCAGCAGCGATAAAAAGACCGCGCAATCTGCGAACCAGACTGACGAGATGATCGGCCTGTATACCGCCGCCGCGCAGCGTGGCGTCGATGCGCTCGACGCCAATAAGGGGTACTACAACTACACGATCGGCAAGATTACCAATGTCAACGCCCTGCTCGCCGACGACAGGCTCCGCGACTACGTATTTTCGGGATTCGGGATCGATGACGACAAGTGGTCCCGCGAGACGATCACCAAGGTGCTGGGCAGCGATCCCGCCGATCCGGACAGCTATGTGAACACCGTCTGGGTGTCGCAGAAGGACGGCATCAATGCCAGCATTGCCAAGGCGCAGGCGGACATGCTCGACGCCGCCAGCAAGATCGACAACTATCTGGCGCAGATGAAGCAGCCCGGCGCCAACATGGCCGAGCTGCGACAGAAGGTCGAATTCGAGCGCAGCCGCGGTTCGATGAACGAGATCAGCGTTCTCAGCTACAGGGAGGCGCTGACCACTATCGACAGCTATGTCGCCCTCGCCGGCGCCTTCGAGTTCGCGCCCGACGGTACACTGCCCGCCGGCACACCGGCGCAGACGGAGGCGCAACTCGCCACCACGCATGCGAAATACGTCAACAGCCAGGGCGCCACCTATCTGGCGGCCGACCCCACCTACTCCGCATCGTTGATCCGGCAATATCGCAGCGGCCTCGCCAATGTGAAGAGCCTCGACGACTTCATGAAGTTGCCGAACGTCTACAATTTCGCGTTGAAATCATTCGGCCTCGATCCGGAAGAGGTCTCGCCCACGATCATCAAAAACGTGCTCAAGAGCGACCCCGCCGATCCGAAGAGCTATGTGAACAAGCTGCGCGACGATCGTTACGTGCAATTGGCCAAGGCGTTCAATTTCGACAGCTCCGGCGCGGTCATCACGCCCATCGTCGCGCAGGATTTTTCGGAAGTCACGCAGGTGGCAAAGGACTACATCATCGCCAAAACCCGTTTCAGCAGCGAAGTCGAACAAAGAGAGCTGCGTAAGACCGCCGAGGAAGAGGCGGCTTATTACCAGAACCACATCGACGATGTGAAGACTGTCAAGGACCTGCTCGCCGACCGCAAGCTGCTCGACATCATCCTCGTCTCCAAAGGCCTCGAGCCGGACAAGGTGACCACCGCCGACCTGCGCGAGATGTTCAATTCGGACCTCGACGATCCCAAGAGCTTCGTCAACACCCAGACCGATCCGCGCTTTGCCGAGATCGTGTCGTCGTTCAATTTCGATGACAATGGCGATGTGGTCCGGGTGCCAAAATTCGGACCGCAGACCCGGGACCAGTTTCTAGAAACCCAGCGCAAATTCCTGCAGCAGACGCTGGAGACGCAAGAAGGCCAAAGCAATCCGGGCGTGCGCCTCGCGATCTATTTCGAGCGCAAGGCGCCGGGCATCACCTCGGCCTACGACATCATCGCCGACAAGGCGCTGGGCGAAGTGTTCCGCACCGCCTTCAGCCTGCCCGACAATATCGGCGCCATGGATGTCGACCAGCAGGCCAAGCTGGTGGAGAAATATCTCGACCTCAACGACCTCTCAGATCCCGCCAAGCTGAAGAAGCTGCTGAACCGGTTCTCGGCGCTGTATGACATCAAGAACGGCACCGCGATCGCATCCTCGCCGGTGGTGACACTGTTCCAGGGCGGCGGCCTGCTGAGCGACTCCGTGTTTGCGGCAGTGGCGCGAGGCGCGCGATAAGACAAATGCCAGCATTGTAGGGCGGGCAAAGCGACCTGTCCGCCATAGCGCGACGGCGGAAGCGTGCCCACCTCGCTCCTCGCGACCCTTGATGGTGGGCACGGCGCTGCGCGCCTTTGCCCACCCTACGGGCGGCAAGGTTATTCGAACGCCTCGCTCGTGCCCTTGCCGGGCCGCGTTACCAGATCCTCATCGGGCTTCGGCAGCGGCTGTGCCAGATCGCGAAAACGGTTGGTGATGGGATAGCGGCGGTCGCGGCCAAAGTTCTTGCGCGTGACCTTCACCCCCGGCGCGGCCTGGCGGCGCTTGTATTCGGCGATGTTCAGCAGGCGATCGATGCGCGTCACCACGTCCTTCTCGAAACCATCGGCGACGATCTCCGACAGCGGCTGCTCGCGCTCAACGAGGCGCTCAAGGATGGCGTCGAGGATTTCGTAGGGCGGCAGCGAATCCTGGTCGGTCTGGTTTTCGCGCA
Organism: Tardiphaga sp.; assembly: GCF_044340795.1. Classification (GTDB taxonomy): domain Bacteria; phylum Pseudomonadota; class Alphaproteobacteria; order Rhizobiales; family Xanthobacteraceae; genus Tardiphaga. The sequence goes on from NZ_JBIISY010000119.1 coordinate 2,964, forward strand.
ACTCGGCGGTCGGCGGGCGGATGATGATGTTGTTCGGGATCACTTCTCCGTCCGGGCCCATGGCGCCGTCGGGCTTCCATGAATTGCGCAGCGTGGAGATGCGGAACACCTGGGTCTTGTAGAGATCCTTGATCGGATTGAAGCCGCCATTCATGTCGCCATAGAGCGTGGCATAGCCCACCGACATTTCCGACTTGTTACCGGTGGTGACCACCATCGCGCCGGTCTTGTTCGACACCGCCATCAAGAGCGTGCCGCGGGTGCGCGCCTGCAGATTCTCTTCGGTGATGTCGCGCTCGAGGCCCTTGAAGGTCTCGGCGAGGATTTTTTCAAAACCGTTCACCGCGTCGGCGATGGGCAGGATCTCGTAACGGAAGCCGAGCGCCTTGGCGAGCTTGTCGGCATCGTCGAGGGACACCTGGGCGGTAAAGCGGAACGGCAGCATGATGCCGCGCACGCGATCGGCGCCGAGCGCGTCGACGGCAATGGCGGCGCAGAGCGCGCTGTCGATGCCGCCGGAGATGCCCATCAGCACGCCGGGGAAGCCGTTCTTGTTCACGTAGTCGCGCAGGCCGAGCACGCAGGCGGCATAGTCGCCTTCGTCGCCCTCCGGCAATTTTGCGATCGGACCGCTGCAGCGCCAGGCATCACCCGTCTTTTCGAAGGTGATGGTGGTGATGTTCTCGGCGAAGGATGGCAGCTGCACGGCGAGCGAGCGGTCACCATTGAGCACGAAGCTTGCGCCGTCGAAGACCAGTTCGTCCTGGCCGCCGACCTGGTTGAGATAGACCAGCGGCAGATGGCTTTCGGTGACGCGGGCGACCTGCACGTTGAGGCGCAGATCGTTCTTGCCGCGGGCATAAGGCGAGCCGTTCGGCACGATCAGGATTTCGGCGCCGGTCTCGGCGAGGGTTTCGACCACATCCTCGTAGTCGGCGGACTCTTCCATCCAGGTGTCTTCGCAGATCGGCACGCCGACGCGCAGGCCGCGGATGGTGACGGGACCTGCGGCCTCACCGCGGGCGAAGACGCGCTTCTCGTCGAACACGCCGTAATTCGGCAGGTTGACCTTGAAGCGGATCGCGGCGATGCGGCCGCCGTCCAGCAACGCACAGGCATTGTAAAGCTTGCCATGATCGACCCAGGGCGTGCCCACCAGCATCGCCGGGCCGCCATCGGCGGTCTCGCGGGCAAGCGCCTCCACCTCGGCGCGGCAGGCCATCTGGAAGGCCGGCTTGAGCACGAGGTCTTCCGGCGGATAGCCGGCGATGAAGAGCTCGGGCAGCACGACCACATCGGCGCCGTCGGCGGCAGCCTGGGCACGGGCCTTGCGCGCCTTGGCGGCATTGCCGGCGGTGTCGCCCACGGTCGGATTGAGCTGGGCCAGCGTGATGGTGAAGCGCTTGGAATCTGTCATGGGAGTATTGAAGCCTCTAGGCTGAAGCGTTGCAACCGCGAGAACCGCAACGCACCTCCATTGTCATCGCCCGGCTCGACCGGGCGATCCAGTAAACACGGCCGGATGGAATAGAACCGAGAAGTCCCCGCATACTGGATCGCCCGCTTTCGCGGGCGATGACAGACAGAGTTTCGATGCGTCCACTCTGCTCAAAACATCCCCACCCGCTCGCCGAGCGCGAACAGCCAGACCATGCCCGCGATCAGGAGCGCGATGCCGACCGCGGCCGAGCCTAGATCCTTCACGCGTCCGATTTGTGAATCGTGCTCCAGCGTGACGCGGTCGGCCAGTTTCTCGATGGCGGTGTTGAGCAGTTCGACGGTGAGGACCAGCATCACCACCGCGATCATCTCGATGCGGCGGGCCATGGTCGTACCGATCAGAAAGGCCAGCGGCAGCGACAGGACAAGCGCGAACACTTCCTCGCGAATGGCCCGCTCCGACGTGAAGCCGGAGCGGAGACCATTCCAGGAGTTGATGGTGGCTCGCCAGAGCCGTTCCACCTAAAGGCCTGCCACTTACAAGCCTAGAGCAACCGGGAGCGGCTGCTCCTTGCCCGCGCGGCCGTTCTTCAAGAGCTCGGCGATCAGGAACGCCATGTCGATGGACTGCTCGGCGTTCAGGCGCGGATCGCAGACCGTGTGATAGCGGTCGTTGAGGTCCTCGTCGGTGATCGCGCGGGCGCCGCCGGTGCATTCGGTGACGTTCTGGCCGGTCATTTCCAGATGCACGCCGCCGGCATGCGTCCCTTCGGCCTGGTGGATCTGGAAGAACGACTTCACCTCGGACAGGATGCGGTCGAACGGGCGGGTCTTGTAGCCCGAATTCGACGTGATCGTGTTGCCATGCATGGGATCGCACGACCACACCACCTTGCGGCCTTCCTTCTGCACCGCGCGGATGAAGCCCGGCAGATGGTCGCCGACCTTCTCATGGCCGAAGCGGTTGATCAGCGTCAGGCGACCGGGCTCGTTGTCCGGGTTCAGGATGTCGATCAGCTTCAGGAGCTCGTCAGCCTTCAGCGACGGACCGCATTTCAGGCCGATCGGATTCTTGATGCCGCGGAAATATTCCACATGCGCATGGTCGAGCTGGCGCGTGCGGTCGCCGATCCACAGCATGTGGCCGGAGGTCGCGTACCAGTCGCCCGTGGTCGAGTCGACGCGCGTGAAGGCCTGCTCATAGCCGAGCAGCAGCGCTTCGTGGCTGGTGTAGAAATCTGTCGAACGCAGCTCCGGATGGGCCTCGAGATCGAGGCCGCAGGCGCGCATGAAGTTGAGCGCATCGGAGATGCGGTCCGCCAGTTCCTTGTAACGGCGCGACTGCTGCGAATCCTTGAGGAAGCCGAGCATCCACTGATGCACGCTGCCGAGATTGGCGAAGCCGCCCGAGGCGAACGCGCGCAACAGGTTCAGCGTCGCCGCCGACTGGCGATAGGCCATCAGCTGGCGCTGCGGATCCGGCACGCGGGATTCCGCCGTGAAGGCGATGTCGTTGATGATGTCGCCGCGATAGCTCGGCAGCTCCACGCCGTCAGCCTTCTCGATCGGCGACGACCGCGGCTTGGCGAACTGACCGGCGATGCGGCCGACCTTCACCACCGGCAGCGCGCCGGCATAGGTCAGCACCACCGACATCTGCAGGAAGGCGCGGAAGAAGTCGCGGATATTGTTGGCGCCATGCTCGGCGAAGGACTCGGCGCAATCGCCGCCCTGCAGGAGGAAAGCCTCGCCATTGGCCACTCTGGCGAGCTGCTTCTTCAGGTTACGGGCCTCACCCGCAAAAACCAGCGGCGGAAACGTGGCGAGCTGCGCCTCGACGTCGCTCAGGGTCTTTGCATCCGGATATTCCGGCATCTGCATGACGGGTTTTGCCCGCCAGCTTTCGGGTGTCCACCGCTCGGACATGAAATTGTCTCCTGAAAACCGCGCCTTAGGTGGCGACGGAGGCCGCGTTATACATGGCCCATGTAGGGATCGCTAGTTGGAAATCCAACCTCCCCGGCCCCGGCCATGCGTGCCAAGCCCTTGCACTAGCAATGAGATTCGCATTTGCTGCAGCCGCTTACGGGGGAACTAAAGGATGAGACTGCCGGACGCGTCGCCGGATGACGCATTTTCCGACAACATCACGATTGTGGCGGGTGACGGCTTCGTGCTGGGCGCCACGCTGTATCTGCCCCGCGGACCGCGGACCCATGCGGTGCTGATCAACTCCGCCACTGCCGTGCCGCGGAAAATCTACAAGGGTTTTGCCGCCTATCTGGCCTCCCGCGGCTGCGCCGTCCTCACTTATGACTATCGCGGCACCGGCGATTCCTTCCCCAAAGGCGCCAAATCCCTGCGCGGATTCCGGGCCTCCATGGCCGACTGGGCAGCGCTGGATGTTGTCGCGGCGGTGGACTGGATGCGCGAGCGCTACAAGCTGCCGCTCGGCTTTGTCGGCCATTCCTTCGGCGGCCAGGCGCTGGGGCTGATCCCGAACAATGCGGAAGTCTCGCGCGCCCTCCTGGTGGCCGCACAGGCCGGGACATGGCGGCTGATGACGCCGCCGGAGAACTACCGCATCTACGCGCTGATGAAGTTCATCGGCCCGACGCTGGCGGAGTTGATGGGCTATGCGCCCGGCAAGATCGGGCTCGGCCTGGACCTGCCGAAGAACGTGTTTCTCGAATGGGCCAAATGGGTCACCAGCGACAACTATTTCTTCGATGATCGCAAACTGCGCGCGCTGGTGAATTTTCCCCGCTATCGTGGTGCGCTGCGGGCGTTGAGTTTTACCGACGATCCATGGGCGACACGCGCGGCAGTGGAGATGCTCTGCGCAGGCTTCACCTCGATCAAGGCAGACATCGACAGCATCCGCCCGATCGAGGCTGGCAGCGACAAGATCGGACATTTCGGATTTTTCCGCCCGGAGCATCGCGACACGCTGTGGCGCGGGGCAGCGGAATGGCTGCAGATGGAAGAGTAAGGCGCCTCGGCGTCCTACTCCGCCGCCTCGCGCACATAGCGCGCGGTGGGTGTCCGCATCGTCACCAACTCTTCCGCAGCACTCGGATGCACGGCCACCGTGGCATCGAAATCCGCCTTGGTCGCCTTCAGCTTGATGCAGATGCCGAGGATCTGGATCAGCTCCGCCGCTTCCGGGCCGACGATATGACAGCCGACGACCACATCCGTGGAGCCATCGACGATCAGCTTCATCAGCACGCGGCTGTCGCTGCCGGAGATGGTGGATTTGATGCCGCGGAAATCGGTCTTGTAGATATCGACGTGACTGAACCTGGCGCGCGCTTCGTCCTCGGTCATGCCGACGGTACCGACCTCCGGCTGAGTGAACACCGCGGTCGGGATATTGCTGTGATCGACCTTCACGGTCTTGCCGCCGAACACGGTATCGGCAAAGGCATGACCCTCGCGGATTGCCACCGGCGTGAGGTTGACGCGATTGGTGACGTCGCCGACCGCATAGATATGCGGGACATTGGTCTGCGAGAATTCGTTGACGATGACCGAGCCATCGCTGTGCTTGAGGGCGACGCCGGCCTTGTCGAGGCCGAGCCCCTTGGTGTTGGCGTGGCGGCCGATGGCGAACAGGACCTGATCGGCCGAGATGCTGGCGCCGTCGGACAGGTGGGCGCAGAAGTCGTGGCGATTCTTGTCCACCGCCTTCACGGTGCAGCCGGTCAGGATGGTGATGCCCTGCTTCTCCATCTCCTTGCGGACATGGGTGCGGACGTCTTCATCGAAACCGCGCAGGATGTTGTCACCGCGATAGACGACGGTGACCGCAGAGCCGAGGCCAGCAAAGATACAGGCGAATTCCAGCGCGATATAGCCGCCGCCCTGAATCACGATGCGCTTCGGCAGTTCGGGGAGATGGAAGACCTCGTTGGACGAGATCACGTGCTCGATGCCGGGAATATCCGGCCCATGGCCCGGCGTCCCGCCGGTGGCGATCAGGATATGTTTGGCGCGAACCGTCTCGCCATTGCTGAGCTTCAGCGTATGCGGGTTCTCGAACACCGCACGCGCCTTGACGGTCTTTGCGCCGGGCTTCTCCACATTGGTGGTGTAGATGCCCTCGAGCCGCGCAATTTCCTTGTCCTTGGCAGCAATGAAAGCCGGCCAGTCGAAGGTGGCGGTGGGAATGGTCCAGCCAAAGCCCTTGGCATCGTCGATGTCGCGCGCGACATGCGAGGCATAGACCATCAGTTTCTTCGGCACGCAGCCGCGGATCACGCAGGTGCCGCCGAAGCGATATTCCTCGGCGACCATCACGCTGGCGCCGTAGCCGGCGGCGATGCGGGCGGCGCGAACGCCGCCTGAACCACCGCCGATGACAAAGAGATCGACGTCGAAGTCAGACTTGCTGGACATGAATTGCTCCGGACCGCGACCTCAGATGCGAGAGCCTCGAACGAGGCTCAGATTTCCTTGCCGCGCTTGCGCATTTCGGCGCGGAACTGGCCGTTCACCTGCTCGGCGAACTGCTGCGCCCACTGCTGCATATAGTTCACGCTGGCGGAAATCGACTGCGGCTCCATCTGCAAAAGTTTTTGACCCAGCGGCGACTTGTAGAACGCCGCGAGATCCTTCAGCTCGGCCTCGGTGAAGTCGCTGGCATAGATGCGCGCCATCTGCTCGCCGATCTCCTTGTCGCGGCCGGCATTGGCCTGCGCGACGACCACGGCGACCTCGTTGAGATCCTTCTGATAGTTGAGATTGCTCTGCAGCAGCGAATCCTTGACGCGCTGGACCATGTTCGGAATGGCGTTCGCATACATCGCCTGCGCATTCTTCAGCTGCAGGATTTCCTTGGCGTAGCCGATGGCGGCTGGCGACGCCGGCTTGATCGGACGCTCGCCGGCGGGCGCACCCTGCTGGGCGGAGGCTGGCAGCGTGACGGCTGCGGCGCCCAGCACCAGGCTGGCGGACAGCAGCAGTTTCGAGAGGATCTTCATGGCAGTCTCCTTGAGATCGCAGCCTTAGGGCCGCTCAACAACGCGAATTCCATCCGCACCGGCGAGCACGATGGTGCGCGCCAGGCCGATAAACAGTCCATGTTCGACGACGCCCGGAATGCCGGCGAGCAGACCCGCGAGGCGCGGCGCATCGGTGATGGTTCCAAGCTTGGCATCCAGAATCCAGTGGCTGCCATCGGTGACGAAAGCATGGCCGTCCTTTCCGGCGCGAACCGTCATCTCGCCGGTCAGGCCGCATTGCGCAAACACGCTCTCGATGGCGCGGCGGGTGGCGCCGAGACCGAACGGGATCACTTCGATGGGCAGCGGGAAACGGCCGAGCTTCGGCACCCATTTGGTGTCGTCGGCGATCACGATCATGCGGTCCGACGCCGCTGCGACGATCTTCTCGCGCAACAGCGCGCCACCGCCGCCCTTGATGAGGTTGAGATCGGGATCGGCTTCATCGGCGCCATCCACGGTGAGGTCGAGATGATCGATGTCGTCGAGCGTGGTCAGAGGCACGCCACAGGCTTCGGCCTGGATGCGGGTGGCTTCGGAGGTCGGGACGCCGATGACCTTGAGCCCGCCCTTCACGCGCTCGCCGAGCAGGTCGACGAAATGCTTGGCGGTGGAGCCGGTACCGAGGCCGAGCTTCATGCCATCCTGAACCTGCTCCAGCGCCTTGGCGGCAGCCTGTCGTTTCAGTTCGTCCATATTCATCGCAGCGGCAGTCCCTGTTCCCGGTCGGTCCCGCAAGCGGGAGTCGCGGCATATCTAGCGACGTTTGGGGGGCAGGAACAGGGTTCAGGGCGTGCATTCCCGGGGATTGCTGACCTGCGTTCCCTGGCACTGCCGGCATCATCGCGACGCGCAGAGCCCCTTGCAGGATCGGCCTCGGCCCGATAGCGATCCGCCCATGACCAAAGCCCCCCTCGTCGTTTTCGACCTCGACGGCACTCTCGTCGATACCGCCCCTGACCTGATCAGCGCCCTCAACCATGTGCTGGCCCGCGAAGGCCTCGCGCCCGTACCGCTGGAATCGGCGCGCAAGATGATCGGCCAGGGCGCCCGCAAGCTCATCGAGCGCGGCCTGGAGGTCGAGGGCCGCGAGATGACACCGGCGGAAGTGACCAAGCTGACCGGCGATTTCATCGACTTCTATGCCGAACATATCGCCGATGAATCACGCCCGTTCGACGGGCTGATCGAGACGCTCGATGCGCTGGAAGCCAAGGGCTACCGCTTCGCGGTCTGCACCAACAAGCTGGAATGGCTGTCGAAACTGCTGCTGGAGAAGCTCGGCCTCACCGCGCGATTCGCCGCCATCTGCGGCGCCGACACTTTTGGCGTGTCGAAGCCTGATCCAGTGATCCTGCAACAGACCGTCGCCAAGGCCGGTGGCGAAATGTCTGCGGTGGTCATGGTCGGCGATGCCGGCCCGGATGTCGGCGTCGCCCGCCGCGCCAATGTGCCGGTGATTGGCGTGACTTTCGGCTATACGGATACCCCGATTGCGGAGTTGAAGCCGGACGTGGTGATCGATCACTTCCGCGATCTACCCGCAACGGTTGAGCGGCTGGTTCCCGCTAAACGGGCCTAGCCTGTTCAGCTAACTGCGCTTTCCCGGTTCCTCCACCACCGAATTAACCATCTATTAACTATCGCGCGCCGGCTGGTTGCGTCATTGGACCCACGCTCCTATTGTCGGCGTGGGGACTGCGGCTAGCCGCGAAACTAACGGATTCAACTATGCGTCGAGTACTCCTATTGACGGCAGCAGGCTTGAGCCTCGCTGGCTGCTCCTCCTTCTCAACGGATGCCTTCAAGTCGGCACCGGAGCCGGTTACCGTCCAATTCGAATCGACGCCGCCCGGCGCCGAGGCGAAGACGTCGGTCGGTCCGGCCTGTACCACGCCCTGCTCGCTACCGATCGTCACCGAGGGCAATTTCGAGGTGACCTTCACACTGCCGAAGTTCCAGCCGACCACGGTTCCGGTGACGGTGACGCGTATCCCGGGTGATTTCACCCAGGCTGCCCGCACCAATGTCGATCCGAGCCCGGTCGCGGTCGAACTGCAGCCGGCAACTCCGCCACGCAAGGGCCGCAAGGCCGCCAAGCGTGCTGCGGCTCCGGCACCCGCCCCGGCGGCCACCGCCGAAGCAGCGCCTGCCGCCGGTTCGCCCTTCCCGAACCCGAACTAAATCGGACATCGGCGGATAGCAAAATGCAATCCGCCGATAAGCTCCGCCAATGATCTCAATCACCTCACGATTGCTGTATCGCAATTGTGCCTCGCGCTTTGCATGATTACATTATGACGAGCGGCCGCGTGCCGCTCGTTGCATGCAGCAAGGCGTTTGAATGTCGGTCACCGATCTCATTCCAGCACAGACCTCCTCTGCCATGACCGATCCATTCGGTCGGCGGATCAGCTATCTGCGCGTCTCGGTGACGGATCGCTGCGACCTGCGCTGCTTCTATTGCATGTCCGAAGACATGACCTTCCTGCCGAAGGCCGATCTGCTGACGCTGGAAGAACTCGACCGCCTCTGCTCCGCCTTCATCGCAAGGGGCGTGACCAAGCTGCGCCTCACTGGCGGCGAACCGCTGGTGCGTCGTAATGTGATGGGCCTGGTGCGCTCACTGTCGCGCCACCTGAAGAGCGGCGCGCTGAAGGAACTGACGCTCACCACCAACGGCTCGTTACTGTCGAAATATGCCGACGAACTCGCCGACTGCGGCGTGAAGCGGATCAACGTGTCGCTCGACACGCTGGATGCCGGCAAGTTCAAGTCCATCACCCGCTGGGGCGACATCGCCAAGGTGATGGCCGGCATCGATGCAGCACAGGCCGCCGGCCTTGCGGTGAAGATCAATGCGGTCGCCCTGAAGAACCTCAACGAGGACGAGATCCCCGCGCTAATGGAATGGGCGCATGGCCGCGACATGGCGCTGACGCTGATCGAGGTGATGCCCATGGGCGATATCGGCGAAGGCCGCATCGACCAGTATCTGCCGCTGTCGCTGGTACGGTCGCGCCTCGCCAGCAACTATACACTCACCGACCTTGCCGATGACACCGGCGGCCCCGCACGCTACGTCCGCGTCGCCGAAACCGGCGGCAAGCTCGGCTTCATCACGCCGATGACGCATAATTTCTGCGAGAGTTGCAACCGCGTCCGCATTACCTGCACCGGCACCATCCATACCTGCCTCGGTCACGAGGATGCCTCCGATCTGCGCAAGCCATTGCGCGCATCGGCGGATAACGCGCTGCTCAACGCCACGATCGATCGCGCCATCGGCACCAAGCCGAAGGGCCACGATTTCATCATCGATCGTCGCCACAACCGGCCGAGCGTCAGTCGTCACATGAGCGTCACCGGCGGTTAACCCGCGCGCGCTAGCGAACCTTCTTGCGAGTCCAAGACACTGAAAGGCAGGCGCTCATCGCGTCTGCGCGCTGCCGTATGCGATCACGCAGGTCGGGCCGCAAGAGAGGTTCCGACATTCGTATTCTCCTGATCAATCCGCCCTATATTTCACTCACCTCACGCGGCGTCGGACACCAGATTCCCTTCGGCCTGCTTTGTGTCGGCGGCCCGCTTATCGATGCCGGGCATGAGGTCCGCCTGCTCGATGCCGAGCGCCACCATCTGTCATCAGAACAGATCGAACGTGTGGCCGCGGAATTCGCGCCCGATCTGATGATGACCGGTCATGCCGGATCGACCCCAGCGCATCCCGCCTGTCTCCTCGCCCTCACCGCGGTCAAACGTGCCTGCCCTTCGACACTCACCATCTATGGCGGTGTCTATCCGACCTACCACGCCACCGACATCATGGCCGCAACCGACGTCGTCGACGTCATCGTGCATGGCGAGGGCGAAGCCGTCGCGCTCGCGATTGCCGATCGCCTCGCGCGCGGCGCGGCGTTGTCCGATGTGCCGGGCATCACATTCAGGCAGCAGGGCCAGGCTGCGAAGACAGCAGCGATGCCGCTGATCACACAGCTCGACGACTATCGGACCGGCTGGGAGTTGATCGAGAACTGGGATCTCTATCAGTGCTTCGGCCTCGGTCGCGCCGCGATCATCCAGTTTTCGCGTGGCTGCCCGCATCAATGCAGCTATTGCGGCCAGTATCAGTTCTGGAGCCGCTGGCGCTTTCGCGATCCGAAAAAAGTCGCCGCAGAGATTGGCTGGCTGCATCGCACTCACGGCATTTGCTTCGTCGACCTCGCCGATGAGAACCCGACCTCATCGAAGCGGCTGTGGCGCGAATTTCTCGAAGCGGTGATTGCAGAGAATGTCCCGGTGCGACTGTTCGCAACCATCCGCGCCACCGATATCGTGCGCGATGCCGATCTGCTGCCACTGATGAAGCGCGCCGGCATGGTCTGCGTGCTGATGGGTATCGAGACCACCGATCCCCAGACCCTGCTCGCGATCCGTAAAGGTTCGACCACGCGGGACGACCAGCAGGCCGTCACACTGCTGCGCCGGCATGGCATCCTCTCAATGCTCGGTCATATCGTCGGCTTCGAGGAAGAGCGCTTCATGGACTACATCCGCGCCATCCGGCAGGTGTGGCTGTACGACCCCGACCTGCTCAATGCCATGTATGTCACGCCGCATCGCTGGTCGGACTGGACGGCCGACAATGCGGCACGAACCGTGATCGAGGCCGATCGCAGCAAATGGGACTACCGCCACCAGCTCCTCTCCTCCCGCCACCTGTCGGCGCAAGCGATCTTCTGGCTGGTCAAGCTGATGGAGGTGGTGGTCCATGCCCGGCCTCGTTCACTCTGGCGCATGCTGTTCCACCCGGACAAGGACATCCGGGCCCATCTGCGCTGGTGTTTTTACTTCAGCTTCCGGGTCTGGCGTGCGGAAGTCGCCGAATTCGCCCGTCGTCCCGCCAGAAATCCGACGAGTCCAACCCTTGCCGAATGGTTCGGCAAGGACCTGCCGGCCCATCGCGCGCCGCGCCAGGCCGGCCCAGAGGCAGCGCCCGCGAAGCGGCATGTGAGCGTAACCGGCGGTTGATCCGCACACTGGCGTACCCTCCTCCAGACCCCCGACCAATGGCCTGCATGCAATCGTCAATTTCTGATTGACGATTGCATGACGCGCTGAAATGGTGCCGCAAATTTTGATCGCCCAGCGGAAAAAGCTGCGCTTTCTCAGTGAGAAAGACGTGATCCGCGAGAGGTCGGGCGAGTTTCGGGGGAAACCGTGGACGTACTCAAATTCACGAATGCCATCGATCGGCTGAGCGATGCCTTCGGCTTCGTCGCCAAATGGCTGGTGCTTTTTGCCTGCCTCATCAGCGCCGGCAACGCGACCATTCGCTATCTCTTCCATTACTCGTCGAATGGCTGGCTCGAGATCCAGTGGTACATGTTCGCGGGCATCGTGTTCTTCGGTGCCTCTCAGACGCTGCGCCTCAACGAGCATGTGCGCGTCGACCTGCTCTACTCCGCCGTCTCCGATCGGGCGCGGCTGTGGATCGACATCATCGGCCTCTGCGTCTTCCTGCTGCCGGCCATGATCTATCTCACGATCATGACCACGCCGTTCTTCCTGAATTCGTGGAACTCGCAGGAATATTCCAGCAATGCCGGCGGCCTCATCCTCTGGCCGGTGAAGCTCGTACTGCCCGTCGGTTTCGGCCTTCTCGTGCTGCAGGGCCTCGCCGAACTCGCCAAGCGCATCGCCGCCCTTGCCGGCCTGGTCAAGGTCGACACCCATTACGAAGCGCCGCTGCAATAGCGGCGTTTGCTTTTAGGTCGTTGCATTTCAATTCGATAGTCGAGACCACTGATGTTCTCCTACGGTATCTTCCCTCCGCTGATGTTCGGCACCATGATCTGCTTCATGGTGTTCGGTTTCCCGGTCGCCTTCTCGCTCGCCGCTGTCGGCCTGTTCTTCGGCGTGCTCGGTATTTTCTCGGGACACTTCGATCCTTCGTTCCTGCAGGCGCTGCCGTTCCGTTTCTACGGCACGATATCGAACGACCTCCTGCTGTCGATTCCGTTCTTCACCTTCATGGGCGCGATCCTCGAGCGCTGCGGCCTGGCGGAAGATCTGCTCGAAGGCACCGGCCAGCTGTTCGGCAAGGTTCCTGGCGGCCTCGCCTATGCGGTGATCCTCGTGGGCGCCGTACTCGGCGCCATCACCGGAACGGTTGCTGCATCGGTGATCGCCATGGGCGTGATCTCGCTGCCGATCATGATGCGCTACGGCTATGACATGAAGCTGGCCACCGGCGTCATCGCGGCCTCCGGCACCATCACGCAGCTCATTCCGCCATCGCTGGTGCTCATCGTGCTGGCCGACCAGCTCGGCCGCTCGGTTGGCGACATGTATCTCGGCGCCATCGGCCCCTCGATCCTGCAGGTCGTGATCTTCCTGCTGTTCATCGTGATCATGTCGATCCTGCGCCCGACCTCGATGCCGCCGATCCCGGAACATGCACGCGAGCCGATGGGCTGGAAGCTGATCAGCCGCGTGCTGTGGGGCATGATCCCGTCGCTGGTGCTGATCTTCCTGGTGCTCGGCACCATCGGCCTCGGCCTCGCGACGCCGACCGAGGCAGGCGCCATGGGCGCCGTCGGCGCCATCGTGCTGGCTGCGATCCATCGCCGCCTGACCTGGCCGCTGGTCGAACAGGCGATGACCTCGACCATGCGCCTGACCTCGATGGTGGTGTTCATCCTGATCGGCTCGACCTGCTTCAGCCTCGTGTTCCAGGGCATGGACGGCTCGCACTGGATCGAGCACCTGCTCACGGGCCTGCCCGGCGGCGCGGTCGGCTTCCTGGTCTTCGTGAACATCTTCGTGTTCTTCCTGGCGTTCTTCCTCGACTTCTTCGAGATCGCCTTCATCATCATCCCGCTGCTGGCGCCGGTGGCCGCCAAGCTCGGCATCGATCTGGTCTGGTTCGGCGTGCTGCTCTGCGTAAACATGCAGACCTCGTTCATGCATCCGCCGTTCGGCTTCGCGCTGTTCTATCTGCGCGGCATCGCGCCGCCGGAAGTGAAGAGCCGCGACATCTATCTCGGCGCGATCCCGTGGGTTGGCATGCAGATCCTGCTGGTGATCATCGTGATCATGTGGCCGGGCCTCGTGACCTACTGGATCGACAACACGGTGGTCGATACGTCCAACGTGAAGATCGAGATCCCGCAGATCGAAATGCCGGCGATGCCGGACTTCGGGCAGCCGAAGTAAACGACCTCAGGCCTTTCGTTCGTCATTACGAGCCCTGACGAACTGCGTAGCAATTCGATTGGGCGAAAAGCCAAGGACTGAATTGCTTCTTCGCTACGCCAAGGGGAAAGCCGAAGGCTTTCCCTGACCTCGCAATGACGGCAGAGGATCGCAATCGCTCAGCCGTCGAACACCACCTCGGCCTCGCCGAGCCCCTCGAAGCGCACCAGGCAGCGATCGCCGGGCTGCAGGAATGGCAGGCCTGTCCAGCTACCGGTGGTGACGATCTGGCCGGCCTTCACGCCGTCCGCCAGCATATTGGCCAGCGCGACGGCGCCGGCCAGCGGATCGTCGGTGGGATGCCCGCCGTCGCGCGCGATCCGCGTCTCGCCATTGACGATGAAGGTGATGCGCAGTTTTGCCAGTTCGAGATGGGACCAGTCGGCGGTCTCGGGTCCCGTGACCAGACCGGCATTGATGCCGCAATCGGCGAGCTGCTCCAGCTTCGGCCGGCTCAGCGGCTCGCGGAAACGGCTCGACACGATTTCGATCACAGGCAGCACAGTCACTGCGGAGGCGACGTCCTCGCGGGTATAGGGCACCGACCGCGGCGGCAGATCGCGGGTGAAGCGAAATGCCGTCTCGCCCTCCACGCCACGATGCGGCGCTTCGGCCACCGCGATCCGGGCCGGGCTCGCGCGCACCATGCGCGCCTCGATCAGACCACGCGTTGGCTCAGCATCGGGCGGCGCGCCGGCCTTGTAGGCGCCGATCCGCTCGCCGATCAACACCGCCACGCGATCCTGAATCGCATGGCCTTCCGCCACGGACAATGGGGTAACGGGAAGCCCATCGATCTGCGTTCCGCTCCGGCGGGCGTCAGCAAGCAAGACTGCGGCGGTTTCGATCTCGGCTTCGGTCATAGCGGTCGTTCCCGTGAATCAGGCTGTGACCGAGCCTAGCTGTTTTCATCCGCGTGCAACACGCGTTGCAAACTCCGCCCCCTCATGGTCAGGAAGCGCCCGTCACGCGCCGTCTCGAAACATGGCGACAAACTTCGAGCATGTCGCCATCCTTCGAAACGCGGCGCAAGAGCGCCGCTCCTCAGGATGAGGGCGGAGTTGCGCCCTATCACCCGCGCGGGCGTGAACGGATCATGTAGTTGTCGTAGGAGAACTCCGCGACCTGCCACCACGCATATTGATCACCGCGGAACGCGACCATGTGGTCGTAGAGTTTCTTGAAGTTCGCATTCTTCGCGGCGATCTCCGCATAGAGGTCATTGGCTGCCTTGAGTGAGGCATCGAGGATCGCCGGCGAGAAAGCGCGCAACTGCGTGCCGCTCGCCACGAGCCGCTTGATCGCCGGCGGGTTGAATGCATCGTAGCGGGCCTGCATCGCTTCATTGGCCATGGAGGATGCGGTCTTGATCAATGACTTGTAGGCCGGAGGCAGTTGCTCCCACTTCGCAATGTTGACCATGTGATGGATGGTCGGACCGCCATCCCAGAAGCCGGGATAGTAGTAGTATTTGGCGACCTTCTGGAAACCGAGCTTCTCGTCGTCATAGGGGCCGACGAATTCCGCTGCAT
>NZ_JBIISY010000360.1:0-4357 GCF_044340795.1 Tardiphaga sp.
AGGTGTAAGTTTCCCGCTGGCTGAGGCCGAAACCCAACTCGCGATGATGAGGCAGCTCTGTTTCTACACTTTATCTCTGCGCGATCGTGGGCTGCCTCACACCGCCGAGGCAGCGATGTGCAAATGGTACGTACCCAAGGTAACCTGCGAAATAATTCATCAATGCCTCCTGACGCACGGGCATTACGGTTACACGACCGACCTCCCGTTTTACCAACGTTACGTCGATGTCATGGGGCTTCAGATCGGCGACGGCACCGCCCAAATCCAAAAGCTTGTTATTGCACGTGAAAAAATCGGCCGGATAGCGCTACAATACGCCAAATAACCGCTGGCGATTGAGCCGATAGGATCTTGGCATAGTTTAGAAAGACGCGTCGCGGATGCGTGTTCGATCGGCGCTCGATCGCCACAACTTAGGATACTTGGTTTCAAACTCTTTCAAAATCCGCTTGATGGGCGGATCTACGAACAATCCACGATCATTGACATACTCCATGTGTCTGCGGCTGTTAACGTCGAATTCGTGGAAAAGCGCATCGCTCCTACCGTCGAAAAGGAGCGGCTTGACACCGAATCTTTGACACATCTCACTATTAAATGCGGGTGTAACTTTGAGCATGTTTTCGCCCAGCCAGAGCGCCACATAGCCATGATAGATGAAAAGGTCCGTCTCCATGAGGTTGGCCAGCTTTACCGAGTTCAGATGATTGCGTACGTCGGCGAAGCCTACAGCAGCTGGAATACCCACTGCGCGTAGAGCGGCGGTTAAAAGAACCGCTTTTGGAACGCAATAGTTTGACGGTTGCTTAGCGATGTGGCTGGCCCGATAGTCATCAGGTGTCGTTCCAATATTAAACGGATTATATTCGATCTGGTCGCGAACGGCATCGAACAGGCGAACCGCCTTCTCGGTCGGCGATAATGTATCGGCCTGCGGAAGGTTGCCGAGGACAAACTCTCGAACTTCGGCCGAGTGTATATCGATATGCGGTGTCGAAGCTAACCATTCACAAGAAATCATTTCCATGACATTCCTCACCGACGACCATTTCTAACAGATGTTAGAAAAATGGATAGCTCCCATTGACGCAAACTCGACCCAGACGTTAGGCTGCGAGCTCCCAAACGAGTAAGATCGCAGAAGCATAACATGAGCGAAAGCACATCCTTCATCTGGACTCCTCCCCCTGAATTGGTCGCTCAAAGCAACCTGACGGCATTCTTGCTCGCCGTCGGTGAAGAAAGCTACGACAGCCTGGCTGCTAAGGCCGAAGAAGATCCCGCTTGGCTGATGCAGGAGGTCATAAAGTTTTGCGAAATTCGATTCTATCGTCAATACGACGAGATGCTCGATGTATCGAGAGGCGAAGCATGGGCGCGCTGGTGCGTAGGAGGCACCACCAATATCGTTCTCAACTGCATCGACAAACATCGTGCAACGGCGGTGTGGGACCAGACCTTTCTTGTCTGGGAAGGCGAAGATAGGCACGAGCGGAGCTCAATGACTTATCGTGAATTGGATTTCGAGGTGAGCCGGCTGGCGCAAGGTTTACACGACATCGGTATTCAGCGAGGCGATGTCGTCGCGATCTACATGCCAAACCTTCCCGAAACATTCGTTGCATTCTTCGCGATTTTGAAGCTCGGCGCTATCGTGATGCCGCTCTTTTCTGGTTTCGGCCCAGCTCCGATCAGATCAAGATTGAACCATGGCGAGGCCAAGGCCGTCATCACCGCCAACGGCACGTGGCGCCGTGGCGAAGCGGGTGCCCTCAAATCCGTGTTGGACACGGCGTTAGAACACGCACCTTCGGTGAAGCACGTAATCGTGGCTCGGCGAGTCGGTATTGAAATCGAAACGCCGATGCAAAGTGGCCGCGACCGCTGGTGGCATGATGTGGTCGAATCCGCCGGTTCGATGATGGCTACAGCCGAGATGCAGGCTGAAGATCCGGCGATCCTACTTTACACATCGGGTACGACGGGTGAGCCTAAGGGATGTGTCTGGACGCATATCGGCTTCATTGGCTCGATGGTGACGCGCGATATGATCATCTGCGGTGACTTCAAGCCCGACGATCGCTTCTTCTTTTTTAGTGATATGGGCTGGATGGTCGGCGCGATGTGCGCCTGCATCCCAAGCTTCGCCGGCGGCAGCCTGCTGATCGCGGAAGGAACGCCTGACTTCCCGGACACTGGGCGGTTCTGGCGTCTTATCGCCGATTACAAGGTTACATATCTTGGCGTGTCGCCAACGATTGTGCGCAGTTTGATGCGCTATGGCGACGAGGTCGAAACATACGACCTCTCGAGCCTGAGGATGACCGCATCAGGTGGCGAAGCATGGACCACCGCGCCTTGGATGTGGTTCTTCGAGCATGTCTGCAAAAGGAAAATCCCGATCATCAATATCTCTGGCGGGACCGAGGTCGGGGGGTGCATATTTACCGGAACCCCAAATCACCCGATGAATCCCGGCTCGTTTTCGCGCCCTGCGCTTGGCGTTGGAGCTGACATCGTCGATCTCAGCGGGGCGCGGGTGCCGGATGGGGTCGTCGGCGAACTGGTGTTACGTCATTCCTCGATTGGATTAACGAAGGGTCTTTGGAAGGCGGACGACCGGTACATTGAGAGCTATTGGAGTACTATCTCCGGAATATGGGTCCACGGCGACTTCGCGGTGCGCAAGGCGGATGGCTTATATTACATCCTGGGCCGGTCTGACGACACCATCAAGATATCGGGAAAACGCACCGGTCCAGCCGAGCTTGAAGGAATTTTGATCGCAACTGGAAAATTAGCGGAGGCTGCAGTGTTTGGAATTCCACATGCGATCAAAGGATCGGCGATCGTATGTGCTTGCGTTCTGATGCCGGAAGTTGAGGGCAATTCCAACCTCGTGGCTCAGCTCTCATCTGCCATCGTATCGGGCATGGGCGCTTCGTATCGCCCGGAAACAATTCTATTCCTCGAGGACCTACCGCGCACACGGAACATGAAGATCATGCGCCGGGTGCTTCGCGCGGTTCTCGCAAACGAAGATCCAGGCGATCTTTCGGCATTGGCTAATCCCGAGGCGGTCGAACACTTGCGTGCGAAACTTGCGAATCTGTGACGTTATAAAGAGGGCCGGATGAACCGGCCCTCTTTGTAATCATCTCGAGCGAATCAGATTGGACAATCCGGTGGGAATACTGGTTTGCGCTTCTCGAGGTGCGATGCGAGACCTTCGCGTGCTTCGTGGCCTGTAAAACCGAGTATCTCCAGCGCTGTGGAGGTATCGAACAGTGGGCCGTTGACGCGAAGCCAATTGTTCAAGGCATACTTCGTCCAACGGATCGCGCTCTGTGCCCCAGTCGCCAGATCTTCGGCTGTTTCCAGTGCAATCTTTTGAAGTTCGGCATCTTCGACACACAATGAAACTAGTCCGATGCGCTCCGCTTCCGATCCAGAAAGCGGCTTGCATGTCAAAAGATAGTACTTCGCCTTGGCGAGCCCGCACAGCAGCGGCCAGATAATGCAGGCAACGTCGCCGGCGGCAACACCTAGTCGAGTATGTCCATCAACAATGCGAGCAGATTTTCCGCAGATCGAGACATCCGCCAAGATCCCAACGACAAGTCCGGCGCCCACCGCTACGCCGTTTATAGCCGAAATGATCGGCTTATTGCAGTTAATAACGTTGTAAACGAGGTCTTTTGCCTCTTTCCAAGTCGACATGCGGGCTTTGGGATCGTCGAGGATACTCTTGATCAGTTCGAAGTCCCCTCCTGCAGAGAATGCTTTACCTGCTCCCGTGACTATGACGGCATTGATATCCGGATCTTCATTAATATCGCGCCAGATATGAGTAAGTTGGGTATGGGTCGCGGCGTCCACGGAGTTGTAGGTTTCCGGACGGTCAAAGGTAATGCGAAGTATTCTTTCGGATGGATAATCGAGCTTCAAGCTTGTGTAGGCGGCGTAACGATCGGCCATTTGTATCTCCTATCTTTCTCACCGTGTTTGCGGCAACGACGGTACATGCGACCTGTCGCCTGTCCTTTTTCGAACATCTGTTAGATTTTAGGTTTGATCCGGTGATGCTGCAAGCATATAGTTCAGCTCTATCGAGCTGCCCATGACGGAACAAGACACCCTGGGAGTGAATCAAACATGCCTGCCGAACTCGACGGCATCACGATGGCTGGCTCGTGCCAAACAGTGAGCGAGCTATTTCGGAGCCGCGCAAAGGTTCAATCGAGCCAGGTTGCGATCGAGTATCAGGGCCGAGAAATAAGCTACGGCGAATTGCTCGATCGCGTCGAACGCTTAACATCCGTTCTGTCAGCGAATGGCCTATGTCGGGGTGATC
>NZ_JBIISY010000361.1:0-4342 GCF_044340795.1 Tardiphaga sp.
CCCCGTCTATGTGGCGCTGATCGCCTCGACCCATGACGCGGCCACCGTGGTGAACGGCAACATGCCGATGACGCCAGGCAGCCACACATGGGACAACTATTATCGCGCCATCTTCGTCGGCGGATCGCGCGCCAGCCGCGAGCCCGTCGGGTACATGCTGATCAACTCCTTCGTCATGGCGATGGGAATCGCGCTCGGCAAGATCCTGATCTCGATCCTGTCCGCCTATGCCGTCGTCTATTTCCGCTTCCCGTTCCGCCAGACGGCGTTCTGGATCATCTTCATCACGCTGATGCTGCCGGTCGAGGTGCGCATCTATCCGACCTACAAGGTCATCGCCGACCTGAAGATGCTCGATAGCTATGCCGGCTTGATCCTGCCGCTGATTGCGTCCGCCACCGGCACGCTGCTGTTCCGGCAGTTCTTCATGACGATCCCCGATGAGCTGCTGGAAGCCTCGCGCATCGATGGCGCGGGGCCGTATCGCTTCTTCAAGGATACGCTGCTGCCGCTGTCGGTGACGACCATGGCGGCGTTGTTCGTGATCCAGTTCATCTATGGCTGGAACCAGTATCTGTGGCCGCTGCTGATCACCACGCAGGATTCCATGCAGACCATTGTCACCGGCATCAAGAAGATGCTGACCACGACGGACGAACTCGCGGAATGGCAGCTCGCGATGGCAACGGCCATTCTCGCGATGCTGCCGCCCGTGGCAGTAGTCATCTTCATGCAGCGGCTGTTCGTGCGCGGTCTGGTCGAGACGGAGAAATAACATGGCCAGCGTAACGTTGCGCGACGTGCGAAAAACCTATCCTGGCGGCTTCGAGGCCATCAAGGGTATCGGCTTCGAGATTCCGGATGGCCAGTTCTGTGTGCTGGTCGGCCCGAGCGGCTGCGGCAAGTCCACATTACTGCGTATGGTGGCGGGGCTGGAAACGGTCACCTCCGGCGAGATCGACATCGGCGGCCGTGTGGTCAACCAAGTGGAGCCCGCCGATCGCGACATCGCCATGGTGTTCCAGAACTATGCGCTCTATCCGCACATGACGGTCTATAACAACATGGCCTATGGGCTGCGCAATCGCGGCATGGCGGCACCCGAAATCGACACCCGCGTGCGCGAAGCGGCGCAGACGCTCGAACTCGCCACCATGCTCGACCGCAAGCCGCGCCAGCTCTCCGGCGGCCAGCGCCAGCGCGTCGCCATGGGCCGCGCCATCGTGCGGCAGCCAAAAGTGTTTCTGTTCGACGAGCCGCTCTCCAATCTCGACGCCAAATTGCGTGTGGCCATGCGCGTGGAAATTCGAAAACTGCAGCGCAGGCTCAAGACCACATCGATCTATGTGACGCATGATCAGCTCGAGGCGATGACGCTGGCCGACATTCTCGTCGTCATGAATGGCGGCGTGGTGGAGCAGATCGGCAGCCCGCTCGACATCTACAGCAAGCCGAAGACCACTTTCGTCGCTTCCTTCATCGGCGCGCCGCCGATGAACCTCATCAAGCTGCGCGACGATGCGCTCAGCGCCAGTGTCGGAGCCACCGGCGCCGGTATTCTCGGCGTCCGCCCCGAGGACCTCGTGCTCGCCGATGCCGCGCCAGACGGCGGCATTGCGCTCGACCTGACCGTGGACACCATCGAGCGCGTCGGCGCCGAAACCTATGTTTATGGCTCCCGGGCAGGCCGCGAGGCGGCCGTCAGCACCACGCCGGGCGAACTGCCCGAGGGCGAGATGATCGTCCGCATCCCCGGGCTGGAGGCGCCGGCCATCGGTGCCCATATCCGCGCGGTGGCACCGCGGGCCAAGCTGCACCTGTTCTCGGCCGATGGTCGCAGCCGGATCGAAAGCTGATCCTTTTCAAGCTGTTGACACCGTTTACCCTGCAATCGCCGGGTGCTTGAACCGGACCCGGCGATCCCCATATCCTTGGCAGACCGGTTGGCACAGTGCTGATCGGCCAGGGGTGCCGTAAGGGCCCCTCAAAGTCGCTTCGAGAGGGCTTTGTACCGATGTCTCGTGTTCCTTCGTTGTCCAGTCCGTTCCTTTTGGGGTTCGACGAGATCGAGCGTGCGCTCGACCGCGTCGTCAAAGGTGCCGACGGCTATCCTCCGTACAATATCGAGCGGTGCGACCGTGAAAACGGCCAGCCCGAAAAGCTCCGCATCACGCTGGCAGTTGCCGGCTTTACCCGTGAGCAACTCGATGTCACCACCGAGGAAAACCAGCTCGTCATCCGCGGCCGCCAGCAGGACGACAAGACCCGGCAATACATCCATCGCGGCATCGCCGCGCGCCACTTCCAGCGCACTTTCGTGCTGGCGGAGGGGATGCTGGTGCTGGGTGCGGATCTGAAGAACGGGTTGTTGTCGATCGATCTCGCAAGGCCCGAGCCAGAGCGGGTGATTAAGACAATTGCCATCAATGAGCACGAATAATTGCATCATCCGGAATAGTGGGTATCCGCTTTTCCGATAGGGCGATGCAAAAGAACGGAACTAGTAGCGGACTCGACCGCTTGAATCTTTGTGAGGAGTCGAGACGATGACTGAAGTCGAAATTGCTGCCGTGAAGAATCCTTCCATCACTACCGAAGCGCTGGCGCATCTGGGCGAAGGTTTGATCGCCTATGTGAAGCCTGTTCGCTCAGAGGACGTGCCCGGCCTGTTTCCGCAGGCGCCGGAGATTGCGCCGGGATTGCAGCTGTTCGCGCTGCATGCCGCCGATGGCACCCCGATCATGCTCACTGACAGCCGCGAAACGGCGATCGCGAATGCATGGAGCCAGGAATTGCAGGCCGTCAGCGTCCACTGACGCGAGACGCCTGAACGATGATCCCTGATACGCGGGCGCGGCCCGCGTATCTTGCGGCTGCGATCATCCGGTCCCGACGTGGTATTTGTTTAACCAGCCGTCAATGTCGTCGCCGCATCCTTTCGCGATCGATTCGATCCGCTGACGTCGATCGACATTCGTAAAATTTATCTCCCCATCATATCAAATCCCAATATCCGCTGCGATGCCTCGATCGTGGTTGATCGCATCGCTTTGCCGCTCGAAGCGAATGGTGACCACGCATTCACCATGACTTGAGAATGTCAGGTCATGACGAGATTCGAGGTCACCATGACTGAATCGATAGTTGGATCACCGCAGGCTCACATCGTGCAGATCGAACGCCTGCTGCATGGCTTCAGCACGACGCATGCCAACGACAATGTCGCGCCAGCGCGCGGCCGCCGCTTCAACGGGCGGCCGGTCGTGGCCGCGTGTCTCGCTTTCTTCGTTTTCGCGCCTGGCTGTGCCGCGGCCGCAGCGTTCCTGCTCCGCAGCGATGGCACCGTGCCGCCACTGGTGACGCCCGACAGCAACACGCCTGCCGTGACGAAATCCGATCGCCTGCCGCTCGAACAATGGAGCGCGGAAGCGAGCGAACGTCTCGGCGCGCAGCAAGACGTTCGCACCGCTGCCGCGATCGTCGCGGAAGACACGAAATTCCTTCAGCCCATGGTGATCCGCGGCAGTCTGGAAGACGGCACGATCACGGCCTTCGCGGAAGCGACACCGAGCGAAGTCGCCATGGCCAGCGCGCCGGCAGTCACCGAGCCGAGCGTTGCGCCCGTCAAGCCGCGAGCCAAGCGGCATGCGCGGCGCACTCCCCCGATCCGCGTGGCGGAAGCTGCGCCGATACCTGAGCCTCCAGAACCAACCTTCTTCGAAAAACTCTTCGGGACGCGTTTCAACTAACTCTGCCCCATCCAAACAAGCGAGCACAAAAATGCAAAACACTGCAGCGATGAACTCGGACGTCAAAGCCCTCCTCACCCTCCTCGCCCTCAAGACCGGCACCACATCGCCGGAGATCCACCACGCGCTGCAGCTCGCTGCCGCGTCACGTGTGATGATGGCGGAAGAACATGCGAATCCCGCGCGCGGTCAGGTCGATGGCACCGCCAGCAATGTCGCCAAGCTGCGCCCCAATGCAAACATGCCGGAAACATCGGCTTCGGTTCGTCGCATGAAGCAGAGTGCCGATGCGATGAATTCCGACATCAAGGCGCTGATCACGCTGATGCTGCTGAAGAACGGCGCTGATGCCAACGAAATCCAGACTGCGCTCCGCATGGCTGCCGGCTCGCGCGCCGCAGCCGCCGCCGAGGAAGCCGAAGCGCAGCGCGTGGAGCAACAGGTGGACGGCAATCCGGAAATGGTCGCCGAACTGGCGAGCCTCGCAGGCGGTCGTCAGGCCTCGCGCAGCGAGAAGGAATTTGCGGCTTAACGCTGTCAATTCTTGCTACTCAGTCTGTCGTCACCTGGCTTGACCGGGTGACCCATTACAC
>NZ_JBIISY010000362.1:0-4321 GCF_044340795.1 Tardiphaga sp.
GTCTGCGCAGGTCTGGTCGGCGGTCAGATCCACCCCTCGCGGAAACCAAGAAAATCCAGTTTCATTACGTCGTTCAGCCAACGGTCGAAAACCGAGGGACAGGATAGTTATGCTCGCCAGCTTCTCAATTCGTGCCAAGATCACCATCGTCATCTCGTTCCTGCTGATTGCCATGACCGCGATGGGTCTTCTGGCCGTCAGCAAGATGCAGATGATCAATACCAATTCGTCTGAGATCCAGAAGAACTGGCTGCCGAGCATTCGCGTTCTGGGCGGTCTGCGCGCAACGACGATCGACTATCGCAACCTCGTGCGCGCCCATATCCTGGCCGCCAATGCCGAGCAGATGGGCAAGACCGAGACAGGCATCGATGTCATCGTGAAGCGTGTGGGCGAGGAACGGGCGACCTATGACAGACTGATCTCGTCGCCGGAAGAGCGCGCCATCTTCAACGATTGGGCGAAGGAGTGGGACGTGTATCTCGCCCGCAGCCAGGAGGTGTTCGCGCTCAATCGCAAGAATCTCGGCAAGTCCAATCTGGAAGCTCACGAGCTGAACCTGAATGTCGTCAACCCGCTTGGCTCCAAGGCTGACTTCGCGCTCCGCAAGGCCATCGAGTTCAACGACAAGGGCGCTGCGGCGTCGGGTGAAAAGGCCGTCGATAGCTACAATTCGGCGTTCATGATGGTCGTGACCATCATCGGCATTTCGGCGGTGATTGGCATTGCGGTTGGCATCTATCTGGTTCGTGACGTGTCGTCGGGCATCGCGTCCATCGTCAGGCCGATGCAGGCGCTCAGCGCCGGTGACCTCACCGCGCATGTGCCGCATCAGGGCGAGAAGACCGAGATCGGTGCCATGGCCGATACGCTGCAGGTGTTCAAGCAGGCGCTGATCGACAAGCGTGCGGCCGACGAGGTCGCCGCTGCCGACGCCGAAGCGAAGATCGAGCGCGGTCGCCGCGTCGACGGCATCACCCGCAGTTTCGAAGCCATGATCGGTGAGATCGTCGAGACCGTGTCGTCGGCTTCGACCGAACTGGAAGCATCCGCCAGCACCCTGACAGCCACGGCCGAGCGCTCGCAGGAACTGACCACCTCCGTCGCTGCCGCATCGGAGCAGGCTACGACCAATGTGCAATCGGTGGCATCTGCGACCGAGGAAATGGCGTCGTCGGTGAACGAGATCAGCCGGCAGGTGCAGGAATCGGCCAACATCGCCAATCAGGCGGTGGATCAGGCGCAGAAGACCAATGATCGCGTCAGCGAACTGGCCAGTGCCGCAGCCCGTATCGGCGACGTCGTTGAACTCATCAACAATATCGCCGGCCAGACCAACCTTCTGGCGCTGAATGCCACCATCGAGGCGGCTCGCGCTGGCGAAGCCGGCCGTGGCTTTGCGGTGGTTGCGTCGGAAGTGAAGGCGCTGGCGGAGCAGACCGCCAAGGCCACGGGCGAAATCTCGACCCAGATCTCCGGCATTCAGGCGGCAACGCAGGAATCCGTGGGCGCCATCAAGGAAATCGGCGACACCATCGGCCGTATGTCCGAGATCGCATCCACCATCGCGTCGGCGGTGGAAGAGCAGGGCGCAGCAACGCAGGAAATCTCGCGCAACGTCCAGCAGGCGGCGCAGGGCACCCGGCAGGTGTCGTCGAACATCACCGACGTGCAGCGCGGCGCCAGCGAGACGGGCTCCGCATCGACGCAGGTCCTGTCCGCGGCCCAGTCGCTGTCATCGGACTCGACGCGGCTCAAGGACGAAGTCCGCAAGTTCCTGACCGCGGTGCGTGCGGCTTAAAGCTCTGTCGTTCTTCCTTCTCCCCCAAGCACAGCGAAGCTGTGCAGGGTGGGAGAAGGTGGCTTCGCGAAGCGAAGACGGATGAGGGGTACTGCTGGGCTCGGAGCTCGTGGCTACCCCTCACCCATCTCGAACGCTTTGCGTTCGATCCACCCTCTCCCACAAGGGGAGAGGAAAGGAAAGTTCACCTCACGCTCGACGTCACCAGCCCCGCGATATCCATATAGGTCCGCACCAGCGGTGCCACCACGCGATGGGCCGACGTCTTCGATACGATCCGGTCATGCAGGATCAGGTGATCGATTCCCGTATTGATGAAACACGCCATCGCATCGCGCGGCGTCTCCACGATCGGCTCGCCCTTCACATTGAATGAGGTATTGAGCAGCACCGGCACGCCGGTCAGCGCCTCGAATTCCTTCAGCAGGCGATACAGCACCGGATTGGTGTCTTCGGTCACCGTCTGCACGCGCGCGGTGCCGTCCACATGGACGATGGCCGGAATGCGATCGCGCCATTCCGGCCGCACCGGCTTGGCAACCAGCATGAACGGCGAATCCTCGGCGCCCTCGAAAATCTCCTGGCAGCGTTCGGCGAGCACCAATGGTGCGAATGGGCGGAACGGCTGCCGATGCTTCACACGCGAGTTCAGGATGTCCTTCATTTCGGCGTGGCGCGGGTCGGCGATGATGCTGCGATTGCCGAGGGCGCGCGGTCCATATTCCGACCGGCCCTGAAACCAGCCGATCACCTTCTGCTCGACCAGCAGCTTGGCAGTGTCGCGGCAGATGTCGTCGCTGCGAACGGTGCTTGTCTGTGCCTTCACCAGCGTGCGCTGGGTCGCCGCCTCGACTTCGCGATCGTCATAGGTGCGGCCGGTGTAGGAGTGCTTCATCACATAGCTGCGCGGTTGCTTCTGTACTTCGAGCAGCCCGTAATAGGCGCAACCGATGGCGATGCCGTTGTCGCCGGCGGCTGGCTGGATCCAGACATTGTCGAAGCCGGCCTCGCGCGCGATGCGGCCATTGGCGACGCAGTTCAGCGCGACACCGCCCGCGATGCAAAGATTCTTCGCGCCGGTGGTTTCGCGCAGCCAGCGCGCACGGGCGAGCAGTACCTTCTCGGTGTCGTCCTGAACGCGCCAGGCGAGATCTTCCCAATGCTTCATGGAAGGGCTGGTTTCCCACTTGCCTTCGCCATCGGGGACATAGGGCTGGTTGAACTCCGCCGACCAGCGCGGCACCGTCAGCTTGTTGTCCGTGATGGACATCAGCGACGGAAAATGCTCGCGGCGGCCATAGGGAGCGAGCCCCATCAGCTCGCCGCACTTGTTCCAGTCACCGAATACATAGGTCGATGCGCGGCTGTAGAGCGCGCCAAGGCCGGCCATGTTGGTGAACTCGTCGCTGAGGAAACCGCGGTCCGGCTCCATCCAGACTTTCTTGATACAGTTGAGCTGGGTGCCACTGAATGTGTAGTAACTCTCGGACTCGCGCGCGAGCGGCGATCCGCCGTCCTCTACCGGATAGGTTTCCATCACGTCGGAACGATAGCTGCCGACGCCATCGACGATCATGATGGCGCCTTCCTCGAATGGCGAGACTGCGAAAGCGCTGTAGGCATGCGAGAGATGATGCGAGATGGCGACGACCTTGCCGTTGCGCGCACGGAACAGTGGGTGGCGCTTTGCATCCTGCCGTTCATATTCGGGCAGGAAGCCTGGCATGTCCTGATAGATCAGACGGTCTTCCATCTCCGGGACCGGCAGGATGTAGCAATTGCTGACCACCAGCTCGATGTCGTTCAGACTGATCCCCTCGGCCTGCAGGCAGTACTCGATCACCTCTTGATAGAAACCGGTCGCGTGTTTCTCGCGGGTAATGCGCTCCTTCTCGATCGCATAGGCGATCTCGCCGTCGCGCAGAAGGCAGGCGCTGACGTCGTGATCATAGGTGTTGAGACCGAGAATGTAGCGGGGCTTGGCCATTGAGGCTCACTTCTTGCGTTCTTGTGTTCGGAAATCGAAGGCGGGGATTATCTCGCAGCTGCGAGCCGAGCCAGCGAGGATAATGCGCGGTACTATGAAGAGAAGATGAACGGCGACAAGCGCAATTCACTGTATCCGTTGAGATGCGTGTTTGTTCGCAGGTGCCGCGCTCCTGTCAACTTGACCGGGCTTCGCGCTTGATTCTATTCTTTTCACGATCCCGCATAGACGCCATGCCGCAGCCATATTGGTGGTCTGGTTTCCGGGTCTGCTATGTCAGCACGCGTGAACTGGAATTGCTCTCCGTGTCACTCTGTTGAACAATTCGACATCGGAAGCATTCTAAAGCCGTGCTTCTGCAGAATGGGAGATCCCAAGAATGGCTCAAACGACATCGAAGCGCCGTAACCTCCTGACCCGCTGCCTCGCAGCTGCGGCGCTTGTCTCTGTTTATTGCATCGGTCTGATCGGTGCCTCCACCGTCATGCTGACCGCCGGCAGCACCGCTGCTCATGCGCAGCGCGGTCGTGGCC
>NZ_JBIISY010000120.1:0-17966 GCF_044340795.1 Tardiphaga sp.
AACCGAACATCGGGGGACACCATGTTGAGAGCTGTCGCTCTGATCACGATCATGTTCCTAAACGCCACCTGGGCAGAGGCGGAGACAATCGACGTCAAGTACTATGGATCGTTGAACCTGAGCCCATTCGATTGCACCGACGTTACCCGCAGCAGTCTTGTGAAGAGAACCTGCTACGACAAAACTCAACGGTTTATGGTGGTGCAGCTGAACTCGACTTACTACCCCTATTGCGAGATGCCCGCGGCAACCTATCAAGCGTTCCTAAGCGCCCCATCAATGGGCAAGTTTTACAACACCAGCATCAAGGGTACTGGCTCGGATGGCCCGTTCGACTGCCGCACGCATCGGAAGCCAACTTACTAATCGCCGAGCCACCCAGCAGCCCACTCCAATTAACACCCGCGCTTAGGCGACTGCCACCGACGGATTGTCGGCGCGAACTGATGTGTTGAGCTTGCCAATTTGACACTTCCTACGCTCGACCCAGCTAACGAGCCCTGGAGGACGGTAATTTGCATCGAGCCTCCAACGCTCGAAAACTGTCGCATCGATCGTTTCGTTGATCGCAGCTCTGACCGACCCGCCAGCCGGAACCGGATCCTCGCCAATCGGGCGGTAGAACCGCTTCCAGAGAGTGATGGGTTTGTACCAGCCGGACATGAACTCGGAGTAAGAGTCCGCAATCGCACACGGCCCCAGGTCACCGTCGATACTCACTTCTTTTTTGAACGCTAAGCCATGACTGATCGCTTTATCCATCAACCACTTTAGCGGGGCCTGAGCTAAAACATCGCTGGGATAGCCCCCTCCAACGTTCGCGTGAGCTCCAATGAACCACCGTTGCTCGACCTCAGAGACATCGCGAGACGTTGCAGGCCCTGTCTTTGGATCATAATCCATAGTCCATAGGGTCGGCGCGAAGGCGGCGCGATGCTCGTCTATCGCCATTGCATGGTAAGCGAA
Organism: Tardiphaga sp.; assembly: GCF_044340795.1. Lineage (GTDB taxonomy): Bacteria > Pseudomonadota > Alphaproteobacteria > Rhizobiales > Xanthobacteraceae > Tardiphaga. Next base: position 967 of record NZ_JBIISY010000120.1, read on the forward strand.
TCGATTAGTTCGGCGGAGTCCGGTGTTGAGGAAGCGCATGTTCGACTTGCCAAACCCAGGAACGCCTGCCAACGGAATTCCCAAAGCACCGACAGTGTCCCACACCCCAACGAACTTGATCTCTATTGGTCGGGAATATTTCAGCATCCATTGCTCTTCGATCGTGAAATCAGATTTACCGCTATCCCGGTCGGTTATCAGTTCGCGAATGGTACGCGGCACGCTTGCCAACCGATATCGGGCATAAAGCTGCCCAACCGATAGTGGTGCGCCTGCTTCAAGTAGACCGCACTTTGATATCAGTCCTGAGAGGCTGCGCGCAGTGTATGCGCCGCGACTAAAGCCAAAGATGAAGAGCTCGTCACCCTCGTTGTAGCGCTCGATAAGCCATTGATACGCATCGATGATATTTTCATTGAGGCCGAAGCCAAACATGCCGCCGCGAACTTTTTCACCGACGCGCGTGCCGACACCTGAATTGTAATAGATGGCCTGATCAACGCCATCGCTTCCCTTGGGCGCACACAGCGCGCGAAGGCGCCAGACGTTGGTGTTGTCGTTGACCGTATTCCAAGTGCCGTCGAGAAATATTGCGATTCGCTTCTTGGGCGCGACTTCGGCAGTAGCTGAGACCTCCATTTTACTCCCCACCATTCGCCCGTCCTTTGAGTTATCTGCATTAACACACAAAAGCCAAATACGTTGTGCCTCGATGACGACAGCGATTTACCGACTTGCACAGCTCTAGCGGCTTATTGTGTTGCATCCGGACAAAGCTGTTGCGTACCAAGCCAGAATGCCGCTCCACTGCCACCGTACTGCGGGGGCAATTGGCTAAGGTTTGTAGTGACATTTGCTATATGAAGTCGCTCCTCGGCTGAGAACGGCATGTTGCGAAGTGCGAAGCAATTGGCAGCGAATTCATTTTGAGTCATCTCGACCAAATGTCCGCACTCGTGCGCTGAAGTCATCCTTTGCATCGTCGGACTAAGCGCGAAGTAGCCTGGGCCGTAGGTTACTGCTGGCCATCCATCCTGATCCCACGACGCGTGTGCCCAGTGCGCGGACGGTCCGAGCCTTTGACGTACCGCAACAACCTGCCCGGTAAACGCATTGCGAGCCGAACAAGGTACACTATTCGGAATAGCCACTTGTGCTTGGGCATCCGATAGCTGTCCCAGGATCCCGACACATAAGCTGAAGGCCAAAATCGCCAGACGATACAATGCCCTCTCCCGTAGCCAAAAAATCGATTTGCAACCTTAAGGGATAGCAGGCATAAACGCTAGCGTAACAACGGGAGAGGTTAATGCGCTTCGTACGCGGTGCCGTAGATATTAACGCGCTGCTGGCATTCATCTTTGGCATAATCTTTGTGTGCGTTATTCTCGCGTTTGCTCGCTTTGAGCCCAATCCAACTGAATTCTCGCAGTCCGTTTACATCACTGTACTTGCTCTTGCGTCCGCCGGAGTTGGAGCTGTCTTACCAGGTATGCTGCAAGTCCAGTTTCCATACGCTAGGGCCAGTGGAGCTCTAGCATTGTTCTTACTGGTCTACTTGAACAGACCTGCAATCGTCGGGGCTTCTATAAAGATCGAATTTCCGACGACTTCGCCGACGCCCGTGATCCAATCATTTCTGCAAGACGTTGATCGCAAATTACTAGATTCTGCTTTTGATCAGATGGACGTTGATGCGGTTGCGGCATTTGGAGATCGTAGGCAACTCAAAGAAATCTATAGAATTGCACGTGAAACACTTGGCGACCCGATTTCTCGTCAAGAGATTGGCGTAGATCAGCATGTCTCCCCAGCGGGTTTTCCCGCTGGGGGCTATCGGACTGTCGTTTTCAGAACGAAGTTTGCGTCAGGCCTTTGCTATGAAGAGGCTGTTGTGGTTCGCGCAACTAGTAAGCTCGGTTGGAAAGTGTTCAGGCACAACATTAGGCCCACCCCAATACCGTGCGGCTAAATCAGAGCGATGCGTCAGTTGAACGCGACGTCATGCTCAGCCTACTCGTCCCACCAGTTCTTGGCGTCACGAGATCCAGCCCACAGTGCATGAGGGTTTCCTGTGAGCTGTTCGGCGTAGGCATCGACGGCTCCAATCAAGCATCCGAGCGTCGTGGCTGTTGGGCGTTCGCGCTGCATGTAGTCCCGAAATCTGCGGAGAACCTGTAGCTCCGCCCTGACATTCCTTTTGTGCTGCTCGTCTTGCTCGCGTTCACGGCGTTCGTCCTGATAGGCTTTGGCTTGTGCGCGGTTGAATGCCTTGCTCACCACTTCCTCCCGCCAAGAACCTTGCCCTGCATCGTATGGGGCTGTTCGGCTTTAAGCCGGTCGCGCTCATCCCTGAGCCCTTCCACTTTCACCAGCATCCTGCCAAGCAGCAGTTCGGCCGAAGCCGTGGAGATCCCGGCCCGCTCAAGCTGCTGAATTTCTTTTCGTTGACGCGAGAGCTGCACCCGCATGCGCTCAATTTCGCTTTTGATGAAATTGATGTCGGGCATCAGACCCTCTCACGTTTTTCGATGTAGAGGCGTAAATCGGCCTGGGCACGCATGATCTGCTGGGCCGGTTGAGAGCAGTCCTCATCGGCATCGATAAGGGCCAGCATCTCACGGGACAAAAGCCGTATGTCTTTGCGAATCCTTGCGATTGTCTGATTTAGCCGAGCGTCCATGACCGTCTCCCAAGAAGACGCTCAATAAGAACGAAACACGAACACGATTCAAGCCGCTACAGCTTGCGGGGGGACATGTGATCAGCCCCAAGGCACGCCGCAACACTCTGAAATTGTTGATGTCGGTTCAGCCTTCTGAGCTGATGGAAATTGGATCGGTAGTCAGTTGTCGGTACCCGTTACCTGTCGGATGATCCATCCATCTGCCTCCAACTGCTTGATTGAAGACAGCGCATCCTTCTTGTCCGGGTAGACCGCCCGTACTTCGCCACCATGGAAGCCAACTGTGAAGAACCGCATAGAGCGATCTATGTGCTCGGACGTACTCCTCAGATGTTCGATTATCTCACGCAAGCTGGGGTCATTGTCGCTCTCAAGCTTCTCGATGACCTTGAGGGTCTTTGGTCGATCACCGAGCGGAGCGATCAGAAGTGTTTGCACCAACACCTTGAGACGAGAAGCGATCTGCACACGAATTTTATAGAGCTCATCCGTTGTTGGACCCTGAAGTCGTTTGACCAACGTCCGAATCTCACTCCGGCTGCTGTCGAGCCGACTGCCCAGCCCCACAAGTTCTGCTTGCTCCGCACTCTTCATTTCGATTTGCGCACGAAGACGCGACTGCCTCTGCTCCAGTTCGTCGAGCTTTGATTTGACGAATTCGACCGCGCCACCACCGGTGAGGAGCTGGTAAGTCTTCTCCATGAGCTCGTTCACCGCGGCCAGCTCGCCTTGCAACGCCGACAACCGTTCCGATATCGCTTTGCGCTGCGAAGCCGTTTCATCGGCCGTCACGATGCTCTCGATGTCGAGCTCCTCGACAAATGCCAGAAACGATGCCTCGAAATCGGCGTAGCGCCAGCGTGTCGCTTTGCATCCTAGATTGCGTTTAGCATCGCTGCAGATGAGATAGCTGCCACCTTTCGGTCCGGTGCCCTTGTTCTCAAACACGACGTTGGCACGGCAGTAGGCGCACTCAGCGATGTTCGTGAAAAGGTTTGTGAAGCCTGCTCCTTTGCGGCCTTTGCCACTCTGTAGCCGCTGCGACTTGGCGAGGTTGGCGCGATAGAAGAGATCCTCTGTCACTATCACCGGGTAATACCCAGCGATCGGCTCACCGTCCGGAATTCGCTTCCCGTCATTTTTTCGGTATGGCTGAAACTCTCCCAGTACTGATCGGTTCGCCAAGACTTTGGCAATGTACGATTGATGCCATCCGTTTTTGCCGACGAAGGCGGGAGTGGCAGCTCGATTGAGCCGCGCGGCGATCGTGTACATGCCAACACCAGCTGCACAGTCACCGAATATCTGCCGAACGATCTCTGCGCGCTCGGGTACGACCTCATATACCTTGCGATCTGAGGAGAGCCGAAGCCATGCCGGGCATTGCTTTGTCATCGGCTGGCCAGCAGCTGCTTTTGCGCGCTTATTCTGCCATGCAGCTGAGATGCGCTGACTCTTGATCGCCGATTCTTCATGAGCTCGGCTCATGATCACCAAAGACATGATGAGATCGCCAAGGTCGACGTTGTTCGCCTTGCAGAGACGACCGTCCATCAGAGTCACGAGGTTGATCCCAGATTGGATGATGCTCAGGAACAGTGATTGAGCAATCATCAACTTGTCGCGGCTGATGCGATCGAGAGACTCGACGATCAGATATGATCCTTGCTCAACCGCCCCTGTCTCTACGGCCTGGAGAAATTGGCCGAGGGCACCGTCCTTGATGTTCGCGCCCTTGAATGCCGAGATACCGATATCTTCCAGTTGAGCGTCTTCGGCTAGATCTAGACCGTGCTTTTCGGCGTACTCTTGGGACGCTTTAAGCTGGCGTCTGCGACTGTCTCCCTTAAGCTGAAGATCAGTCGACATTCTGAGATAGGAATATGCCTTAGGTCTCAATGGGATACATCCAAGCCGCGATGAAAGTCACAGCTGAATAATCCAATCCGGGTTATTAGTACATAATATTATCATCGTCGGCTTGCCGGACAAGGCGGTTTCGGAAGCGCGCGAACGCGTGCGCGCGGCGCTGACGGCCTCCGGTCTCGCGCTGCCGGCGCGGCGGATCATCGTCAATCTGGCGCCGGCCGATTTGCCCAAGGAAGGCAGCCACTACGATCTCCCCATCGCCCTCGGCCTGATGGTGACCATCGGCGCTATCCCTCATGACGCGCTGGCGGGCTTTACCGTGCTCGGCGAACTCGGCCTCGATGGTTCGCTGGCGCCGGTGGCCGGTGTGCTGCCCGCAGCCATCGGTGCCAATGCGCGCGACGAAGGGCTGATCTGCCCGGCAGGCTGCGGCGCGGAAGCCGCCTGGGCGAGCCCGGATATCCAGATCATCGCCGCACAATCGCTGATCCAGATCGCCAATCACTTCAAGGGCACACAGGTACTGTCGCGACCGCAGCCGAAAGTGCAGACCAGGGAAGACAGCCTGCTCGACCTGCGCGACATCAAGGGGCAGGAGAGCGCCAAGCGTGCATTGGAGATCGCTGCGGCCGGAGGCCATCACCTGTTGATGATGGGGGCGCCCGGCTCCGGCAAATCCATGCTCGCCGCCCGGCTGCCATCGATCCTGCCGCCGCTGGCGCCGGCCGAATTGCTGGAAGTCTCGATGATCGCCTCGGTCGCCGGCAACATCCGCGACGGCGCGCTGACAGCGCAGCGCCCGTTCCGCGCGCCGCATCATTCCGCCAGCATGGCGGCGCTCACCGGCGGCGGGCTGCGGGCGCGGCCGGGGGAGATTTCGCTGGCGCATCAGGGCGTGCTGTTTCTCGACGAGCTGCCGGAATTCGATCCGCGCGTCCTCGATTCACTGCGCGCGCCGCTGGAGAATGGCGAGGTCGCCGTATCCCGTGCCAATCACCGCGTCACTTATCCTGCACGCTTCATGCTGGTGGCGGCGATGAATCCCTGCCGCTGCGGCCACGCCTTCGAACCCGGCTTTGCCTGCAAGCGCGGACGGATCGACCGCTGCACCTCGGACTACCAGACGCGAATCTCCGGTCCGCTGATGGACCGTATCGACCTGCGCATCGAGGTGCCGGCCGTGACAGCCGCCGACCTGATCCTGCCGCCGCCGTCGGAAGGATCCGCCGAAGTCGCCGCGCGGGTCGCCGCAGCGCGGAGCCTGCAGACCGCACGTTACGCCACCGCAGGGCTCGCCGGAACGCATACCAATGCATCAGCGCCAGCCGCCATACTCGAAACAGTCGCTCAACCGGACAAGCAGGGCCTCGCTTTGCTGAAGGACGCCGCCGAAACCATGCGGCTCAGCGCCCGCGGCTATCACCGCGTGCTCCGCGTGGCCCGCACACTGGCCGATCTCGACGGTGCCGCACAGATCGGTCGCCTGCATCTGGCGGAAGCGTTGTCCTATCGTGCATTGGCCGACGAGGTGCGGAGCGCAGCGTGACGACACAACGAATGCGCGTATCGTCAACCCGGCAGTAACCAGTCTCGTTTACGCTTCACTCACCATAGCCTGCATGATGCGGGTGAAGGGGCGAGTGCGTATCATGTTGCGTTTCAAGATTCTGGCGACGACGATTCCGTTGGCGATTGCCGCCTTTCTTGCGCGCGGCGATCTGTTTGCCTCGACACACCCCTGCATCGCCACAAGCGATGGCGCCGTGCAGGTCGCTGCATTCCCTTGGCAGGCGCAAAACCATGTAAGCTTTACTGACGACCCCGCCCGCGCGACGGTGCGGGTCCAGATCGTCGACAGTGCCGAGGGGGCCGATTTCGCCGTGATCGACGACGAGCAGGAGAGCACCGACGAGCCCGGCGCTTGCTCTGCGAGCGCCGCCAAGCGCTTCATCGGTGTGACCACCTCCACCGCCAGCACCGATCCGGTGATCTATCTGTCGGACAGCGGCGAGGCGGAGTACCGCATTTTCGTTCGCTCACGCAGTTTTACCGCGCAGGACGCAGCAGCGCTGATCGTCGGTGCACGACACGTGCCGCCCGCGCGGATGGCCGCCGCGAGCCTCTGAGGCGCATTAACCCCGCGTCAACCATAACGATACCACGTCGGTATCATCAGTGCTGGCGCAACGCCTTTTGCAATCCCTTGGCAATCTGATCCGGACATCATCGCCGCATCCCGCATCGAGCCGGAGTGGCGCCATGACCAAACCCATCTTCCGGATCAAGGTCATGGTCCGACGCTTTGCGCGTCGGTTTCCGTGGCTGGCATTTGCCATCCGCTCGTTCCTGATGTTCTCGGCGGCGTTCGGCGGCGCCTATGGCTTCATCTCGGCGGCCGCCTCGCCGACATCAGGCTACGATCCCCACGCCTTTGCCATCGGCGCGAGCTTTCTGTTCGCCGTTGCCTGCGTTGCGCTCGTCACCATGAGCATGCGCATGCGTTTCCTGCAGAAGCGGATGCGCAAGATCAGTGCGCTGAACGATGCACTGGTGGATCGCAACTGGGAACTCAAGGAGGCCGAGGAACGCGCCCGCCATCTGTTCGAGGCTCAGGACGACCTCATCGTCATCCGCGATCAGGACGGTCATATCACTTACGTCAACGATGCCTACTGCACGCTGGCGGAAACGCCGCGCGAGGCACTGGTTGGCAGCCGCTTTGAACTCACGGTGCTGGAGCAGGGCGACAGCGCCCATGAGCCGAACGGCACCAGCATTCACGACCAGTGTATCGCCACCGCCACCGGCGCGCGCTGGATCGCATGGCGCGAAGGCATGGTGCGCATCGACGCCAACCGCCCGGCCGAATTGCAGAGCGTCGGCCGGGACGTCACCGACCGGACCGAGACCGAGCGCGCGCTCTCCGATGCCCGCGACCACGCCAACGCCGCCAATCGCGCGAAGTCGCGGTTCCTGGCGATGGCTTCACATGAAATCCGCACACCGCTGAACGGCATTCTGGGCATGAGCGGACTGCTGCTCGATACTCCGTTGTCGCCGGAGCAGACGACCTATGCCCGCGCCGTACGAACCTCCGGGGAGTCCCTGCTGTCGCTGATCGAGGAATTGCTCGACTATTCGAAGATCGAAGCGGGCAAGATCGATCTCGATTGCCGACCTTTCGCGCTGTCGTCGCTGATCGAGGACATCACCGAATTGCTGGCGCCGCGGGCGCAGGCGTGCGATCTGGAAATCGCCGCCTATATCGATGAGCGGCTGCCGCTGGAAGTGATCGGCGATGCTGCGCGCCTGCGGCAGGTGCTGCTCAATCTCGCCGGCAACGCCATCAAATTCACCTCCACCGGCGGCGTGGCAATGATCGTCGAGCCCGGCATCTGGCCGAATGAAGTCTCTTTCATCGTGCGCGACACCGGGATCGGTATCGCCCCCGATGCACAGCAACGTATTTTTCGCGAGTTCGAACAGGCGGACGAGCGCACCGCACGCCATTTCGGCGGCACCGGGCTCGGGCTCTCCATCAGCGAACGCATCGTCAAGCGCATGAATGGCCGGATCACGCTGCAGAGCACGCCCGGCGTCGGCTCCACATTCGAAGTCTCGATTCCGCTGGTCGCGTCCAATGACCGCGCCGAGGCTTTCGTGCCGCCGGACCTCACAGGCCAGTCCGTAATGCTGGTCGCCCCGCAGAGCATTGAAGCTTCGCTCATCGCGCGTCGACTTGAGCGCTGGGGTGCGCAGACCTGCATGGTGTCCGATCCCGATGTCGCACTCGCGCTGCTGCCGGAGCGGCCATGGCGCGCGGTGCTGATCGACCGCGCCCTCGACGCCAGTGCTTTCGAACGACTCGCGGAACGCGCTGTTCCCCACGCGCATCAGCGCATCGGCCTGTTCACTCCGGCCATGCGGCATGAATTGCAGCCGATCGCGACCGCGGGTCTCACCGGCTATCTCATCAAGCCGTTGCGCGCGGCATCGCTGGCCAGGCTAATGGGAATGCAGGCGGCTGATCAGCTCCCCGAATTTGAAGAGCCCACAGACGCTGCGGCCGAAGCCCTGCCGCTCGCAGGACTCTCGGTCCTTGTCGCAGAAGACAACGAGATCAATGCATTGCTGATGCGCTCGCTGCTGACGCGTCTCGGGCATCGCACCGTCGTCACCACCATTGGCGAGCAGGCGCTGGAATCCTGGATGGCCTCCGATGCGGCCGGCACGCCATTCGATCTGGTGCTGATGGACATCCAGATGCCCAAGCTCGACGGCATCGCCGCCGCCAAGCGCATCCGCGCATTGGAAGCCGGCCAGCGCGTGCGCCGCACGCCGATCCTGGCGTTGACGGCCAATACGCTGGTGGAAGACCGCTATGCCTGTTTCGAAGCCGGCATGGATGGCTTCCTGCTGAAGCCGCTGGATCGGGAAAAGCTCGAAGAAGCGCTGAGGCATCTGGCCGCGGGCCGACACATCGCGGCGTAACTCAAGCTTCTAATGCTCGGCTGTCATTGCCCGGCTCGACCGGGCGATCCAGTAAACTCAGTCCTTACAATATGTACTGGGTCACCCGGTCGAGCCGAGTGACGACAGATCGAGTGAGGCTGCTTCGGACGACCTTTCCCAGACCTTCTCTGTCACAGCCCCGCAACACACCCGTCACACCTCTGTCGACCACCCGTGATGTCTGATGCGGGTAGGCCGCGTCGATTCGCGTGGGGCTAACCGCGGCCGGGGTACAGTCGGGGATTGGCTATGCACGGCAACGAAATCGTTCGACCGACGCCGAATGTCTTGAAACCAGGCATCATCAAGCCGGGCGTCATGCAGATGTTGCGTCCGCAGAACATGGCGCTGGCGGCACAGACGGCCATCACCTGGTTCAAGCCGCCCTTCAATTTCGACCCCGCCAATTTCAATCCCAACGGCGCGCCACCGCTCGGCCGCATGGGGCCGCTGGAAGTGCGCCTCGCCCAGGACAAACGCGACGTGAAGCGCGCGCAGCGGCTGCGCTACAAGGTGTTCTACAAGAACGGCACCGCCATCGCCGACGCCGCCACCATGCTGGCACGGCGCGACAAGGATGCCTTCGACAAGATCTGCGATCACCTCCTGGTGGTCGATCACGCTGCCAAACCGACGCTGTCAGGTCGTCAGCCCGTCGTTGGCACCTATCGTCTGCTGCGCCATGAAAGCGCGATGAAGCATGGTGGCTTCTACACCCAGAACGAGTTCTATCTCGACGGCATGCTGAACAGCCATCCGGGCCTGCGCTTCCTCGAACTCGGCCGCTCCTGCGTGCTCGAACGCTATCGCACCAAGCGCACCGTCGAGCTTCTGTGGCAGGGCATCTGGAGCTATGTGAAGCAGAATCGCTTTGACGTGATGATCGGCTGCGCCAGTTTTGAAGGCACCGATCCCGAGGCGCTGGCGCTGCCGCTGTCATTCCTGCATCACCATGCCCGCGCACCGGAAGAATGGCGCGCCCGCGCTCATGGTTCGCGCTACGTCGAAATGAACCGGATGCCGAAGGAAGCCATCGATCAGAAGGCTGCGCTGCGCGCGCTGCCACCGCTGATCAAGGGCTATCTGCGCATCGGCGCGATGATCGGCGATGGCGCCGTGATCGATCATCAGTTCGGCACCACGGATGTGCTGATCGTGATGCCGGTGTCGGCGATCGGCGCGCGGTATATCGAGCATTTTGGCGGGGAAGCGAAGGCGGCGTAGTCGCGACTTTCGCTCGGCCCCTCATGGTGAGGAGCGCGCCTCTTGCGCGCGTCTCGAACCATGAGATGGCTTGGCTCATGAGCCCGCGGCCATCCTTCGAGACGCCGCTGCGCGGCTCCTCAGGATGAGGGCGGAGTTGAATTACAATCGCCGCAGCGCCACGTTCTCGATCACGTGGTCCGCGCCCTTCTTCAGAATCAGCGTCGCCCGCGGCCGTGTCGGCAAAATATTGTCTTCGAGATTGGCGAGATTGGTCCGCTCCCAGATCGCCAGCGCCGTCGCGGTCGCTTCCTCGTCCGACAGCAGCGCGTAACGATTGAAATATGACCGCGGATCGTGGAACGCGGTGTCGCGCAGCGCGAGGAAGCGCTTCACATACCATTCGCGCAGCACAGGCTCATCCGCATCGATATAGACCGAGAAGTCGAAGAAGTCGGAAACGACAGGCACCGCCTTGCCGTCGCGGGGCAGGCGGCCGGCCTGCAGCACGTTGACACCCTCGACGATCAGGATGTCGGGCTGATCCACCTCGATGAACTTCTCCGGCACGATGTCGTAAGTCAGATGCGAATAGACGGGCGCGCGGACATTGCGCCGGCCGGCCTTGATGTCGCTGAGGAACTGGAGAAGCAGCGGGAGATCGTAGCTCTCCGGAAAGCCCTTCTTCTGCATGATGCCGTTACGTTCGAGCACCGCATTCGGAAACAGGAAACCGTCCGTGGTGACGAGATCGACCTTCGGCTTTGGCGACCAGCGCGCCAGCAGCGCCTGCAGCACGCGAGCGGTGGTGGATTTGCCCACGGCCACCGAACCGGCGACGCCGATGATGTAGGGCATCTTGCGATCTTCGATGCCGAGAAATTTACGCTGCGCCACATAGAGCCGCTGATGCGCAACGACATACATCGAAAGCAGACGCGACAGCGGCAGATAGATTTCCTCGACCTCACGCAGGTCGAGGCGATCATGCATCGAGCGCAGTGCCGCGATTTCCTCGGCATTCAGCGCCATCGGCATGTCGTCGCGCAGCTTCGCCCATTTCTCGCGCGAATAGCTGCGATACGGATCGTATTTCTGCTCGGGGGTCCGCACGTCCATCAGAGTTTCCTACTTGAGAGGCCGAGTTCTTCAGACTCGCACCATGAAACGTCAGTCGCTCTTGCGTGACGCCTTTTCCTGCAATCCGGATTGATGCGTGCGCGCGCCGAGCGCCGCCTCCACGTCCTGAATCGTAATGCCGCGCGACTTCAGCAACACCAGAAGGTGAAACAGCACGTCGGCGCTTTCATTGATGAGATCGGTGCGATCATCATCGACCGCGGCGATGACGGCCTCGACCGCCTCTTCGCCAAACTTCTTGGCACAATGCACCGCGCCCTTGTCGAGCAGCTTCTTCGTATAGGACGACTCGCCATCCGCCGCGGCAGCGCGGGCGTTGATGGTGGCAGCGAGATCATGGAGCGTAAAGGACATCGATCAACCTCGTTACGGGTCAGGGACCCTTAGGGATCAAGCCGCATCGGCAGCCCGGCACGCGTCATGTGGTCCTTGGCCTGGCGGATGGTAAATTCACCGAAGTGAAAAATCGAGGCGGCCAGCACGGCAGTGGCGTGGCCGGATCTGATTCCCTCGACCAGGTGATCGAGATTACCGACGCCGCCGGAGGCGATCACCGGTACGGCGACACTGTCGGCGATGGCGCGGGTCAGTTCGATGTCAAAGCCGGTGCGGGTGCCGTCGCGATCCATCGAGGTCAGCAGGATTTCACCGGCGCCGAGCGAGACCACTTCCTGCGCGAATTCGATGGCATCGATGCCCGTCGACTTACGGCCGCCATGGGTGAAGATCTCCCAGCGCGAGCCGGCGCGTTTGGCATCGATGGCAACGACGATGCACTGGTCGCCGAACTTTTCCGCAGCTTCCTTGACGAACTGCCGATTGGCGACCGCAGCCGAATTGATCGAGACCTTGTCGGCCCCGGCACGCAGCAGCGCCTTGATGTCGTCCACGGTGCGCACGCCACCGCCGACGGTCAGTGGCATGAAGCAGGCTTCCGCCGTGCGGCGGACCACATCCATCATGGTGCCGCGGTTTTCATGCGTGGCATTGATGTCGAGAAAGGTCAGTTCGTCCGCGCCGGCGGCGTCATAGGCGATCGCGGCTTCGACGGGATCGCCGGCGTCGCGCAGATCGACGAAATTGACGCCCTTCACTACGCGACCGTCCTTGACGTCGAGGCAGGGGATGACGCGGACCTTGAACATGGTTTTGTCCTATGCGGCCTTGATCAGCTTCAGCGCTTCAGCGGGATCGATGCGGCCGTCATAGAGCGCACGGCCGGAAATGGCGCCTTCGAGCTTTTTCGCCCGCGGCTCCAGCATCGCCTTGATGTCGTCGATGGAGGCGAGGCCGCCCGAGGCGATCACGGGAATCGAGATCGCATCGGCCAGCGCGATGGTGGCGTCCCAGTTGATGCCCTTGAGCATGCCGTCGCGGGCGATGTCCGTGAAGATGATGGCCGCGACGCCGGCATCTTCAAAACGCTGCGCAATGTCCAGCGCGGTGACGGTGGACACATCCGCCCAGCCTTCCACCGCGACCTTCCCGTCGCGCGCATCGAGACCGACGGCGACGCGGCCCGGAAATTTCTTCGCGGCCTCTTTCACCAGCGCTGGATCGCGGACGGCGGCCGTCCCGATGATGACGCGCGTGATGCCCTTCGACAGCCACGCTTCGATGGTCGCGAGGTCGCGAATGCCGCCGCCGAGCTGCACGGGGATTTTCACCCGCTGCAGCATGGCTTCGACAGCCTGCGCATTCACCGGCTTTCCGGCAAAGGCGCCATCGAGATCGACCACGTGGAGATATTCGAAACCCTGATCCTCGAACGATTTTGCCTGCGCGGCAGGGTCGAGGTTGAACACGGTGGCGCGCGCCATGTCGCCTTGTTCGAGGCGGACGCACTGGCCGTTTTTCAGGTCGATGGCAGGAAAGAGGATCACGGCTTCCATTTCAGAAAGTTGGAGATCAGAGCCAGACCAAAACGCTGGCTCTTTTCGGGATGAAACTGCGTGCCGATGGCGGTGTCACGGCCCACGATGGCGGTGATTGGCCCGCCATAGTCGGCGCGCGCGAGCACTTCGTTCTCGTTCACGGCATTGAGCTGGTAGGAGTGCACGAAATAAGCGTGGCGGCCCTTCGGACCGAGCGGCAAGCCGTCGAGCACGGGATGCTCGCGCAGAACTTCCAGCGTGTTCCAGCCCATATGGGGGATCTTCAGCTGTTCATCGCGCGGCGCGATCTTCTCGACATCGCCGGCGATCCAGTTGAGACCGTCTGTCGTGACATGCTCCCTGCCGCGCGTCGCCATCAGCTGCATGCCGACACAGATGCCGAAGAACGGCCGTGCCTTGTCGCGCACCGCTTCGGTCATGGCGTCGACCATACCGTCGAGTTCGTTGAGGCCGCGGCGACAATCGGCGAAGGCGCCAACGCCGGGCAATACGATGCGATCGGCGCGAAACACCTGATCGGGATCGCGGGTGACGACGATCTTCGGCGGCGCGTCCATGCCGCGGGTGGCACGCTCGAAGGCTTTTGCAGCAGAGTGCAGGTTGCCGGAGCCGTAATCGATAATGGCGACGGTCACCGTGTCACTCCCGGTTGCGGAAACAGGCCGATCACATCTTCGGGCCCGCGTGAAAACGGCTGGGCCGGGACGCGGCGGGTCGGCGGCGGCGCGCCGCGGTCGGTCGAATAGGAATCATCGCGCTGGCTGGTGGCCCAGCGATCGAAGAAACGGCGCTCCGCCGCCTCTGGATTATCGGCGACGACGACATCGAGCTGCCGCCACTTGCCGCGCGAATAGGACCAGCGACGCAAGCTGGATGCTTCAAAACCCATCAGCAGCGCGATGAAGAACATCGCCAGCATCCGCGGCCCAGCTGGCACGCCGAGCTTCGAGAGCGCGATCTCGCCGACGAAAGACAGAACGAGATAGCCGATCAAAGCCAGCCAGAGCCGGTGAAACAACAGCCAGAACGGCCCGGCGATGAACGCCCAGACATGAAAGCCGTCGCGCACGAAGACGAACTTGTCCGTCGCCGCCAATGGCGATGTCTCGGCGCTTTTTGGCGCATGAACTGTATAGACCGGCATGCAAACTCCGCCACTACCAGGCAGGGATCACGAACAGGGATCAGCCGCCGAGCTGCCCCTTGGTGGAAGGCACTTCGCCGGCATTGCGCGGATCGATGGCAACCGCCGTCCGCAATGCCCGCGCCAGACCCTTGAAGCAGGATTCGGCGATGTGATGGCTATTGTCGCCATATAGGGTTTCGACGTGCAAAGTCACGCCCGCCTGCACGGCAAAGGCGGTGAACCACTCGCGCACCAGTTCGGTGTCGAATTCGCCGATCTTGTGGGTCGGGAAGGCGGACTTGAACACCAGGAACGGGCGGCCGGAAATATCCAGCGCCACCCGGGTCAGGGTCTCGTCCATGGGCATATAGACCGAGGCGTAGCGGGTGATACCGGCCATGTCACCCAGCGCCTGCTTCACGGCCTGGCCGAGGGCGATGCCGACGTCTTCCGTGGTGTGGTGGAAATCGACATGGAGATCACCCACCGCCTTGACGGTGATGTCGATGCGGGAATGGCGGGCGAGCAGGTCAAGCATATGGTCAAAGAACCCGATGCCGGTGGTCGAATTGGACGCACCGGTGCCATCGAGATTCACGGAAACCTCGATCTGGGTCTCCTTGGTGGCGCGCTTGATCGTCGCCTTGCGCATCGAATGGGCCTCTTGCTGGCTGAAAACGCGGTCTTTTAACAGGGGGATGACAGCGACGCTACGGCCAGGACGCGGGATTCGGAGGCTATGGTGAGCGGAAATTCATGGCTCGGCGGAAAGGGTGTCGGTGTTTTGGCCGCATTTGCATCCGACCTCACCCGTGCCTAGATCAGACCCTCACGAGGATACCCATGAGCACCCATTCTTCCGCGTCCGGCGACGCATCGTCCCTGATCTGGCACGGCACCACCATTCTGACCGTCCGCAAGAACGGCAAGGTCGTGGTCGGCGGCGACGGCCAGGTCTCGATCGGCCAGACCGTGATCAAGTCCAACGCCAAAAAGGTCCGCAAACTGGGCAAAGGCGACGTGATCGGCGGCTTTGCCGGCGCCACCGCCGATGCCTTCACTTTGTTCGAGCGGCTGGAAGCCAAGCTGGAGCAGTATCCCGGCCAGCTCACCCGTGCCGCCGTGGAGCTTGCCAAGGACTGGCGGACTGACCGTTACCTCCGCCGGCTGGAGGCCATGATGATCGTGGCCGACAAATCGGTCTCGCTGGTCCTCACCGGCACCGGCGACGTGCTGGAGCCCGAGGCGGGCGTGATGGCCATCGGTTCCGGCGGCAACTACGCGCTGGCCGCGGCTCGTGCATTGGCCGACACCACCGACCAGGATGCCGAAAGCATCGTCCGCAAGTCGCTGGATATCGCTGCCGACATCTGCGTCTACACCAACCGCAATCTGACGATCGAGACCCTGAGCGAATGACCGACTTCTCACCCCGCGAAATTGTTTCCGAGCTCGACCGTTTCATCGTCGGCCAGCACGACGCCAAGCGCGCCGTCTCGATCGCGCTGCGCAATCGCTGGCGCCGGCTGCAACTGACCGGGCTGTTGCGTGAAGAGGTGCTGCCGAAAAACATCCTGATGATCGGGCCCACTGGCGTCGGCAAGACCGAGATCGCGCGACGCCTCGCAAAACTCGCGGGCGCGCCGTTCCTGAAAGTGGAAGCCACCAAGTTCACCGAGGTCGGCTATGTCGGTCGCGATGTGGAGCAGATCATCCGCGACCTGCTCGAGGTCGGCATCGCGCAGACCCGCGAGCGCAAGCGCAAGGATGTGCAGGCGCGCGCGCAGCTGGCTGCCGAGGATCGCGTGGTCGATGCGCTGGTCGGCGCCAATGCGAGCGCTGCGACCAAGGAATCGTTCCGCAAGAAGCTGCGCAATGGCGAACTGAACGACAAGGAAATCGAGATCGAGGTGTCATCGTCATCCGGCGGTCCGTCGATGTTCGAGATCCCCGGCATGCCCGGCGCGCAGATGGGCGCGATCTCGCTCGGCGACATCTTTGGCAAGATGGGCAAGGGCACAAAGACACGTCGCCTCAGGGTCGAGGATGCCCATGAACCGCTGGTGAGCGAGGAAGCCGACAAGCTGCTCGACAACGACCAGGTGGTGCAGGAAGCGATCTCCGTGGTCGAGAACAACGGCATCGTGTTTCTCGACGAGATCGACAAGATCTGCGTGCGCGATGGCCGCAGCGGCGGCGAAGTCTCGCGCGAAGGCGTGCAGCGCGATCTGCTGCCGCTGATCGAAGGCACCACGGTTTCGACCAAGCACGGGGCGGTCAAGACCGAGCACATTCTCTTCATCGCCTCCGGTGCCTTTCACATCGCCAAGCCGAGCGACCTGCTGCCGGAATTGCAGGGCCGCCTGCCGATCCGGGTCGAGCTGGATGCACTGACGCGTGACAACATGCGGCGCATTCTCACGGAGCCGGAAGCATCGCTCATCAAGCAATATGTGGCGCTGCTGCAGACCGAAGGCGTGACGCTGGAATTTTCCGACGACGCCATCGACGCGCTGGCGGATGTGGCCGTCGCGGTGAATTCAACCGTCGAGAATATCGGCGCGCGGCG
>NZ_JBIISY010000363.1:0-4314 GCF_044340795.1 Tardiphaga sp.
CTAGAATGGTCACAGCGGCCGATCCCGACCGTGTTCACGATTCATAATCTCGCCTATCAGGGCGTGTTTTCCCGCGATGCCCTCCCCCGTCTGGGTATCCCCGCAGAAGCCTTCCATATGGATGGCGTCGAGTTCTACGACCGCCTTTCCTTCATGAAGGCTGGTCTCGTTTATTCATCTCACCTGACAACGGTTAGTCAGACCTACGCCGCCGAAATCACAACGCCCGAGTTCGGGTGCGGCCTGGAGGGCGTTCTTCGCAAGCGCGCGGACCGAAATGAGCTGTCGGGCATCCTGAACGGCATTGACGAGAGCTGGGACCCGCGATCATGCACGTCGCTTACCCGGAATTTCGATGCTGGAGACTGGCGGAAGCGCTCCCAGAATGCACGGGAGATCCGTCGGCAATTCGGGTTGGCGGTCTCGCGCGGTCCGCTGTTTGCTCTTGTTGCCCGCCTCGTCCATCAAAAGGGCGTCGATCTCGTCATCCAGAATGCCAAAGCAATCGTTGATGCAGGCGGTCAGATTGTTGTTACGGGGAAAGGCGAAGAGCGGTTCGAACAGGCACTCCGGCAGGTGCAGATCGACCACCCAGGCGCGGTTGCGGTAAAGATTGGCTTCGAGGATGAGGAAGCTCGGCGCATCTTCGCCGGGAGCGATTTCACCCTCATGCCGTCGCGCTTCGAACCTTGCGGCCTCAGCCAGATGTATGCACAGCGCTTCGGCTCCCTTCCGATTGGCCATCGTACGGGCGGCTTGGCAGAAACCATTCTTGATGGCCAGACCGGCTTCCTCTTCGACCGCCCATCCTCCGATGGGCTGCTGAGCAGCCTCTGCCGCGCATTCTCGACTTTTGGCGCGCGAGATCGACTCGATCGCATGCGCCGTGCGGCGATGGGACAGGCTTTCAGTTGGTCAAACTCGGCGAAGGCATACGCCTCGCTTTACCAATCCGCCATCTAGGAAAAGGAGACGCGGGGATCATGAAAATCGCTCAGGTTGCCCCGCTTGCCGAAAGTTGCCCACCGAAGCTGTATGGCGGGACAGAGCGGATCGTGTCCTACCTCACTGAGGAACTCGTGCGACTAGGCCACGAGGTGACGTTATTTGCGACCGGCGACTCCGTCACCGACGCAAAGCTCGTTTCGTGTTCAACGACAGCCCTGCGTCTCGATGCCGACGTCCGGGACATGCTGCCCTATCACATCACTATGCTCGAAGAAGTCGCCAAACGCCTCGACGATTTCGACATCGTTCACTTCCACATCGACTATCTGCACTATCCGATGATGCGTCCCTACGCTGACAGGATGCTGACGACGTTGCATGGGCGCCTCGACCTACCTGACGCAGCGCCTTTCTACACAGCCTTTCCGGAACTGCCTCTGGTGTCGATATCCGACGCGCAGCGAGCGCCCATGCCGCCAGTCAATTGGCTTTCTACGATCTATCACGGACTTCCGACGGATCTGCTGCCGTTCAATCCTGCACCGGCCTCCGGCTACGCGGCTTTCTTGGGGCGTATCTCCCCCGAAAAGCGTCCCGATCGCGCCATCGAGATCGCCGCACGCGCGGGCATGCATCTCAAGATAGCCGCCAAGGTCGATCAAGCGGACAGGAAATATTGGGACGAAGTCATTGGCCCGATGGTCTCGGCTAATCCGAACGTCGAGTTCGTTGGCGAGATCAACGAGCATCAGAAGGCCGACTTCCTGGGCAACGCGAGCGCGCTGCTGTTTCCGATCGATTGGCCCGAGCCCTTCGGGCTGGTCATGATCGAGGCGATGGCGTGCGGGACACCCGTGATCGCATTTGCAAATGGCTCCGTTCCCGAAATCATCGACGACGGCGTGTCAGGCATCGTTGTTGGATCAAACGACGAAGCGGTAGCCGCCCTACAGACGATCAATCGACTTTCCCGTGCGGCGGTTCGGCGCCAGTTCGAGGAGCGCTTCACCGTGGAACGGATGACGCAGGATTATCTCACAGCCTACAGAAGACTGCGGCCTGACGTGCGTCCCGCCCTCGAATTGGTCTCCGCATGACCTCACCGCTCCCAATTGAACGACGGAAGTGCATTTGATCGACTGGCAGGCCATATTTGTACCGCAGAACCCGACTTACGAGGTCATTCTGCGCGGCACGCTCATCTATTTCCTGCTGTTCTTTGTGCTTCGTTTCTTCCTCAATAGGCAAGCCGGAGCAATTGGGATTCCGGACATTCTTGTCGTCGTTCTGGTGGTGGAATCCACGACCGACGCACTGGGCGAGAACAAATCCGTCACGGAAGCTGCCCTCCTCATCCTGACGGTGATGTTTTGGAGTTATGGACTCCAGTGGCTGGCATACCGCTTTCCAAGCCTCGAGGTCCGGCTGACATCCTCAAAGATCAAACTGATCGAAAATGGCAAGATGCTCCGCAAAAATATGCGCAGAGAACTGGTCACCGAGGACGAACTCCTTGCACTTTTGCGGACTCAAGGCGTGGATGATCCCCGGGATGTAAAGCTAGCCTGCCTTGAGAGCAGCGGTGACATCAGTGTTGTCACTCAAGCCGCAGACTCCTCGCAGGACGGGCATTCAAACAGGGGTAAGGACGCAGCAATCTGACGAGGTACAGGCGCGGAGTTTGGGCTGCGATCTTAGATAGGGTCGAGGTTGGTTGATTGATCGATTGCAGGTTCATCCCGATCACCTTCATGAAGCAACCTGACGAAATCTGCCAATGCGGACCGATCAACAAGCGGCGAAATGCCGTCGGCTGATTGTGCGGCCACCTGAATGCCCAGAAAGTTCTTCAACCAATGCCACATTGCGTGCCCCCCTAAGGCACATAAGCCGAAAGGCTCGGAAACGTTCCAAATTGGCAGCGCTGTAGCTCGCGGCTAAGGCAGGTCTTCAGCATCCGGATCAATCAAACTCCGTCCATAATGTCCTGTATCTTCGCAGCAAGGACTTCCATGGCGAAAGGTTTGGTGACCAGCGCCATGTTCGGCGAAAGCTGACCGTTTCCCATGACTGCGTTTTCCGCGAAGCCAGTGATGAAGAGCACCTTCAGTTCCGGAAGAATGCTGACCATGGCATCGGCCACCTGCCGCCCGTTCATGCCGCCCGGCAATCCGACATCGGTAATCAGCAGATCGATGGCGGGCTGATTTTCCAACACGCGCAGCGCGCTGGGCCCATCAATCGCTTCGATCACATCGTAGCCGAGTTCCTGTGTCACTTCGACGACCAGCATACGGACCGTGGGCTCATCATCGACGACCAACACGCGCCCGACCGCGGACGGCCTATTCAACGCGCTCAGGATTTTTTCGTCCAGCTCTGCTCCGACCTCGACGACACTGTTCTCGGCGACATGGCGCGGCAGGTAGATGCACATCGTCGTTCCCATGCCGACCTCGGTATAGATCCGGACTTGGCCGCCTGATTGCCTCGCAAAACCATAAATCATCGAAAGGCCTAGACCGGTCCCTTCACCCATGGGTTTCGTTGTGTAAAACGGCTCGAAAGCGTGCGCGGCGACGTCCGCCGTCATGCCCGTGCCTGTATCCGTCACGCAGATAGACACGTATTGGCCCGAACCAAGATCACGCTCGCGCGCTGCTCGCTCGTCCAACCACTTATTAGCCGTCTCGATCGTGATGCGGCCACCTTCCGGCATCGCGTCGCGGGCATTGATGCAAAGATTAATGAGTGCGTTTTCGAGCTGGTTGGGATCGACCAGCGTCGTCCATATCCCCGCCTTGCCGACGGTCTCGACTTCGATTTGCGGCCCCACCGTACGACGTATCAGCTCCTCGATGCCGAACATCAGTCGATTGACGTCGGTCGGTTTCGGATCGAGCGTCTGACGCCGTGCGAATGCCAAAAGACGATGGGTGAGAGCAGCAGCGCGCCGTACGGCACCTTGGGCAGCGACCGAGTAGCGCTCGAGTTCGTTGACGCGCCCTTGGGCGACGCGCAGCTGGATCATTTCGAGTGCACCCGAAATGCCCGTCAGTAGATTATTGAAGTCATGAGCGAGACCGCCCGTGAGCTGTCCGACAGCTTCCATCTTCTGCGATTGTCGCAAAGCTTCCTCTGCCCGGTCGCGCTCGGCCGCGGTCTCTTCGACCTCCTCGGCAAGCCTTTGCCGATCCTGCTGAAGCTGACGCTCCACGGCCTTCCTGGCCGACACTTCCAGCATAGCGCCCACCATCCGGATCGGAGCGCCGCCCTCGTCCCGCAGGACGTAACCACGGTCCAGGACGTCGGCATAAGTTCCGTCAGCTCTGGCGAAGCGGTACTCGTCACTCCAGTCGGTCCCGT
>NZ_JBIISY010000365.1:0-4305 GCF_044340795.1 Tardiphaga sp.
ATCTAAAGTCCGCTGATCAAAATTCTTAATTGCTTGAGTAATACCTTGATCAATATTCCTGTAGCCATTCTTGCTGGCGGTCTTGCGACGCGGCTGCGACCAATCACTGAGACGGTACCGAAGTCTCTTGTCACTGTCGCAGGGCGGCCGATCTTGGCTCATCAGCTCGAGATGCTTCATGCGAGGGGGGTACGTCGTGCCGTCCTCTGTATCGGGTATCTAGGTGAGATGATACGGAGTGATTTTGGTGATGCAGCGTACGGGATCAAGTTGGACTATTCCCTCGATGGCGAGAAGTTGCTCGGCACTGGCGGTGCGGTTAAACGAGCTCTGCCTAAGCTTGGGGAAGAGTTCTTTGTCCTCTACGGTGATTCATATCTGCCAATAGAATGGGAACCGGTGGCGGATTCCTTTCGCCGCAGCGGCAAGCTGGGGCTGATGACCGTTTATCGTAACGAGGACCGATACGACACAAGCAACGTTGTCTTCCGAGATGGCGAGGTCGTGGTGTATGATAAAAAGGCCAAGTTGCAGGAGATGAGATACATCGATTACGGGGTGAGTCTATTCAAGTCCTCTGTCTTTGAACAGCACCCTAACGACCAGTTCCTTGACCTTGCGGATGTCATGAAGGCGCTGGTTCATGACCGACAGCTTGCTGGCTACGAGGTGCTAGAGCGATTCTATGAGATGGGTTCGCCAGCGGGCTTAGCGGAGCTCGAGCACCTTTTGAATCCTTCGCGATAGGCTCAGATTTTGACTACTGTAACAAAATTAGAAAACAAACAATGCTATGAACTTCATAAAACAATTTCTCGGCGAAGTCCAACAGGTCACGGCGCTACTTGACCCGACAGCTATTGAAAGGTGCGCCGATGAACTGTTCGCCATCCGAGAACGTGGGGGTCGTCTGTTCATCCTCGGTGTCGGTGGCAGCGCCGGCAACGCAGGTCATGCAGTGAACGACTTCCGCAAGATCTGTGGTTTCGAAGCTTATGCGCCGACTGACAATGTCTCCGAACTCACCGCCCGGACTAATGACGAGGGTTGGCCGACCATCTTTTCTGAATGGCTCAAAGTTAGTCGCATTAACGAGAAGGACGGGCTTCTTATCTTCTCAGTCGGCGGTGGCAATTTGGAGAAAAACGTGAGCCCGAATCTGGTTAACGCCATCCAGGTGGCAAAAGGCGTGGGCGCATCAGTCGTCGGGATCGTCGGCCGTGACGGCGGTTATACGGCCAAGGAGGCGACGGCTTGCGTTATTGTTCCGACTGTGAATCCAGCGCACATCACGCCCCTCAGCGAGGCTTTTCAGGGAGTGGTGTGGCATCTATTCGTGTCCCATCCAAAGCTCAAGGTTGCGGCAACCAAGTGGGAATCTACAAAGTGAATCCAGCGCCGAGGCGCGCGGTGTTTCTTGACCGTGACGGTGTTATAAATCGAGCCCTTGAACACGAACTCAGGCCATACCCACCGAAGAACTTGGCTCAGTTCGAAATTTTCCCGGAGGTGTTGGCCGCGTGCGCTCGGTTAAGGGCGGCCGGGTTCGTCCTTGTCGTGGCGACCAATCAGCCAGATGTCGGACGCGGCACAATGAGTCAGCAGATCGTAGAGGAGATCCATGGATACGTGTTGTCGCATCTACCCATCGACCGCATCGAGGTGTGCTACCATGCAGGCAGAGGCATGTCCGATTGCAATTGTCGCAAGCCCAAGCCGGGCATGTTGTTACACGCAGCCCGGGAGATGGGTATCGATCTTGGGCAGAGTTGGATGGTGGGCGATCGTTGGCGCGATGTGGATTGTGGTCAAGCCGCCGGATGCAAGACCATTTTCATCGATCGCGGATATGCTGAGGAACTGAAGGTGAGGCCCGATTTCTCGGTCCGTGATCTCGGTGAGGCCGCGGAATTAATCCTTAATACAACAATCAATAATTCATGAAGCGAACATTCGAAGATTTACAAATCAAAATTTTTGCCGATGGCGCGGACAAGAAGGGCATGTTAGAGCTCAACGCCAATCCGCTCATCAAAGGTCTGACGACAAACCCGACACTAATGCGCAAAGCAGGGTTGACAGATTTTGAGGCGTTCGCGCGGGACGTGTTGGAGAGCATCACGACTAAGCCGTTGTCGCTTGAGGTCTTTTCTGACGAGTTCTTCGAGATGCGGCGCCAAGGTCTAAAAATTAATGGTTGGGCGTCAAACGTCTACGTCAAGATCCCGATCATGAACACTCGTGGAGAATCTTCGCTGCCGCTCATCAAGGAGTTGGCGAAAGAGGGTGTTAAGTTGAATGTCACGGCGCTCCTCACGATCAGACAAGTCGAGGGTGTCGCCTCAGCTCTCGATATCGCTGTTCCTGCGGTGGTCTCTGTCTTCGCAGGGCGCATCGCCGACACCGGTTTAGATCCCATCGGCATCATGCTGGAGGGCAAGAAGATTCTGCAGGGCTTGCCGCGGGCAGAACTGCTCTGGGCCAGTGTGCGGGAGGTGCTGAACATCTTCCAAGCGAATGACTGTGGTTCGCACATTGTCACAGTGCCGCACGACATCCTAGGTAAGGCCATCAAGATGCTCGGCATGGATCTTGAGGAGCTCTCGCTCGATACTGTGAAGATGTTTGCGAGCGATGCAAAGGCGGCTAATTTCGCACTTTGATATCTGGTTTACAGCGGATGGGAAGACTGTGGTGTAATAAATATTTATTTTATAAATCGCTGAAAGTAATAAATCTTTTAAAAATTTCTATTAAATGATTATTTCGCGTTCACCACTTCGCATCAGCCTCGGCGGCGGCGGTACAGATTTGCCGTCGTATTATCAGCAACATACCGGCTTTCTAATAGCAGCGGCGATCGACAAGTATGTCTATATAACTCTGCATGATACCTTCGTCACGGACTTGATCGTGAAGTATTCGAAGCTCGAACGCGTGGCGGAAGCCAGCCAGTTAGAACACCCCATCATCCGCGAGGCGATGGCAATGCTAGAGATCAGTGGTCAGTCGATGGAACTCACCTCAATGGCCGACATTCCCGCGGGTACCGGGCTTGGTTCTTCTGGCAGCTTTACTACGGCTTTGCTAAAGGCACTTCATGCTTGGAGAAAAAATCTGGTTCACCCGGCAGAACTCGCTGAACAGGCATGCGATATCGAGTTGAATCGGCTTCACGAACCCATAGGTAAGCAGGATCAGTATATCTCGGCCTACGGCGGCATTACGTGCTTCAAATTTCTCCCCGACGGCAAAGTTGAAGCGTGGCCGTTGAAGATTTCTGATGAGACGATCTGCGACCTTGAGGACAACCTGCTGTTGTTCTTTACCGGTTACTCGCGTTCCGCATCAGCGATCTTGAGAGAGCAGGACAGCAAGAGCAAAGTCGCCGATGCCTCGATGATTGAAAATCTACATTTCGTCAAAGATCTTGGTTTCCAAAGCCAGCGCGCGTTGGAGAGGGGCCAACTAAACGAGTTCGCGCGTTTGATGGATGTGCACTGGCAGAGGAAGAAGGAGCGCTCGGGCGGCATGAGCAACGCGAAGATCAACGAGTGGTATGACCTTGCTATGGGGAACGGAGCGCTCGGGGGCAAGCTCATCGGTGCAGGTGGCGGTGGCTTTCTTATGTTCTATGCTGACAATAAAACCAAGCTGCGGCATGCGATGAGCGGCGCCGGCCTAAAAGAAGTTCGCTTCCGTTTCGACTTCGAAGGGACCAAGCTGGTGAACTCGTGAGCGCAGTAACTCAGGTTATGGAATTCTGACCCCAGTGCATGAAGCGTCCCGTAATAATCTCGGTTCCTCGCTACTTTCAGTGGGTCAGTAGCACGGTAAGGTGAGTTTCCCGGCGACGAAGTAGAGCATGGTGGTCATGTATTCCACAGACCGATACCCGCGGGCCTTGCGCTTCACAGCCGAGAACAGGCTGTTGAGTCCCTCCATGAAGGCCGTCGTCAGCCCTTGAGTCCAATGGGCCAGGATCCCCTCCAAGTGACCCTCGACCATCCGGGCAGCTCGGGCCATCGGCTCGAGCAGTTCTCCGGTTTGTCCCCGCATCGTGTGCACCCAAGCGCACCAGTTTCGGAACAGCTTCCTGGCATCCCCGGCATCCTTCCGCTCGTAGATGCCTTGAAGCACCAGCCTCATCTGGTAAGCCATGCCCCTCACATATCGTTCCAGGGCCATCGACTCCCACTTCTGGGCTTCCTTTTCCGTCCAGTTCACCCGGTTCTTGAGCCACATCCAACGCGTCCGCTCCAACCGGTCCCGCTTCCCGGCGTCTGCCCGGCTCTCCGCCTTCCG
>NZ_JBIISY010000364.1:0-4305 GCF_044340795.1 Tardiphaga sp.
GTATTTCGAATACTACGTCGTTCTCGAGCCGGGTCTCACCGCGCTCAAGGACCGTCAGCTGCTGTCTGAAGACGAGTATCTGAAGGCGCAGGACGAATACGGCCAGGACTCGTTCACCGCCATGATCGGCGCGGAAGCGATCCGCGAGCTGCTGCGTGGCCTCGACCTCGAGAAGCTCGACGTCGAACTGCGTGCCGAGATGAAGGAGACGGAATCCGACATCAAGCACAAGAAGCTCGCCAAGCGCCTGAAGATCGTCGAAGCCTTCCGCTTCTCCGGCAACAAGCCGGAATGGATGATCCTCACCGTCGTGCCGGTGATTCCGCCGGATCTGCGTCCGCTGGTGCCACTCGATGGCGGTCGCTTCGCGACGTCGGACCTCAACGACCTGTATCGCCGCGTCATCAACCGTAACAACCGCTTGAAGCGTCTGATGGAGCTCCGCGCGCCGGACATCATCATCCGCAACGAAAAGCGCATGTTGCAGGAAGCCGTTGACGCGCTGTTCGACAACGGCCGCCGCGGTCGCGTCATCACCGGCGCCAACAAGCGTCCGCTGAAGTCGCTCGCCGACATGCTGAAGGGCAAGCAGGGCCGCTTCCGTCAGAACCTGCTCGGCAAGCGCGTCGACTATTCCGGCCGTTCGGTCATCGTGGTCGGTCCCGAACTGCGCCTGCATCAGTGCGGCCTGCCGAAGAAGATGGCGCTCGAACTGTTCAAGCCGTTCATCTATTCGCGTCTCGACGCCAAGGGTCTGTCCACCACGGTGAAGCAGGCGAAGAAGCTCGTGGAGAAGGAGCGTCCCGAGGTTTGGGACATCCTCGACGAGGTCATTCGCGAGCATCCCGTGCTGCTGAATCGTGCGCCGACGCTGCATCGTCTGGGCATCCAGGCGTTCGAGCCGGTGCTGATCGAAGGCAAGGCGATCCAGCTGCATCCGCTGGTCTGTTCGGCCTTCAACGCCGACTTCGACGGTGACCAGATGGCCGTGCACGTCCCGCTGTCGCTCGAAGCGCAGCTGGAAGCGCGCGTGCTGATGATGTCGACCAACAACATCCTGCATCCCGCGAACGGCCAGCCGATCATCGTGCCGTCGCAGGACATCGTGCTTGGTTTGTACTACCTGTCCACCATGCGCGCCGGCCTGCCGGGCGAGGGCAAGGTGTATCGTGAGATGTCGGAGATCGAGCATGCCCTGCATGCGAAGGTCATCCACCTCCACACGAAGATCAAGTACAGCTGGACCGGTCTCGATGCGGACGGCAAGACCGTCACGCGTCTGATCGAAACGACCGCCGGTCGTGCCATGCTCGGCCAGGTGCTGCCGAAGCATCCGAAGGTGCCTTACGAGACCATCAACAAGTTGATGACGAAGAAGGAAATTTCGGGCGTCATCGATCAGGTCTACCGTCACTGCGGCCAGAAGGAGACGGTGATCTTCTGCGATCGCATCATGGCGCTCGGCTTCTACAACGCCTTCAAGGCCGGCATCTCGTTCGGCAAGGACGACATGGTTGTGCCTGCCACGAAGTGGAAGGTCGTGGACGCCACGCGCGCCTACGCCAAGGACTTCGAGCAGCAGTACAATGACGGCCTGATCACCCACGGTGAGAAGTACAACAAGGTCGTCGACGCCTGGTCGAAGGCATCCGAAGAAGTCGCCAAGGAGATGATGAAGGAAATCTCCTCGGTGAAGACCAATGCGCAGGGTGAAGAAGCCCAGATCAACTCGATCTACATGATGGCGCATTCGGGTGCTCGTGGTTCGCCGGCCCAGATGCGTCAGCTCGGTGGTATGCGCGGCCTCATGGCCAAGCCGTCGGGCGAGATCATCGAAACGCCGATCATCTCGAACTTCAAGGAAGGCCTGTCGGTTCTCGAATACTTCAACTCGACCCACGGCGCCCGTAAGGGCCTCGCGGACACCGCGTTGAAGACCGCGAACTCGGGTTACCTGACCCGTCGTCTGGTCGACGTCGCACAGGACTGCATCATCACGCAGACCGATTGCGGCACCAATCTCGGCATCAAGATGCGCGCCATCGTCGATGCGGGCTCGGTGGTCGCGTCGCTGGCGTCGCGTATTCTCGGCCGCTCGGCCTGCGAAGACATCGTCGATCCCAACAGCGGCGAAGTGCTGATCAAGCGCAACACGCTGATGGAAGAGCGCGACGTGGACCGGCTGCAGAAGGCCGGCATCCAGGAAGTGAAGATCCGTTCGGCCCTGACCTGCGAACTGGTCAACGGCATCTGCGGCACCTGCTACGGCCGCGATCTCGCGCGCGGTACGCCGGTCAACCACGGTGAAGCTGTCGGCGTCATCGCCGCGCAGTCGATCGGTGAGCCGGGTACGCAGCTGACCATGCGTACGTTCCACATCGGCGGCGCCGCTCAGCTCAACGAGCAGTCGGTGATCGAGTCGAACTTCGACGGCAAGGTCACCATCCGCAACGAGGGTCTCGCCAAGAACGGCGAAGGTCACACCGTGGCGATGGTCCGCAACATGGTGATCGCGATCAGCGACACCGACGGCACCGAGCGCGCGACGTATCGTATTCAGTACGGTGCCCGCGTTCACGTGGCCGATGGCGACACCGTCAAGCGTGGCCAGCGCATCACGGAATGGGATCCGTATTCCCGTCCGCTGCTGACGGAAGTCGACGGTACGATCGGCTTCGAGGATCTCGTGGACGGCCAGTCGGTCACCGAAACCCTCGACGAATCGACCGGTATCGCCAAGCGCGTGATCATCGACTGGCGTTCGTCGCGCGCGGGTGCAGACCTGCGTCCGGCCATCGTTGTCAAGGGCTCGGATGGCAAGGTTCTGAAGCTGGCACGCGGTGGCGATGCCCGTTACATGCTCTCGCCTGACGCGATCCTGTCGGTGGACGTCGGTGCCAAGGTCCAGGCCGGTGACATTCTCGCCCGTGTCTCGACCGAAAGCGCGAAGACGCGTGACATCACCGGCGGTCTGCCGCGTGTTGCCGAACTGTTCGAGGCCCGCAAGCCGAAGGACGCGGCGATCATCGCGGAAATCGGCGGCACCATCCGCTTCGGACGCGACTACAAGAACAAGCGTCGCATCTCGATCGAACCGCTCGACAAGCTTGAGGAGACTCGCGAGTACCTCATTCCCAAGGGCAAGCACATCCATCTGCAGGATGGTGATATCGTCGAAAAGGGCGACTTCATCGTCGAAGGCAATCCGGCGCCGCACGACATTCTGGCGATCAAGGGCATCGAGGAACTCGCTGCCTATCTGGTCAACGAAATCCAGGAAGTTTACCGGTTGCAGGGCGTGCTCATCAACGACAAGCACATCGAAGTGATTGTTCGTCAGATGCTGCAGAAGATCGAGGTCACCGATCAGGGCGACACCGACATGATCTCGGGTGAGCAGGTCGACAAGATCGAGTTCAACGCGCTTAACGCGAAGGCAGTCGAGGAAGGCAAGAAGCCGGCAACCGGAAACCCGGTGCTGCTCGGCATCACCAAGGCCTCGCTGCAGACGCGTTCGTTCTTCTCGGCGGCGTCGTTCCAGGAGACCACCCGCGTCCTCACGGAGGCGGCGGTCAACGGCAAGATCGATCCGCTCGAGGGTCTGAAGGAGAACGTCATTGTCGGCCGCCTGATCCCGGCCGGTACCGGCGCCTCCATGGCCAAGATCCGCGAGGTCGCCATGAAGCGCGACACGATGATCCAGGACGAGCGCGAGAAGCAGGCAGCCGTGACGCCTGCTGCTCCGGAAGCTGAGCCGCTGGCTCTGCCGCCCGCCGAGTAAGTCGGACGCGACTGACAAGAATCAAAAGGGCCGGCTTCAAGCCGGCCCTTTTTGCATTGCGGGTTAGCGATTTTTGACCTGCCGCAAAGCACTTGCGGCCTTCGTTCATCTTTCCTTCAGATCGAAAATGGTCTTAGTTGGAATGGTTTAGTGCGATCCGACACGGGCAGGGGGGCAGTTCTGCAGCGGTCCGGATTCCGCCGTAGCGGTGAATGCGCTACAGCGATTCTTGTCGGGGGCGGCCGGCAGGCATTCAAGGCGCGAAAGAATTTAGATGCTTGATCTTGCGATTGTTGGTGGTGGTCCGGGCGGCCTGATGAGCGCCTGGTATCTCAAGAAGAAGCTCGGCGATCTCTGCCGTGTCACCATTTACGAGGCTTCGGACCGTCTTGGCGGCAAGATCGTCACCCGCAAGTTCGATTCATCCGATGCCATGTATGAAGCCGGCGTCGCCGAGATCTATGACTACTCGATGATCGGCCCCGATCCGCTGCGCGAACTGATCCAGCATTTCGGCCTGCAGA
>NZ_JBIISY010000121.1:0-17881 GCF_044340795.1 Tardiphaga sp.
TTCAGCTTCGATCCGCCGATGCGCGCAGCGGCGCCGCCGGAGAGCACGCCGTGGGTAAGATAGGCGTAGACTTCCTTGGCGCCATTGGCGAGCAGGGCGTCGGCTGCGTTGACCAGCGTGCCGCCGGAGTCGACGATGTCGTCGATCAGGATGCAGGTATAGCCGGCCACGTCGCCGATCACGTTCATCACTTCGGATTCGCCGGCGCGTTCGCGGCGCTTGTCGACGATCGCCAGCGGCGTATTGATGCGCTTGGCGAGACCGCGCGCGCGCGCCACGCCGCCGACGTCAGGCGACACCACCATCACCTTGGTGAGATCGAACTTTTCCTTGATGTCGCGCACCATCACGGGGGCGGCATAGAGGTTGTCGGTCGGGATATCGAAGAAGCCCTGGATCTGGCCCGCATGCAGGTCGAGCGTCAGGACGCGGTCGACGCCGGCATGGGTGATCATGTTGGCCACCAATTTGGCGGAGATCGGGGACCGCGAGCCGACTTTTCGGTCCTGCCGCGCATAGCCGAAATAGGGGATCACCGCGGTGATGCGGCGGGCCGAGGCGCGGCGCAGCGCATCGGTCATGATCAGCAATTCCATCAAATGGTCGTTGGTCGGAAACGACGTCGACTGGATGATGAACACATCGGAGCCGCGGACATTTTCCTGGATCTCGACGAAGATCTCCATATCGGCGAAGCGGCGCACGCTGGCCTTGGTCAGCGGCATCTTCAGCCAATCGGCGATCTCCTTGGCGAGGATCGGATTAGAGTTGCCAGCGACGAGCTTGATGGAACCATTTTTGCCCGACATCGACGCGTCTCCCCGCGGTTTGGTGGATACAACGTTCAACATATCGGGTTACCCACAAGAACTAGTCTAGCTGAGCGAGGTGATATCGCGGAGATGTCACAGTTTGCAACCCGCAGATGACGGTTTTCCTGCGCAAAATCGGGTCGCTGCTTAACGCGGTCTGAAATCAGTTCGCGTCGGCGAATGCAGTCGCTTGCGCCGGCAACTCTGTGGTGCTGGCCATGGCCGGTCCGCGCATGGCGGGGGCGGGCTCGGGCCCACTTTCAGCAGGCGCAGCGCCATTGATCATGCCGTTGAGGCCGGTCAGGCCAGCCTGGGCGATCCGGCGCAGCGTGACATCGTCGGCGGTGCCCCAGGCATCGCGGCTGCCCTTGCCGGTGCTTTCTTCGCCGCTGAGGCGGAAGGCGCGGTTCTGTTCGCGGTCATAGACGTCCCAGACCCAGGCGATGGAGGTATTGTGGCCACGGATCTGCGCCGACAGATAGCTGCGGACGCGGAAGGCGGCGCTGTCCTTGCGCGACACCACGGCAACGTTGCGCAGCTTGGCTTCGCTGTCGAGCACGCTGACCATGCGCTCGAACACCTGGGGCGGCGGGCCGTCAATGGACTCAAAGGTGACGGTCGGACCGCTGGCGGATGACATGCTGGCGGTATTCATGCTGGCCTGGGCATTCATCGGCCCGCCGTCCTGCGTGCTCATGCAGCCACCGAGGCCAAGCGTCACGCCGAGCATGATAGCTGCAGCCAGCGGCTTGGTTCGAGAGGCAGAAACGGCAGGAAATCGCATGCGCTGTCGTCCGTGGGGCGGCAGCGAGATGGGCTGCCGAACACCGGAGCGATATCGTTAAAATGCGTTAAGGTCTAGGGCGAGAGCGTCGCAGATCTTGCCAAGGTGCACGCGCCAATGACGCTTTCGCTGCAATTTTCTTTAAATTGTAAGTAGTTAGGTCGCCGGTCGAATGCCCGTGATGGTTAACGCGCCAGCACGATGGCGTGAATCTGCCGGCCATAGTCCGATTCCTTGCGATGAACCGTGCGGCGATAGGAGAACAGTTGCTCGTCCGGATAGGTATCGATGCCGGTGTCGTCGATGGCCGTGATCCCCGCGCCCACCAGCCGCATGCGGATGAAGCCGGCGAGGTCGAACATCGAATGGTTCTCGCGCGATGACGGGATGAAGAACCGTGCGAAATCCGGATCGGCATCGGTAAAGCGGGTGACGAATTCGGCGCCGACCTCATAACTGGGTTGCCGGATCAGCGGCCCGATGGCGACGGTGATGTCGGGGCGGTTGGCACCTAGCTTTTCCATCTCGTTGATCGTGTTTTCGAGCACGCCGGTGAATGCGCCTTTCCAGCCGGCATGGGCGGCGCCAATCACGCCTGCTTTCGGATCGGCAAACAGCACTGGGCCACAATCGGCAGTGGTGACACCAAGCGCGATGCCGGGCGTCGCCGTCACCATCGCATCGGCACGCGGACGCGATGCCACGTCCCACGGCGTGGTCGCCACGGCAACATCAGGCGAGTGGATCTGATGCACAGTCATGAAATGATCGATGCCGACGCCTATGGCCTCGGCCATGCGTTTACGGTTTTCGGCGACGTCAGCGGGACTGTCGTCCGAGCCGAGACCCCCGTTGAGGCCGGCGTAGATGCCTTTCGAAACGCCGCCGTCGCGCGTGAAGAAGGCATGGCGCAGGCCGGGAAGATCGGAGAGCGCAGCCGAGGAGAAGGTCTTCATTGTGGCATCTCCGGCGTGTCGCTCAACGCCACCAGTGTTTCGAGCTTCGGATCGGAAATTCCGATCACCTTGAACATCGAGCCCATGCCGCCGCGGCCGCTATCGATCAGGCGCTTCAAGGCGCTCGATACGGTTTCGGATACGTCCGGCGTGGCTTTCGCCATCAGCGTCATGGCGCGCGTCTCTATACCGAGGCGCTTGAGGAATTCGCCCTGCGTCAGCGGCCCGTGAACGCGTGCGCCGACATCTTCCGCAGCGCGCGCCAGCGCCTGGAAGTCCACATGCGCGGTGATGTCGGCATGGCCAGGATTTTTCAGCGGATCGGTGTAGCTGTGCTTCGCGATGGCCTGCAGCGTATCGCCGGCATCGCTGCGTACATGGCCGTAATCGATGATGACGGCCGCGCCGCCCTGGTCGCGCAGGCGGCTGGCAATGGCCATTACCTCGCTGTCCGGCCGCCATTCGAAGATCGCGCCGGTCGGCGCGGCACGCACGAGAGGTGGCAGCAACAGGTCGAAGCGCGCGATCGGCTCGGCCGAGGCGCCGAAAATGAGCTGGCCATCGGCGCCGATATCGACAGTGCGCTCGTGCCAGCCGCCGTCGCGCTTGATGGCCTGATGGATTGGCAGCACATCGAAATATTCGTTGGCGAAGATCACGCTCGGGCCGTCCGGTACGGTGGCGAGGCTGTCGTGCCAAGTCAGGCTGCGCAGCGCCGGCAGCGATGCCTTTTGCTTTTCGCGCAGCACCGGATTGATCTCGACGAGATGCACATGCAGTGCCTGATACAGATCCGGCAGTACCCGCATGGCGCGTAGTGCGTCTGCCATCATGGTGCCGCGGCCGGGACCGAGTTCGATCAGATGCAATTCGGTGGGTGAATCCATGCCGCGCCAGACCGACGCCGCCCACAGGCCGAGCAGTTCGCCGAACATCTGGCTGACTTCCGGCGAGGTCGTGAAGTCACCCTCGCGGCCGAGCGGATCGCGCGCGATGTAATAGCCATGGCGCGGATGCGTCAGGCACAGTTCCATATAGCGCCACACCGGCATTGGGCCGGTGGCGCGGATCAGGCGCTTGATCTCGTCGAGCAGCGGAGATGTGTCAGCCACGGTCACGCCTTGCCTGGATGGAGTTGGGCGCGGACCGGCAAGCGGCATGCACGCACAATCAGCACGAGTCCGACTGCGATCATCGGTACCGACAACAATTGTCCCATGGTGACCTGGCCGATGACAAAACCGGTCGGTGCATCGGGCTCGCGGAACAGCTCGCCGACGATCCGCGCACACCCATAGACAATGGTGAAGGCGCCAAGGATCAGGCCGGGGCGTTTGAGCGCGCCCATGCGCACCATGATGGCGAGGATGATAAAGAGCAGCAGGCCTTCGAGGCCGGCCTCATAGAGTTGGCTCGGATGACGCGGCTGCGGTCCCGCGTGCGGAAAGATGACGGCCCATGGCACGCTGGCATCGGTGACGCGGCCCCACAACTCGCCATTGATGAAATTGGCAACACGGCCGAGAAAGATGCCGATCGGCGCCACCGCGCAGGTGAGATCGCCAAGCGACAGGATGGAGATGCGGTTCGCCCAGGCAAAGGCCATCACCGCGACGACGCAGCCGAGATAGCCGCCGTGGAACGACATGCCGCCGTTCCAGAGCTGGAAGATTTCCCATGGATGCGCGGCGTAGTAAGGGAAATTCCAGAACAGCACCTCACCGGTGCGGCCGCCGATGATGATGCCGAGGGTCACCCAGAGGATGAAGTCGTCGAACTGGATCAGCGAGACCGGCGCCGGACCGCCCCAGAGCTTTTCGCGTTTGATCAGGGCCCGGGCATAGACCCAGCCGATCACGATGCCGGCGATATAGGCCAGCGCATACCAGCGAATGACGATCGGGCCGATCGCAACGGCGACGGGATTGAAGGCGGGAAAGTCGATCGCGAGAAAGGGCATGGTGTGGGCTTACGGCTCCCGATGATCGCAGTAAAGCACAAGGCCATGACGAATTAAGGGATATTCGCGTTTGTGACTGTGGAAGCCGGGCGCCGCTTGAAGTAAATGCGCGGGATCGCCATTGTCGGCATGCCGCGCCATGCGGTTTCTTGAGTTTCTTCGACCGGAGTTCTTGCCATGACCCAGACCAGCAATCGGTTATTCGACGAGATCGGCCGCTTGATGAACGAAGCCGCCGGCGCCGCCCAGGGCGTCAAGCGCGAGGTGGATACGGTTGTCCGCACCCAGGCCGAGAAAATCCTCCGCGACCTTGACCTCGTGAAGCGTGAGGAATTCGAGGCGGTGAAGGACATGGCCCGTCTCGCCCGCGAGGAAAATGAGGCCCTGAAGGCCCGGATCGCCGCGCTGGAGGCCAAGCTCGGCGGCTGATCAGCCGCAGCAGCTTCGGTGCCGCGCGCAGTCAGCCCGGTTCCGATATCTCGGCGGGCTGAAAAATCCTGACATTTCCTTGTCATTTCAGTCCGATGGCGCTACAAGCCCGGCACGTCTGCAGCCCCCGCACCCCTGGAGGCTTGCTGTAGCGTGACCAATCAGGCCGCCTAGCGGCCTTTAATTTTTCAGAAACAAGGACTTAGACAATGGCGACCGTGAAGGAATTCAAGGCGACCGCACGTCCGGTGAGCGGCAAGGGGGCCGCACGGGCAGAGCGTCGCGCCGGCCGTATCCCGGCTGTGATCTATGGTGACAACAAGCCCCCGCTGGCGATCTCGGTGGACGACAAGGAACTGCGCATGCGGATCCAGGCCGGCCGCTTCCTGACCACCATTTTCAACATCGAGCTGGACGGCCAGAAGCACCGCGTGATTCCGCGCGACTATCACCTCGATCCGGTCAAGGATTTCCCGATCCACGTGGATTTCTTCCGTCTCGGCGAAGGCGCCACCATCCGCGTCAGCGTTCCGCTGCACATTAACGGTGGTGAAGTTGCTCCGGGCGTGAAGCGTGGCGGCACCATCAACATTGTCACCCACACGATCGAACTCGAAGCCGAAGCCGACAGCATTCCGCAGTATCTGGAAGCTGACGTCTCGACGCTCGATATCGGTTCGTCCCTGCACATCACCGACATCAAGCTGCCGAAGGGCGTGAAGACGCTCGCGCGCGACGCCGACCTGACCCTGGTCACGATCGTGCCGCCGTCGGGCTATGGTGAAGAGACCCCGGCCGCTGGCGCTGCGCCGGCTGCTGCTGCTCCGGCTGCAGGTGCCAAGGCTCCGGCCGCTGGCGCCAAGGCTCCGGCTGCTGCCGCCGCTCCGGCGAAGAAGAAGTAAGCCAGCGCGGGAGACCGCGTCATGCGCCTCTATGTTGGTCTTGGAAACCCTGGTGCAAAATACCAGGGCAACCGGCACAATATCGGGTTCATGGTTCTCGACGAGATTGCGCGGCGTCACGGTTTCGCACCGTGGCGCCGTCGTTTTCAGGGCGAGACCTCGGAAGGCACGCTCGGCAGCGAACGCGTCATCCTGCTGAAGCCGATGACCTTCATGAATGAATCCGGCCGCTCCGTGCAGGAAGCCGCCAGTTTCTTCAAGATTTCACTCGGCGATATCGCCGTGTTTCACGACGAGTTGGAGCTGCCTTTCGCCAAGGTGCGCGTGAAGGTCGGCGGCGGCATTGCCGGGCATAACGGCCTGCGCTCGATCTCCGCCCATGTCGGCAACGACTATCGCCGCGTGCGCCTCGGCATCGGACATCCCGGTGCCAAGGAACTGGTGCATGGTCACGTGCTGAGTGATTTCGCCAAGGCCGAACGGCAGCAGCTCGAAGCCTTCAACGATGCGGTGTCCGACCATGTCGGACTGCTCGTCGGCGGCAACGACTCGTCGTTCCAGAACAAGGTGCATCTGACGATGCAGGCCAAAGGTTTCACGTCGAAGGACGACAACGGCTCCGCTGAGAAGCCGTCGAAGAATTAGGACAGGGTCATGGGATTCAAATGCGGGATCGTCGGGCTGCCGAATGTCGGCAAATCGACGCTGTTCAATGCACTCACTGAAACCGCTGCCGCGCAGGCCGCGAATTACCCGTTCTGCACCATCGAGCCGAATGTCGGTGAGGTAGCGGTGCCGGACAAGCGCCTCGACAAGCTGGCGGAGATCGGCAAGTCGCAGCAGATCATTCCGACCCGCCTGACCTTCGTCGACATCGCCGGTCTTGTTAAGGGCGCCTCGAAGGGAGAAGGCCTCGGTAATCAGTTCCTCGCCACCATCCGCGAAGTCGATGCCGTCGCCCATGTGGTGCGCTGCTTCGAGGACGGCGACATCACCCATGTGGAAGGCAAGGTCGATCCGCTCGCGGATATCGAGATCATCGAAACCGAACTGATGCTGGCCGATCTCGATTCCTGCGAAAAACGCGTCGAGAATCTCACCAAGAAGGCCAAAGGCAACGACAAGGACGCCAAGGATCAGCTCGATCTGCTGCAGCGCGCGCTGGTGCTGCTGCGCGATGGCAAGCCGACCCGCGGCATGGAGCGCAAGCCGGAAGAGGAACGCGCGTTCCGCATGCTCGGCCTGCTGACATCGAAGCCTGTTCTCTATGTCTGCAATGTCGAGGAAGGCTCGGCGCAGAACGGCAACAACTTCTCCGAGAAGGTGTTCGAACACGCCAAGAAGGAAGGCGCCGAAGCGGTCGTCATTTCGGCGAAGATCGAATCCGAGATCGCTACGCTGTCGCGCGAAGAGCGCGTCGATTTCCTCGAGACGCTGGGTCTTGAAGAAGCCGGCCTCGATCGCCTGATCCGTGCCGGCTACACGCTGCTGCAGCTCATCACCTACTTCACGGTGGGCCCGAAGGAAGCGCGCGCCTGGACTATCACCAAGGGCACCAAGGCGCCGCAGGCTGCAGCGGTCATTCACACCGACTTCGAGAAGGGGTTCATCCGCGCTGAAACCATCGGCTATGACGACTATGTCAGGCTGAATGGCGAAGCCGGCGCCCGCGACGGCGGCAAGCTGCGGCTGGAAGGCAAGGAATACGTCGTCAATGACGGCGATGTGCTGCACTTCCGGTTTAATACCTGACCGCTGATTGACTGCCGGATGCGACGCGGCCCCAACCGCATCGCATCCGAAATCGGCTTAGTGCTGCCGCTGCTCGCCCTGATCGCGAATGGCGCCGAGGTGTTCGTTGATGCGGAACACGATCAGCACGAATTCGGCGCTGATGCGGGCGGCGATGATGCCGACGATCACGCTGGCGAGGCTCGACAGCAGGATGATGAATCCGCCGAACGGGCTGATGGCCATCGTCGCGAGACCGGAAAAGATGCCCGAAATTCCGAACAGGACGATCAGGGCGATCACCAGCCAGTAGAAGGTCTTGATGATGGTGGGCGTGATGAAACGGTCCCACTGGAACAGGTCGCGGAATTCGAACATTTGGAAAATCTCCCCCGGTCGTCAACGTGACGTTCAAAGTCGCGGGCATCAAGGGCCTGTTTCCCCTCCCGTCAGCTACGGGCAAGCCATGCGCGCGACCGGGTTGAGATTGCCTCAAATAACGGCCACAATCAGGCTCCCTTGACGGCATCTCCCATCATGACCCTGACATTCGAAGATTTTCAGCCGGGCCATTTCGGCAGTTTCGGGCCCCGCCTGATCACCCGTGATGAAATCATCGCCTATGCCAAAGAATATGATCCGCAGCCGATGCATCTCGATGAAGAGGCTGCCAGGGCCTCGATGCTGAAGGGGCTCGCAGGTTCGGGCTGGCATATGTGCTCGCTCATGATGCGCATGATCTATGACGGCTTCCTCCACAAGACGGCATCTCTGGGATCGCCCGGTGTGACTGAAATGAAGTGGCTGATGCCGTTTCGCCCGGACGACGAGCTGACACTCGATGTTGAAGTGCTGGAGGCGCGCGCATCGCAATCGCGCCCCATGATGGGCCTCGTGACCTTCCGATGCAGAACGCGCAATGCGAAGGGGCAGACGGTATCCGACATGACTGTGCCGATCATGATCGGTCGTCGCGCGACTGCAGAGCAGGTGTGACATGCCCTTTCTCGATGACATGAAAGTCGGCCTTCGCCGTGAGCTCGGCACCTTCACTTTTACGGCCGAGAATATCAAAACCTTCGCGCGTGAATTCGATCCACAGCCTTTTCATCTCGATGAAGAGGCCGGCCGCAATTCCATCTTCGGCGGTCTCGCCGCGTCCGGTTGGCACGTCGCTTCGGTCTGCATGAAACTGATCGTGGCGGAAGGCGTGCGTGCGCGCCAGGCAGCGGAAGCGCGCGGCGAGGAATTCGGAACGGGCGGACCTTCTCCCGGTTTTCGTGATCTGCGCTGGCTCAAGCCCGTTCTTGCCGGCGATACATTGACCTATTCCAGTGAAGTCGTCTCGTCGCGCGCTACCGCGTCGAGGCCTGGTTGGGGTATCGTCGAATCGAAGAACGTCGCGGTGAACCAGCGCGGTGAGGAAGTCTATTCTTTCCTCGGCATTGTATTCCTGCCACAACGCAGCGGCGGCAATTAACCCAGTTCAACTTTGCCCGTGGAACCAGCCCAACGTTAATGTGTTTTGAACTTTGTGAGCGTGATGTGCGACTCACGCTCAACGAATGCTTAGGCACGTAAGGTTCGCGCAAGCGAGCCGGCCTTAAGCGAGACAAGAGATCACTGGGGACTACAATGGCTGATCGCGCCGGACTGAAATTTGTCGGCTTCATCTTTGCCAGCATCACGCTTGCCGTGATGTTCGGCACTTGCATGGTTGTGAAGGGTTATGCCGACGGTGCCTATACGCTCGATAACAGCGCGATCGTCAGCGAGTAACTGAGGCGGCGCTTGCGCCAATGCGCGAGCGGCCACACGGACTTTTTGATCCAGACTTGCCGCTGAAATCAGCGGCTCCAGGCGACGGCGATCACCGCTACCGCCACCAGCAGCAAACCGGAAAATCGAACGATGATGGTGCCCATTTTGGGCGCGGACGCGCGTGCCGGAATCGGCGCGGCGGTATTCGGACGAATCGTTTGCACGGATGTCTCCCCAGACCCCAGACAGTTTTTCTGCCTGAGACCTTGGTCGGGGACAGCTGGTTAAAGTTCAATTGAATTTGCGTCGAAGATTCTGAAATTTGCATGAAAAACGCCGCCCCGGAGCCGGGACGGCGTTGAAAACACTATGTAATTACCGATCAGTCGTGGCGCAGGTTGTCAGCGGCGCGCTTCCACTGGGCGACGTTGTCGGCGATCAGGCGGGTCGATTTCATGGCTGCCTGGCTGAGCTGCGCATAGCCCGAGATCTCGCGCTGGACGCGCTGTCCTTCGGCGTGCAGCAGATCGCGCAGGCTTTCCAGTTCGCCAATCAGCTTTTCGATTTCAGCCAGCGAGGTGCCGGCAACGCGCTGGATCAGCGAATTGACGCTGCTGACGGTGGCTTCGGTCGAGGAGTCGAGCGGCGCCGAGGAATCGGCCGCGGCCGGCGTTTCGGTGGTCGAGCCATTGGCGCCGGGGCGACGCAGATAGGCGATGTCGTTGCGGACGAAGTCACGGATCCCCGCTTCGACTTCCGAGACGGCAGCAAGGTTGCTGTCTTCGGTCGTGGCTTCGGGTTGCTCTGGGCGAGTTGCAGTCATCGGGCTTCTCCTGGTCGACGCATGACGCGCGGACTGTCCCCCGCACGGCGTAACAACATTGTCATCTGCGCAGTCGATTCTGACAGGATAGCGGCCAATATGCGGCGAGTGGTCGTTCTTTGCCTGAAAATCGCGGATAAAGTGTATACAAACTTAAGCTACCAGCTGTGCTTAAAGCCGGCGGTAAGACTCTTGTTGGTAACACCGCTCAATGTTTCGCTCAGCGAACCCGTGACATTGATACCGCCGAACAGTTTCTGCTCTGCGCCGATCTTGCGCAACCATTTGTCATCCGTGGTTGCCAGTGATTGGCCGGCGAGCAGGCTCGTGCCGGTATCCGAGATATTGAAACGCGCCTGCTGGTCGGTCTCGTAGCTGCGCGTCGGGCGACCGTTATAGCCGACCATCGGAATGCTGCCCTGCTGGATCACGTTGTAGCCGCTCTGCAGCGTCAGCGAATACTGGTTGCCGGCCAGCGGTACCGATTTGCTGATCGAGGTCCCGAACCTCGTCTGGTCGGAATAGGGGTCGACGCGGGCCTCGAGCGAGGTCCGATCCCAGATCGAGCCGACGCCGGGCGCCGTCATCGCAGCCCACGCTGTGCCGCTGGATGTGGCTTCGTTGCCGTCGCCGAACTGGTTGCGATAGGCCTCCTGCGCGCTGCGCGCGCCGCCTTGCCGCGCGACATTCATGTCGGCGCCGATGCGCGTGTCCCAGAAAGGCAGCACGGATTGCTTCACCGAGACAGCCGACGAACCGTTGCCGTCATTCGACGTCCACGAGGATGTCTGCTTGCCGACAATCAGCGACGAACGATTTTCGCGCAGCGAGCCTCTGGCGGTTGGCAAGTCGTGGGTCTCGAGCGAACTCCAGTCAGGTTCCGACGGATCGTTCTTCTTCAGCGGCGACGTATCGACCGGCTCGATTTCACCGGGCGGCGGCGCGAGATCGTGGGTTTCGACGTCATTGATGCCGGCCCACGGATTTTGCGCAGCGGCTGGCGAGGCGAATGCGCCCGCGCAAACCGTCGCAACGAAGCAAAGTCGATGAAAATATACTGTTTTCGCAGCCATCATGCCCATGCCCAGCAGATCGCGTTGGTCCGCAGATCATACCGCCACCATCGGCAAAATTATGGCATCGCAGCATTCAACCGCAACCCACGATCACGCGATCTTCGGCAGATGGATGGCGCGGCCTAAGGCCTGCTCGACCAGGTCGAATGTATCAACGACCACCCGCATGCTGATCAGCCGGCCGGCGCGGAAATGCGCGAACTGTGCGAGGCGCAGGCTGATCGGTCGATTGGTATCGAGCGCGGTCAGCGAAAAGCGCATCATGGCAGAACCGGAATCCTCGCTGAGCAGCACGTGTTCGCGCTCATAGCGATGCACGCGGACATTCTGTGCGATCTGCCGGCAAACCTCGATAACGGCAGCCTTTCCGTGGCGCGCGCCGAGAAACGGAAACATGTCGATCGGACCGAACACGGCCCAGTCGACATTGTCGTCGATCATTGCGGCGAGGTCGTCGAATTGCTGATCGTTGATCGCGCGATACAACGCGCGCGACAAACGCCAGAGGCAATGCTCTGTCATTTTGTGCAGATCCCGAATGGCTGAAACAGAAAGGCCCGAGCAGCGGCAATGGGCTCGGGCGGACGTCAGAAATCAATTGAGGCTTAAAGTAATATAATTTCGCGTGCGCTGCAATGTATATTTTTGCAATGCACAAATGCTGATTGACTCATCAATCGCTGACGAAGGGCAAGGCCTACCGGCGGAGGGTATCCCGGTCCCGGTGCTGCAGATGTTCGACGCTGAGTTCGACGGGGCGGGATGCGACGATGCCGAACAGGATGGCGCCCGCGACGGCACCGAGCAGTGCGCCGATCGGCGTGAAGGTGAAGAACACCAGCATGGCGCTGTAGCCTTCGAAATTCGTGGTCCTGAAGAATTCGACCCAGGCCACGCCGGCGCCGAGGCCGAGTGCGCCGCCGCCGAGCAGTCCGAGGACGAGGCCCAGCAGGATCAACAAGGCGACTTTCATGCAGCTTTCCCCGACCACCACATCAATGCGTCAACGCAACGCATTTGAAGGTTCAATGGTTCGGCGGTATTCCGCTGGGAAATCGCGGATGGCCGATCACGCAGCTCGGTTCGGAACGTGGCCCAACACCTTGCGTTGGTCCGGTGTTCACGAACGGAGGGACATATGACCAAGCACATCCAGCCGGTCCCCGAAGAGAACCGCAGCGACAAGGGCCCGTCGAACGTGCCGAAAGTGCCGCTCGACGAAACCAAGGGCCAT
Source organism: Tardiphaga sp. (assembly GCF_044340795.1). Classification (GTDB taxonomy): domain Bacteria; phylum Pseudomonadota; class Alphaproteobacteria; order Rhizobiales; family Xanthobacteraceae; genus Tardiphaga. Next base: position 12,469 of record NZ_JBIISY010000121.1, read on the forward strand.
CGTGACGACGAGAAACATAATATTCGCGAGCAGGCGGCCCACGGCAATCTCGTACAGAATACGTCGAACCGCCGTTCCGGGTGATCGCTTTTGGGAGCCGGGCGTCTATATAGACGTCATGGCTCCCAAACCCGTCATCCCTGCAAGACTGCGCCGAGCGCCGCCGATCCTTGTCTGCAAGAAATGCCTCGGCCGCATCGATGACGGCAAGAAGCTGCGCAAGGCGCTCAAATCGGACTCCAAAAAGCGAAGCCGCAAGCAGGACGTAAAATCGCCGCGCGTGGTGATGACGAGTTGTCTCGGTATCTGCCCGAAGCGCGCGGTCGTCGTGGCGAGCGCCGCAACGCTGCAGCATGGGCGATATCTGCTGGTGACCAGTGCCGATGCCAGCAGCGAGGCCGTCTCCGCGCTGATGCCGGATTCCAGATCCTGACCGACGATTTCGCATGGCGCCCTGACCGACACGAAGGGCGGATGATATTGTCATCGCGGCCGTGACCGGCGAGCATCGCAGCAGGTGATGTCAGCACAAGGGAAGGTCACGCATGCAAAGCCGGTTTCAGGGCGGAGCTGCGTTCGTGCGCGGCGCCTTCGTTCCGATTGCGGAGGCCAGCATTTCGCCGCTGGATTGGGCCTTTACCCGCTCCGACGCCGTCTACGACGTCGTGCATGTGTTTGAAGACGGCTTCTACCGACTCGCCGACCATCTCGACCGCTTCGCGGTATCGATGCGCACGCGCCGGCTCGCGCCGCCTGAGTCGCGTGCGCAGATAGAGGCGATCCTGCATCGCTGCGTGGCCTTGACCGGATTGAGCGACTCCTATGTCGCCATGGTCGCGTTGCGCGGCCGGCCGCGCATTCCCGGTTCGCGCAAGATCGAGGACTGCGACAATCACTTCATGGCCTATGCGGTGCCGTGGATCGACGTGATCCCGAAAGACGTGCAGGCACGTGGCGCGCATCTGTGGATCGCGACGAAGCCGCGCGTGCCCGATGCGTCCGTCGATCCGACAGTGAAGAACTATCAATGGAGCGACTTCACCAGCGGATTGTTCGAGGCGCAGGACAATGGCTTCGATTCCGCCATTGTCTGCGACGACGCCGGCTTCGTTACCGAAGGTCCGGGCTTCAATGTCTTCATCGTCAAGGACGGGCAGGTGCGCACGCCGGATCGCGGCAGTTTGCACGGCATCACGCGCAAGAGCGTGCTCGAACTCTGCGGCATGCTGGGAATCCCCGCCGCGATCGCGCCGGTCCGCCGTGATGAACTGGAAGACGCCGACGAGGTGTTTCTGGCGACCACCGCAGGCGGCGTGATGCCGGCCGCGCGCATCAATGGCACCATCCTCGGCAATGATCGTCCGGGGCCAGTCTCGCTGCGCATCAAGGATGCCTATTGGCAGCAGCATCGCGACGGCACCCACCGCACCGACGTCATCCGCGACGCGTGATCTACGCGAGCGTCAATCTTATCTCTGGAGTTCGTCATGACCGTTCCTGATTCCGACAATGCGCGCGGCCAGCGCCCTGGTGGCGATCGCCTGGCCTCGGTCATTTCGGGACCGCGCCGCGGCGCGCGCGAGGTGTGGGTCGAGATCCCGTCGCCCGATGGCGAGAAGGCCGCGTGGTGCTATTCGGATCGCAGGGCTTACGGCCCCGGTGACACTGTCACGCTGCATCTGTCTGCCACGGTCGCCAAGGTGTCGCTGACCATCCGCCGCGATCCCGGCGATGGCGCCGTGGTGTTCAGTTCGGGCGTCAGGGATGCGCAATTCTGCGCGGTGCCGGACAGGGTGTATGAAGCCGGCTGCGGCTGGCCGGCATTCCTGAGCTGGACGTTGCCGGACGATCTCGTGTGCGGCGGCTATCTCGTGGAAATCCGCGACGAGACCACCGCGCAGCGCGAGGTCATCGGGCATCATCTGTTCATCTATCGCGCGCGCAAGCGCAGCGAAGGCGCGCTGGCGCTGGTGGCGTCGACCTCGACATGGTCGGCCTATAACGACTGGGGCGGCGCCAATCATTATTTCGGCACCAATGCCGGATTGCCGCGCGGTCGCGCGCCGCATCTGTCGGCGTTGCGGCCATGGGCGCGTGGCCAGATCTGGCTGCCGCGCGGTGCACCGCGCTGTGTCAACGAGGTGCGGCCGAAAAAGCCCGGGCCGGCGCGCTATGACGCCATCGAATGGGCCTTCATCAATGGCTACACCCGGTATTATTCGCTCGCCGGCTGGGCCTCCTATGAACGGCCGTTCCTGCAATGGGCCGAGGCCAATGGCTATCGCTTCGATGTGATCACCCAGGACGAGCTGCACGACGATCCCCATGTGCTCGACGACTATCCCTGCGCGGTATTCGTCGGTCATGACGAATACTGGTCGCGCGAGATGCGCGATGCAGTGGATGCCTATGTCGAAGCCGGCGGCCGTGTCGCGCGCTTCGCCGGCAATTTCCTGTGGCAGATCCGGCTGGAGCGCGAGAGCCAGACGCAGATCGCCTACAAATACGACGCGCGGCGTCTCGATCCGCTGTCCGGCACGCCGCGCATGACGAGCGCATGGGAAGATCCGCAGATCGATCATCCCGGCGCCAGGACATTCGGGGTCAATGCGCTGCGCGGCATCTATGCTGCATTCGGCGGCATGGCGCAGCGTGCGGCGCGCGGCTTCAACGTGTTCCGGCCCGAGCACTGGGCTTTTGCCGGCACCGGTCTCGGCTATGCCGACATGTTCGGCGACGAGGCCAGCATCTTCGGCTACGAGATGGACGGCGTCGACTACACGTTCGAGGATGGCCTTCCCGTGCCGACAGGAACCGACGGCGCGCCGGATGGCCTGACAATCCTTGCCATGGGATTTGCGACGCTGGCCGAAAGCGGGCTGCCGGAATTCGAAAGCTCGCTGATGCTCGGCGATGGCGATGCGCAGTTTCGCAATTCGCTGCTCGGCGAACCCACCGCCGACAGTCTCGAGCGCCACAAGCGCGGCAGCGGCATGATCGTGCATTTTGCGCGCGGCGCCGGCGAGGTGTTCACCGCCGGCACCTGCGAATGGGTGAATGGCCTCACCGAAGCCGATGTCTATACGCAGCAGATCACGAAGAACGTGCTGGACCGGTTCAGCAAGGCCTAGCCTTGCGCCACCGGTTTCACCGGGTCCTGATCCAGCGGCACGTGCTCCATCTCTTCGCCGAAGGCGATGGGATGCGCCATCGCCTCATGCAGCTTGTGCGCATCGAGTTCGCCTTCCCAGCGGCTGATGACGATGGTGGCGACGCCATTGCCGATCAGGTTGGTCAGCGCGCGGCATTCGCTCATGAACTTGTCGATGCCGACGATGATCGCCAGCGAGGTGATCGGGATGTCGGGAATGATCGACAGCGTCGCCGCCAGCGTGACGAAGCCCGCGCCGGTCACGCCCGAGGCGCCTTTCGAGGTCAGCATGGCGACCCCGAGGATCGCAGCCATCTGGCCGTAGGAGAGATCCGTATTGGTCGCCTGCGCAAGGAACAGCGTGGCGAGCGTCATATAGATATTGGTGCCGTCGAGATTGAAACTGTAACCGGTCGGGATCACGAGTCCGACGACGGGCTTGGATGCACCGAGCGCTTCCATCTTGGTGATCATGCGCGGCAGCACGGTCTCCGATGATGACGTGCCGAGCACGATCAGGAGCTCATCCTTGATATAGGCGATGAAGCGCAGGATCGAGAAGCCGAAAGCGCGCGCGATACCGCCCAGCACCACCAGCACGAACAGCAGCGACGCCGCATAGAACGTCACGATCAGATAGCCGAGATTGACCAGCGCACCGAGGCCGAACGAGCCGATGGTGAAGGCCATCGCGCCGAAGGCGCCGATCGGCGCGAGATAGACGATCATGCCGATGATGCGGAAGAACATCTTGCCGGCGAGGTCGATGCCTTCGGCGATGCGTTCGCCGGGCTTGCCCATATGCGAGATCGCAAAGCCCGACAGGATCGCCACCAGCAGCACCTGCAGCAGGTCGCCCTTGGCCAGCGAGTCGAAATAGGAGGTCGGGATGATCGCCATCAGATGGCTGACGAAACTCTCCTCCTTCGCGCGCGTCACGTAATTCGCCACCGACTTCGCATCGAGCGAGGCGGGATCGATGTTGAAGCCGGCGCCGGGCTGCAGGAAATGGCCGACCAGCAGGCCCACCAAAAGTGCCACCGAGGACACGACCTCGAAATACAGCAGCGTCTTGCCGCCGATGCGGCCGACCTTGCTCATGTCGCCGATGGAGGCGATGCCATGCACCACGGTGCAGAAGATCGCCGGCGCGATCATCATCTTGATCAGCGCGATGAAGCCGTCGCCGAGCGGCTTCAGCGCCTTGCCGGCATCGGGATAGAAGTAACCGAGCGCCACGCCGATGATGATGGCGATGATCACCTGGATGTAGAGGATCTTGTACCAGGGCTTTTTGGGCATCGCTGTTTCCATCCCGTTGAGGCGCTTGATGCGACCGGCTGTCGCGGAGAGTATCCGGTTTAACTGCGACGGAACATCGCAGCTTGTACAGGCCTATGATAAAAATCAGGCGCAGCCCGGCCATGTCCGATGCGCATGCAGGGGTTCGGCGTTCACGCGGCGGTGTCATGTGCCGATACTGCGGTGCCGCAAATGTGAGTAACTCAGGGAAGTGGAGCGTCGCTCTCCATGGTCATCGCGAGGCTCGACCCGGTGACCCGTCTCGAGCCGCGGACGCAGGAGTTGAAGATGGATCCGCGGGTCAAGCCCGCCGATGACATCGGAGCGTTGATCGCTCCGCGCTTCCAGGTGGTTACCCGTCGCGCCATTCTCTGCGCGTATTCCTCCATCGCATTTGCGGGTGGTCCCGCCGGTTGCGATCGCCGTCATACTCGACCCAACAACAAAAGAAGTTCGGGAGGAGCTATGGCGTGGATCACCGATCATGCTGCGTCCGCCGTCGATGATGCCGGTGTTTCACCCATCAGGATATTCTGGGCCACATGGTTCGGCTGGATGCTCGATGGCTTCGACAGTGCCGTCTATGGCTATGTCCTTGTTGGCGCGCTGACCGAATTGTTGCCCGCCAGCGGCATCGAGGCGAGCCGCGCCAACATCGGCATCTATGGCGGCATGCTGTTTTCCATCTTCATGCTCGGCTGGGCCTCGTCGATGGTCTGGGGCTATGCCGCCGATCGCTTCGGCCGCGTCCAGATCATGTGCTGGACTGTGCTGGTCTATTCGGTCTTCACCGCCTTGTGCGGCCTCTCCACCGGCATCATCAGCTTCGCGGTCTTTCGTTTCATCGCCGGCTTCGGCATCGGCGGTGAATGGGCAGCCGGAACGCCGCTGCTGCATGAATCCGTGCCCGAGGAAAAACGCGTGCAACTCACTGGCTGGCTGCATACGGCCACGCCGACC
>NZ_JBIISY010000366.1:0-4301 GCF_044340795.1 Tardiphaga sp.
CTGGCGGCGCAGTTCGCGTCGATCCGCGATCCCCTGGTCATCATGATCTCGGTGCCGATGGCCATCTCGGGTGCGTTGATCCCGCTGTTCTTCGGCGTGGCGACGATCAACATCTACACCCAGGTGGGTCTCTTGACGCTGGTCGGCCTGATCTCGAAGCACGGCATCCTGATGGTGGAGTTCGCCAACGAGCTCCAGCTGAAGGAAGGCCTCGATCGCCGCTCGGCGATCGAAATGGCAGCCCGTGTTCGTCTACGTCCGATCCTGATGACGACGGCGGCGATGGTCACCGGCCTGTTGCCGCTGCTCACGGCATCGGGCGCCGGCGCGGCAAGCCGCTTCTCCATCGGCCTCGTGGTCGTGGCCGGCATGATGATCGGCACGTTGTTCACGCTGTTCGTGCTGCCCGCGGTCTATGTGGCCATCGCCACCGATCACCGCGCCGGCAAGGAAAGCCAGCGCGCCAAGGAGATCGCGGACTTCGACATGAAGCACGCGAAGACGACGTGACGCTTTGGGGCTTGCGGCGCTGAGCTTGCAGGTCCAGATGGATTGAGGTTGGATGGCGGATCGACAAAATCGATCCGCCATTTCCTTTTGAGGCGGACGCCCCGGAGGAGCCACCCGCGATGACGCGCGATTTCACGCCCGGCAACTATCGTTACATTCCCGCATTGTTTCAGTATTCGAGCGGTGCTGCCGCGTTGCCCGATTACGAGATCGAGCGCGTCCGCTTCGATACGTGGCTGCCTCTGGCCGAAGGCTTTGCGCGCATCGCCGATTACATTCGCGCGGCGGGGCGTCCGCTGACCTCATTCTGCGCCTGCGAATTACGTTCGCCCGGCGTCGTCGACGAAGCCGGCTTTCGTAGGTTCAACGAACACTATGTGAAGACCCTCGCCGAATGGGGCATCTTTGACGGCACCAACAATCCCGTCGCGCGCAGCAATGTCTGTCTCGAGATCGATCCGCCCAGCGAACCATCCTTCTACGCCTTCTCATTCGTGCGGGAGGCGAAGGGTGCCAAGCCCAGCTTCGTCATCGCAGGCGGCGCCGAAGCGCGCGGTGGTCCCGGCACGTATCCGGAGCGCATCGTGCGCTATCGCGAGACGTCGCCTGATGCGTTTCGCGAGAAGGCGCGCATGACCATGGCGAATATGGAAGAGCGCCTCGGTGCGTTCGGATTCGGCTGGAAGGACACGACGGCGACACAGGTTTACACCGTGCAGGACTTCCATCCCGTCGTGGCCGATGAACTCGTCAAACGCGGTGCCGCACGTCAGGGCATGACCTGGCATTTCGCACGGCCGCCCGTGGTTGATCTCGAATTCGAGATGGATACACGAAGGGTGACGCGGGAATTCGTGATTTAACTTCATGTCATCCCGGCGAAAGCCGGGATCCATACACGCTGTCGAGCTAGCTGAAACGCGATCGGCGTGGCTAACCTCTGATACGGAGGTTATGGATCGCGGCTTTCGCCGGGATGACAGGTCAAGCAGCGCGTGCCTTGTCACTCAGATGCGCCGCCACAATGCGAAGATCCTCGACGAAGGCAGCATATTCGCGCAGTCGTGCATCCTCATCCGGCAAGCGCAACAGATAGGACGGATGCACAGTCACCAGCACACGCGTTCCGTCGTCCAGATCGATCACACGCCCGCGTGTCTTTCCGACCGGCATGATCTTGCCGAACACACTCTGCGCAGCCGTCGCGCCCATGGCGACGACCAGCTCCGGCTTCACCAGCGCCTTCTCGCGCTCATACCATGGCCGGCACGCCTTGATCTCCGGCGTCGCCGGCTTCTGGTGCAGCCGGAATTTGCCGCGCGGCACGAATTTGAAATGCTTCACCGCATTGGTCACATAGACCTTGTCGCGGATGATGCCGGCCTCCGCGAGCGCCTTGTCGAGCATCTGGCCGGCCGGGCCGACAAACGGCTTGCCGGCGAGGTCTTCCTTGTCGCCGGGCTGCTCGCCGACCATCATCACCGAGGCATGTTTGGGTCCTTCGCCGAACACGGTCTGCGTGGCGTCCTTCCATAGATGGCAGGCGCGGCAATCCGCAGCCTCGTCGCGCAGAGCGGCAAGGGAGGTGTCGTGTGCATGCTCGGTCGATGCCATCGCCTGCGATCTCGTCATGACAGCCTCGCGGCGCTGCGGCTTCTTGGGCTCCAGCGCCTCCGCTGCAATCATTTCGCCCGTGACTCGTTCCGCCTTCTCGATCAGCGGCTTGATGAGCCCGGCTTCGGGCAGGTTGCGCCAGTATTTCTTCGGCATCTCCTTCTGCATCGCCTTGGTCTTCAGGCGGGCCGGATTGAAGATACTCGCATAATAGGTGCGCCAGACTTCCTCGAGTCGGTCGCTCGACGGCGCCATGGATTTGTCGACGCCTGGCGAGAACGACACCTTGTGTCCGTCCCAATGCGCGCAGAGATCCGGCGTCAGGATCGACCACGCCATGTCGGCGAAGCGCCGCGCGAAGAAGGGGGCTGCGAGTTCGACGATGTGATGCTCGGGCTCGAACCACGCCACGAAATGCGCCTTGGCATCGCGGCCGATCTCGCGGAAGCGGACAAAGGCATGCATCTTGTGCTCGTCGCGGCGGATCGCCTTGGCCATGCTTTCCAGTTTCGAAGTATCGGGATCAGTGGCCAGCTGGAGCAGGTCGTGATTGCCGCGCAGCCGCCATAGCATGCGATAGAGCAAGGCAAAGCGCTGGGGATCGCGATGCAGGATGACCTGCTGCGCGAGATCGACAAAATGCGCGGGGACATTGAAGGTGCCGCGCACCTCTTCGAGCGATGTATCCTGTGTGGCCGGAAACAGCTCGGGCTCATCGCCGCCCGCAACGATCCACGTCACATCCGCCGGCGCGACGCCATTCATTGCCAGCAGTCGCGCCGCCTTGCGCCAGCCGTCGAAATCGGTCTCGCCATCGAGCGTGATGGTATGCATCGGCTCTCCGTTACCGCGCTTCTAGAAAGCGAAGCCCAATTGCTTGGCTTTCGGCTTGAAGCGTTCGGCCAGTTGCGTGCTGTCGAGCTGATGCACAGCTGGCCGGTGATCAGGAAGAACAATGAATGGCAGCGCCTTGTTCCGTGGGATATGCAGCCGGGCGAGATCGCCGACGCGGATCGAGGAAATCCGCCGCGTCTCGATGATCCGCTGCACGGCCCGCGCGCCAAAACCCGGCACGCGCAAAAGATCCTCGCGGCTGGCGCGGTTGATATCGAGCGGGAAACGGTCGCGATGGCGCAGCGCCCAGGCGAGTTTCGGATCCATGTCCAGCGACAGCATGCCGTTGTCGCCAGCCACGATCTCGTCGGCATCAAACCCATAGAAGCGCATCAGCCAGTCGGCCTGATAGAGCCGATGCTCGCGCATCAGCGGCGGCGCGCGCAGCGGCAGCGAGCGGCTGGCATCGGGGATCGGGCTGAACGCCGAATAATAGACGCGCTTGAGATTGTAGGAGCCATAGAGATTGGCCGAGGTCTTGATGATGGTCGCATCATTGGCGCTGTCGGCGCCCACGATCATCTGCGTGCTTTGTCCCGCCGGCGCAAAGCGCGGCGCCGTGCGTCCGCGCGGCGTCGGCTTGGCTCCCTCGCGCGCTTCATCGAGCTTCAGCCGCAGGCGTCCCATAGTGCGACGGATCGCACGGACGTCCTTTTCCGGCGCCAGCTGTTTCAGGCTGCCTTCGTCCGGCACCTCGATATTGATGCTGAGTCGGTCGGCATATTTGCCGGCCTCGGCGATCAGCGCATCATCGGCTTCCGGAATTGTCTTCAGATGGATGTAGCCGCGAAAGTGATGCTCCTCGCGCAGCTTTCGCGCCACGGCGACCACTTGCTCCATGGTGTAATCGGCGCTGCGGATGATGCCGGAGGAGAGGAACAGGCCCTCGATGTAGTTGCGCCGGTAGAAATCCAGCGTCAGCTGCACCACTTCATCCACGGTGAAGCGGGCGCGCGTCACATTGCTGGAGGCACGGTTGACGCAATAGAGGCAATCGTAATTGCAGGCATTGGTCAGCAGGATTTTCAGCAGCGAGATGCAGCGGCCATCCGGCGCATAGGAGTGACAGATGCCCATGCCCGCATCGGTCGAGCCCATGCCCTTGCCGTCGCGGGAATCCCGCTTCTCGGTACCGCTCGATGCGCAGGAAGCGTCATATTTGGCAGCATCCGCGAGGATCTCCAGCTTGCGCTTCACGTCCATTCCAAATTCCTTCCAATACCGCCGCGAAAATTTGGGTCGCGATCCCGATTGACTCGTCCAAGCCTCTCGGCGTTATATAG
>NZ_JBIISY010000367.1:0-4300 GCF_044340795.1 Tardiphaga sp.
GCTTTGATCCACCCTCCCCGCTGCGCAGCTGCGCTGCGTGGGGGAGGGAGAAGAGGGAGCTACCCCCGCCAATCCCGCACGCGCTTCACCATCTGCTCCACATGGGCCACCGGGGTTTCCGGCTGGATGCCGTGGCCGAGATTGAAGATGAAACGCCCGCCCGCATAATTCGCCAGCACGTCATCCACCGCGCGGTCGAGCGCTGTGCCGCCGGCGATCAGCACCAGCGGATCGAGATTGCCCTGCACGGCGACGCGGCTCTGCACATGCTCGCGCACGAAGCCGGGCTCCGCAGCCCAGTCGATGCTCACCGCATCGACGCCGGTCGCCGCGACATAGGACGGCAGCAGCGCGCCGGCGCCGCGCGGAAAGCCGATGATCTTGGCATCCGGCACTTTTGCGCGCACACCGGCCACGATGCGCTTTGTCGGCTCCACCGACCAGCGCTGGAATTCCGCAGCGGGCAGCACGCCGGCCCAGGTATCGAAGATCTGCAGCACCTCGGCGCCGGCTTCCAGCTGGCGCAGCAGATACTGGATCGAGTTCTCGACGATGACGTCGATGATGGCGCTGAAGGCGTCGGGATGCCGATAGGCCATCATTCGCGCCGGGCCCTGATCGGGCGTGCCGCGCCCGGCCACCATATAGGTCGCCACCGTCCACGGCGCGCCGCAGAAGCCGATCAGCGTCACCTTGGGATCGAGCGCCGCGCGCACGCGGCGCAGCGCCTCGAACACCGGATCGAGTTTTGTGAAATCCGCCTCGCGCGCCAGCGTCGCCACCTGATCCGGCGTGTCGAGCGGATCGAGCCGCGGCCCTTCGCCGGCCTCGAAGCGCACGCTGCGGCCGAGCGCATAGGGGATCACCAGAATGTCCGAGAAGATAATCGCAGCGTCGAAGCCGAAACGCCGGATCGGCTGCAGCGTCACTTCGGTGGCGAATTCCGGATTGAAGCAGAGATCGAGGAAGCCGCCGGCGGTTTCGCGCACCTTGCGATATTCCGGCAGGTAGCGCCCGGCCTGCCGCATCATCCACAGCGGCGGCGTGGTCTGGCGCTGGCCGTTGAGGACATCGAGAAAAGGTTTTGCAGGGAGCGAATTCAAGGGCGTGTTCCGCAACTGGTTGAGGCGAGCAGTCTACGGCTCCTGATACACGCCCGCATCCGGCTTGGCGAGGCGCGGGCCGGGGGCTTCCCGCATTCTTGACATATCGCAAGGTGTCATCACGGGCCAAAGCCGCATATAACGCGCATGCACCTCACGATCCCATGTCCCAAGAAGCCCATCACGTCAGATATGACAGCAGACATCCCACCCGCCATCGAACAGCAGCGCGCCGCGGCGCGCGCGTGGTTCGAATCCTTGCGCGATCGCATCTGCACCGAAATCGAGTTGCTCGAGCGCGAGGCGCCGGATGCACTGTTCCCGGGCGCGCCGGCGCGGTTCGATTTCCGGCCGTGGACGCGCAAGACCGGCAGCGGCGGCGGGGTTGGCGGTTTTCTCTCCGGCGGGCGCCTGTTCGAGAAGATCGGCATCCATACGTCGTCGGCCAATGGAAAGCTGTCGCCGGAAATGGCGCGCGCGATGCCGGGCGGGGGCAGCCAGCTCGATTACGTCTCCACCAGCATCAGCCTGATCATGCATCCGCGCTCGCCGCGCGTGCCCACGGTGCATATGAACACGCGCTTCCTCGCCACCTCGGTCGGCTGGTTCGGCGGTGGTGCGGATCTCACGCCGATGCTGCCCGACCAGCGCCGCGACGATGCGCCGGACACGGTCACGTTTCACAAGGCCATGCAGGCGGCCTGCGATGCCCATGATCCCGGCTACTACACAAAGTTCAAGGCCTGGGCCGATGACTACTTCTTCCTGCCCCATCGCGGCGTCGCGCGCGGTGTGGGCGGGATTTTCTACGATCAGCTGAGCAATGATTTCGACAGGGATTTTGCCTTCACCCGCGATGTCGGCGAGGCGTTCCTGAGCGTCTATCCGCGCATCGTCCGCGCGCGCATGCAGGAAGCCTGGACGGATGAAGAGCGCGCCCAGCAGCTGGAAACGCGCGGGCTCTATGTCGAGTTCAACCTGCTCTACGACAAGGGCACGATGTTCGGCCTGCAAACCGGCGGCAACACCGAGACGATTTTGAGCTCGATGCCGCCGATGGTGAGCTGGAGGTAATCTGTAGGGTGGGCAAAGCGCAGCGTGCCCACCTTCACCAGCCGTGCACTTGAAGGTGGGCACGGCGCAAAAGCGCCTTTGCCCACCCTACAGGCTTAAACCTTCGCCCCTTCAATCGCGCTCTGCACCGCCCACGAAATATCGGTGTTGAGTTGAAACGCCACCGAGCCTTCATCGACGATCGCCTGCGGCTGCGTCGCGCGCTTGCCGGCCTCGTCCAATGCGTTGCGATAGTCATTCTTCAACGCCGCGAGATCGGCATAAGCGGGGAAGTCGTAGAAGGTCAGCTCGTTCGGCGTGAGGCCCGGCTTCTTCGCGAGCAGCTTCTTCAGGATCTGGCCGCCGGAGAGATCGCCGAGATAGCGCGTATAGGCGTGGGCGATCAGCAATTCGCCATCGCCCTTCGCGGCCTGCTCGATGCGATCCGCATAAGCGGCACCTTCAGGAAGCACGGGCACCTGCGCAAAGTCGCCACCACAGAGCGCTTCGAGATCGGCCTTCAGCGCCGAGGCGCGGTCGAGCCGATAGGCGGCGAGGGTGGCGAGCAGGGGATTGTCGCGATGGCTTTCCAGCCCGGCCTCGAGTGCCTGATAGGCCGGCAGCAAATTCCGCTGCAGCAGGATGTAGCCCTCACGGCTGGCCTCGCCGCGCAGCATGTCGCGGATGATGCCCGAACGCTCCGCCTCGGTATGCAGGGTCTTGGTGGAGAGATAGAGGTCGGTCACGACGCTGGCTGGCGCGGTGGGCTGGGGCGTCGTCATCGAATTCTCCGGTACGGATGTCTGCAAATTGCGGCCGGCACCATAGCAGCTGCGGGAAATGTCACAAGTTTCCGTGGGTTAGAGCGGTTCCAGCCTTGTCGTGGCGCGCCCCGGCGTGCCAGAAACACGGCCAGATCCCGCCCTCCCGGAGACATAATGACCGCCCCGCTCGACCTGTTCCGCCACACCGCCACCTTCGCCGGCACGGACCCGCTCCGTCAGGCCACCGCGGCTGCGGTCGATGCCATCGCAAAGGCATCCATCGAGATATCGGAATTGATCAGCCGCGGCGCGCTCGCTGGCATCACCGGCGCCGCGCAGGGCAGCGAGAATGCCGATGGCGACGTGCAGAAGGATCTCGACGTCCGCGCCGACGACATGATCCGCGCCGCGCTGAAGGATGTCGCATGGGGCGCGCTGGCATCGGAAGAAGCCGAGACCGCGGATGTCCGCGACGGCGGTGGGCTCATCGACATCGCCTATGATCCGCTCGACGGCTCGTCGAATATCGAGACCAACATGACCGTCGGCACGATCTTCTCCATCGTGCCATCCGTCGCGGGGCAGACGCCGTTCACGTCACCCGGCCATGTGCAGATCGCGGCCGGTTTCGTGGTCTATGGCCCACAGACCTCGCTGGTGCTGACGCTGGGCGACGGCGTTCACATTTTTACGCTGGACCGCGCCACGCGCTCGTATCAGCGCATCCGCGCTAATGTGCAGATCGCAGCCGACTGCGCCGAATATGCCATCAACGCCTCGAACCATCGTCACTGGGAATCGCCGGTGCGCGATTTCGTCGATCAGTGCCTTGCGGGCAAAGACGGCGTGAAGGCGAAGAATTTCAACATGCGCTGGATCGCGGCGCTGGTCGCCGAAGTCTATCGCATCCTGGTGCGTGGCGGCGTGTTCCTCTATCCCGGCGACGCGCGCGCAGGCTACAGCGATGGTCGCCTGCGTCTCGTCTATGAAGCGCATCCGATGGCCTTCATCGTCGAGCAGGCCGGCGGTGCGGCAACGACAGGCCGTCAGCGCATTCTCGATGTGGCGCCCACCGCGATCCACCAGCGCATCCCGCTGATCATGGGCTCGACAAACGAAGTCGCTTGCATCGAAGCGCTGCATCGCGATGCGGATGGGGTGGTTGTGCAGGCGGCAGAGTAACGCAACTACACTTCGCAAGATGGTAGGGCGGATGAGCGCAGCGTAATCCGCCGGCCGAGTTCAAAGTTGAACCTCCGCGGCGGATGACGGCTTCGCCTCATCCGCCCTACGGGTTCATGTTTCGAGCGATTCAAAGCTACAGGGCTTCTAAGCGCAGGGGCCCGGAAAGCGGTTGAGCGATGCCATCTCGCAGCCTAT
>NZ_JBIISY010000368.1:0-4296 GCF_044340795.1 Tardiphaga sp.
TTCATTGCCTTGCCGAGCTGTTGAAGTCCGTCGATACGCGATTGTACCGAGCGATCTTCAACCGTGCCGAAGAGCAGCTTCTCTGCGCCAGGTTCAAGAAACTTTACGAGATTGCGCCAAGACGGGTTCTTCCAGAGGTCGTCGGCGGCCGTACCAAGCGAGGCGACGCCTTTGCCGACATCGGTTGACGCCACGTATTGCGCCAACATCTTGTAGGCTGTGGTGAGCCGGTCCACAGCGAGAGCGAGGTTATTGATGCCGTTGACCGCCGCATTGGAGATCTTCGACACCTGATCGACTTCGCGCGCGGCATTGATGGCTGCGTTCTTCAGGTTTGTGAAGGCCTGAGAGATGGTCATATCCATCGCTGCGGCCTTGCTGCGCAGACCATCCGCGCCGGCCTGGAAGCCGAGAAAGAACGCCTTGGACGAGATTTCTCCGTCATTCACAAGCTGACGCAGCTTCGCGACCGAGCCGCCAGCCTCTTGGATACCACGGGCTGCCGCCTGCGCAATCGCGGGAGCGCCCTCAAGAATGGAGTTGAATTCTTCCGCGCGCACGACGCCAGCTCCAAGCGCCTGCGAAAGCTGCAGCAGTGCCCCACTCGATTCTGCGGCCGTCTTACCCGACACACGCAGTGCCAGCGCCACGTTGTCGGTGAAATTCGCGAGTTGCAGGCTCCCGATCCCCAGCTCTTTCTGAGACAGCGCCACCTTTCCATACAGGTCGGCAAGCTCGACCAGAGGGGCACCGTTTCTTTGCGCGGACTGGTACAGCTTCTCGTAAACGGCATTGAGCTGTTCCCCGGACAAGCCGGCGACCTTGAGCGCGTTGTCAATCTTCGTCGCGGAATCGAGAAACTCTTTCGCCGCGGCGACCGAGAGGACGCCCCCGGCGAGCTTTCCGACGGAACTAAGCGACGACCCGAAGTCGAACGACTTCGAGATGTTCTTGTTCATGGTCGCAAAGCGCTTCTCGATCCCGCTCGCTTGCGAATTCGTCTGCGCCATCGCCTTGGCGAGCGACCGCTCATAGCTTTTGATGTTCGCCTCGAGGCTCACCACGAGGCGTTCAAGGTCAGTCGCCAAAGCTTTATTCCTTGGATTTCAGGTAATCCCAGAGATCGTCAGCTTCCGCCGAGCTGAGGCCCTCGGATTGCGCCTGCTCTGACAGCATCGCGAAGAACTGCCACATCGACATGGCGCCCACTTGCTGGGGCGTCATGTTCAGCTTTCCGCCAGCTCCGTAGATGGCT
The DNA here is from genome assembly GCF_044340795.1 of Tardiphaga sp. Taxonomy (GTDB): domain Bacteria; phylum Pseudomonadota; class Alphaproteobacteria; order Rhizobiales; family Xanthobacteraceae; genus Tardiphaga. The sequence goes on from NZ_JBIISY010000368.1 coordinate 1,256, forward strand.
CCGAACCTGATCTTTCCGTTGGGGAGATCGTCGATCCGCTTTCCTGATCCGGAGCCCTTGATTTTTTTTCGATTTCTTCCTCGGGGGCGCCGTAACACCCAGCCGACATCACCGCGATCGCATGCAAGCGGTTCTCCGCGGGCGGCCGGTCCTCAACATACGACCGGACCTTGCGTAAGGCATCGACCGGGGGCATGCCGCCACCGATCAGGCCGAGGCGCAGCACGTGACTGATGTCGCCGATCTTGTTTGTGCCGGCCTGGAGCCGATCGAGGATGACGAACGGCCCGGCATCGACCGCCTCCTGCAACTTCTCAAGCTCGGCCCAGCCAAGGCGGAAGCGGTACGTTCCGTCCGCCCAGTCCAGATCAAGAGAAGCGTCGCGGCTCAAGGCGTCACCGTCCGCACGAGCTCGCCGTCGGACTGCATCTCGACGTTTGCCGTCACTCGGCCACCTTGCTCGGCGCCCGCGGTGAAGGTGGAGACATGCATGAAGCCGGTCCAGGTGATCGTCTTCGCCGGGAATTCCACTTCCACCTTGACCGGAACGCTTTCGACGTTCTCCCACGCATCAAGCCAGGTTTCGACCGACTGACTGGCCATGACGCCTTCACCTGACACCGAAGCCGAAAGGCTGGCGGCGTCGCGGCCGACCCAAGCCACCGCGTCCGGGTCCTCGCAGTCCGGAAGATTGACGTCCGTGAGTTCCTTGGTCAGCGTCAACGACTTCGACGTGAAGCCACAAGGCGCAGTGTAGACCATCGGGCTGGCGCCATCGCCGAGCAGAACGCGGAATTTACCGAAACGAGCAGTGACGGGCGGTGCCATGGCGGCCTCCTGTTGAGATTAGGGCTGTTCGATGAACGAGGTGAATTCGACGGCGGCGTGGTTCACGCCCTTAGCCGGATCGCGCAGAAAGCGGGTCTGGCGGTGCTCCATTGACACAAGAGCGTTGTCAGTGAGAGGCAGATCGAATTCGTCGAGTGCTGCCCGGATGGCCTCTGCCAGAAGCTTCACATGCGGTTGACCCACATGCGTTGACCACGCATCGATCTGATTGAAAGCCTCGAATGCCGTAATGCACTCCGCACCTTCAGATACGACCTGTTCGGGGCCGAGCGAGACATACGGCATGACCGCCTTAAGCGGCACTTCCTCGTAGATGCGGTCACCAACGAGATCGGTCAGCGGCGCATACTCTTTAAGCCGCTTGACGATTGCACCTTGCAATTCCAGCGATGCGCTCGTCACTGGCCTGCCACCTTCTTTGCCGCCTTCGTGGTTGCGCGGGTGATGCGCGACTTGACGCGCTTTCGGAGCGCCCTATACGGCGGGTAAAAGAACGGCTGCGCTTTCGTGCCCGGATGCTGACTGCCCGCAAACTTGCCGCCGTTGATGTGCGGCGCGGTCCCAAACTCGATCAGGTGCGCGTATCGGACCTTGCTGTTGCCAGCCGAGATCCGAACCGTCAGGTCAGGGTCGCCGGCACCGGCCGTCGCGCTCAGGGATGAATAGCGCACTCGCGCCCCGCCCCAGGTCTGCACGATGCTGTTGCGCAGATCGCCGGTCTTCACCGGAGCAATACGTTTCTGCATGTCGGTGATTTCGTCGGCGCCTTCAGCCAGCGCCTGCTTGATCGCCGACCGGACTTCCGCCGGTAGCGCCGCCATCTTTGCCAGCAGCCGCTGCCTTCCGTGCAATTTTGTCGCCATGGATGGTTCCGGCCTTGGCTTTCTTGATTGCGGCCACGGCCGCCTCGGGCACCCGCGGATAGGTCCGGCCGCTGACATAGGCGATGATGACCCCGGCCCTGGGCCGATAGTCGAAGTCGCGGGACATGGTGACGATCTTCACGCAGCGGCCCCGGTCTGGCAGAGCAGCTCGAGCCAGGCGCCGCCATCGTCGGGATCCACGATGGATTTGATGGCGTACTCGACGCCCTCCGGCAGGTCACGCGCTCTCCAGTCCTCACGGATGAGGCGGGTCTTGTCACTCTGGCGCACGCTGATCGTCACCGTGTTCTGGGCCTGAAGCCGCGCCGCGGTGACGGTCTCGCCGCCCAGCTTTGGCCTCACCTCTCCGCGGACAGTAAATTGCTCGACCCAACCCGCCTGCGTATTGCCGTAACCGTCGTCGACGTCAGCCCGCTTGTCGAAGGTGATTTTGTGTCGAAGGCTCCCGGCGCGCGCCATGGCTTAGAGGGTGACGCCCGGGTTCTGGATCTTGATGTCGAGCACGGTTGTCGACGAAGCCAGTCCCAGTTGGCACACGTTCTCGCCGGCACCGAGATCAGCCGCCGGCTGGATGCCGCCGGGCGTCTCGCTGAGATAATACGGCGAGCCCGCGGTGAGCGTGGCACCAATCGTCACCTTGCCGCTGGTACAGACGACGAGGGGCTGATTGAGCGAAGCGCCATTCAGCGCGATACCGCCAGCGATCTTGGCTTCAGCGGTCGCGGAATTACTGTCGGCGAGCATCCACTTTTTGCTGGTGGAGGAGAGATAGACGGCCTTGCCAGCCGCGATAGTTTCACCGGCCTGTCCGGATACGCGAGTCGCCGAGGGATCGGCGACGACATTGGCGGCGGTGATGGTCAGATCGGCCATTGCTGCGTCTCCTTCAGACGTACATGCTGCGATAGGGCTGGAGGAGACGCTTGATCGTCTCCGGCAGATTGCGATCGGTCTCAGTCTCGCCGTCGTAGGTCATCTGGACGTGGAGCTTGACGGCCGTCTTGAAGTTATTGACCCGGGTGTCTTCGGCGTCATAGCCGGCCCAGTAACGGACCCGAACGACCCCATCGCCGCTTGCGGTCTGCGGCCATGCCTGCCCGGCGCGGAGGACGATGCGGCGGCACGCCTCTTCGAGATCGACAACCCGATAGACGGTTTCGGCGACCGTCCGCTCGACACCGTCGGCATCGTCGTATTGGACGATGAGCGGATAGTCATCATCATCGACCAGAACTGGGCCACATGGCAGCGGGATTGAAGTCGGGAACGAATTGAGCGAGACCTCGATCTCACGGGCAAGCACTGAAG
>NZ_JBIISY010000122.1:0-17809 GCF_044340795.1 Tardiphaga sp.
CGACCTTGTGCCCCCGTCCTAATTCAGCCGGGGCCTATATAGCACGATTCGCAGATGGCCGGTTATCAAAAGCCCGTCCTTCGGACCTTACCTTCCCGCTCCGCCCAAGGGGCTTTAGAGGGCGCTTGCGGCAAGACACGGGGCATCATCGAGAGAGTTGAGTACTGGACGGGCCGTGCGCCATCCAGGGAACTTGGACGTAATTTTATCGATTGGTCATCGCTATCAATCGAGAGGAAGCCTCATGGCGAAGAAAGCGAAGAAGGCCAAATCGGCGAAGAAGGCTAAGTCGGCAAAGAAAACCACCAAGAAGACGACGAAAAAGACGAAGAAGACCGCTAGGCGCAAATACTCGAAGAGCGCTGGTAAGGAAGTCGAGCGGGAGATGCACCGTACCAAGAAGGGGACTGCAAAGAGCGGCCCCGGCGGAAAAGGCGGCAAGGTGAAAAGCAAGAAGCAGGCTATCGCAATCGGCCTATCCAAAGCCCGCAAAAAGGGCAAGAAAGTCCCGAAGAAAAAATCCTAACCGGAGCGTGGCGTGATATCCGGGAGTTGGCTGTCTGGAGTGTCTTAGCCCTCCCGATATTCCGACCTGCCCCGCTTCGGCGGGGCTTTTCTTGCTCGCAAGGCACGGGTCGTGAAGGGCCGGTTTGACCACGTGAGCAGTCGATCCCTCTGCTCAGTGGGAGTAGCTCCGTCGGGGGTCCCCCCAATGTGTAACGACGGAACGTTGCCGTTAACGACATCTTGATTCGCGGGCGGAGTCGACATCCGCTCAGGCTGAGCCCCGCCGTCTCAACCAGTCCCCAAGCCCGGACGGCTGGCGCTCGCTTTGAACTTTTCCCGAGATCGCGCGTCTCTAAGTCGAGCGGTCCCATCCCACTCAACCCTCAGCATGGTTGAAAGCCCCGTTGCCCCAGCGGGGCTTTCGCTCATTCGGAGCAAAGAAAAAGGCGCCTTGCAAGATGGAGGGTTGTGCAGCTGGCATGCTGCGGAGGTTAAGGGCTGTGCGCTTCTGCGAGCGCATCAGCAGGCCGGAGGGCAACCGGCAAAGGGTTTGCCGCCCGTTTTGGCGAACCTTGCCACCGCCGCCGTCCGCCGCTTTTACGGCGTTCTCAGATGCTGCGGAGGCAAGACACGGGGCTTGATGATACGGGTGCAACGAGACTGCAACGGAGCGTTAAATGACCGGACTGATTTCTCAGCGCTTTTAGCCTCGTTACGCACCGTTGGTTTTCGGGTTTCCTTAGCGATTTCAATCTCAGAGGCGGTAGAGAATTTGGTCGGTTCAAAAGCGCGAGACCTTGATCTCAGCTTCGGTCCGCTTTGCGCCAGCGTTACTGAACACGGTTCTTGCGCTCGACGTTTGGGTTAGTCCAAGCGCTACTGATGGCAATCCACTCGAGCCTGTGACGTCAGAGCGCCGGTACACACAGGCAAGCGCTCGATTGTCGCTGACGGCCTGCACATAGTCATAGCCAATCGCCGTATCCTAGCGGTAGCATCGGGCATATAGTCGCGCACATAGTCAACAACCGTCCTGCTCCCTCCGTGTCGTTGTGCCTTTGCGACTTCCTCCTGAGAAACGGAACCAGCCGAAAGCCCGAATTCCTTTTCGGACATACTGATAGCGGCACGGATGAGTGCGTCGCGCGCGATCATCTTGGCCTCCGCGAGACTATGTTCTCGAAGAACCATTTTTCCTTGCCAAACTAGGTATGTCGCGCACGTGAGGGCAGCTTTCTTGGCGCTTGGGTGGGCGTTTGTTGCCCCTTGTGGAACGCGACGCATGATTAGCCATGCGAGCCGCTCGCGGTCTTCGGCAGTGAGTGGCTCATCCGACATCAAAAACTGGCAAAGCGGATCGACGTTACCGAGATCTGCTTCGAATACCAATGATTTGACGAAGGCATCAATGCGAAAGTTTTTCACCATATCTCCCGAGCCAGCCCGATAAAAACATTTGCAAGGCACTTCAAGTGTTTTGATGACAGCAGCCCTAGTAGGATGCTGACAGTATCATACCGACGCTCGAAATCTGGCGTCAGGGCCCGCGACGCCAAATATTTGGTTTGTCCTTAGAGGTCCCAATCGTACAGCAACGTCTCGCGAAACGCGAAGCGATCGACATGGCTTATCAAGACCTCCCGCAAGGTCTGTAAATCCTGCGCAGTTCGAGCGTTTAACTGGACGACCAGGTGATCGGGTCTAGCACTTAGGTTCACATCCCCGATCGTGAGGATCACCCGACCTTCATATAGATCGAATGTCGTTTCGAATTTATGCGACCAGTGTTTGCAGAGTTGCTGAAGATAACGGCTGCCATGTGCTGTTTTTATAACGGCGCGGGTCGTGTGAGCTTGCGGCGTTTCCATAACAGATATGCTCCATTCGAGTTCGTCTTACTTCCGACCGTCAAGACCGGTTTGGGATGTGTCTCGCCCACATGCGTGGACGGGCACATCCCTACGGGCGTCAGAAGTTGAAGGTAGCCGACAACATGTAGGTTCGCGGAGCTCCTACCGCGAGGAAACCACGCGCGGCAGAAAGGTAATAGTTGTTGTCTGCGACGTTTTCGACGATCGCCCGGAGCACCGCCGGCTTGCCGGTTGGCCCGACGAAAGCGTATCGCGCACCGAGGTCAACTCGGGTCCATTCAGATACACGCTGAGTGTTCGCTTGGTCGTAATAGACGTCGCCGGTGTGGATCACGCGACCGGTCAACGTGACGCCAGGGGCCATCCAATGCGGCAAGTCGTATTCGCCATAGAGATTCAAAGCAGTCACCGGCACACCGGGTGCATCGTTGCCGTCGAAGCGGCCGCCTAGTGTCGAGACGAGCTTCGCGTCGAGCAGGGAGATGCCACCGAGCAGCCTCACGCCCAGGATGGGTTCGCCAAACACATTGAGCTCCATGCCGCGGTTCCGCTGTAGCCCGCTCACTGAGAAGACACGGGAGACAGGATCCGTAAAGGCGCTTGGCTGTTCGATCTGGAAGAACGACGCGGTCACCGCAACCGTTCCAAAATCGTATTTCGCGCCTACTTCCTGCTGCCGACTGACGGTCGGTGGAAACACCGTATTCGCATTGACGGCAGTCGCCGGCGCGGTCGGGCCGGCATCTAGCGACTCAATGTAATTGCCGTAAACTGAGAGGCGATCGGTCGCACGTATCACCGCTCCTACCGCCGGGCTAAACCGACCCTGCTGGTAACGGGACGTCTCCATGCCGACCATCAGCCCGTTAACCGCAAACCCGCTCAGTTTGATGTCCTGCCAACGACCACCGAGCGTCAGGAAAAGTCGGTCATCGAGAAACGAAAGCGTATCTGAAATCGCGACGCTTCGAGCCGTCAAGCGCGACAGCAATGGCCGGTCGTCCGACCGTGCGAAGCCGGTGGTCTGGAAGGTTCCAGGAACCGGACGGACGGGATTGTAAATGTTCGTGGCGTAGCTGAATGGTGTGTAGTTAAGAGGACCGCCACGGTACAGTTCATTATTGGCCTCTACGGCGGAGATGTTGAACTGGTGGCCGACGACGCCGGTACGGAATTTGGAACGCAGCCCGATCTCGCCCGTGAAGCCCTGAAGCTCCTGCGGTTGGATTGCGAGAGAGTTGATCGCGTTACCGTTCGAATTCGTGATCTGGTAGGACGAGCTGAGGAAGTCTTCGTTATAAATGCTGCCGCCGCCGGCCAGATACATCGTCGTGTCAGGCAAAAGATCGTATTCGGCGCGACCTGCCACCATCTTGTAGCGGCTGTCGACGAACTCGGCCCCGTTCGATGTGTTGATTCGCCCGTTCGGCGCCGGCGGAATGACGATGCCGGCTGCGGCTGAATTGAAGAGCGATGTCGGCGCGTTGATATTCTGGTTCGAACTGTTCAGGTCCAGCGAGGCGCGGAAGCGTTCGCCACGATAGTCGAGACCGAGCGCGGCCACCCCGACCTCGGCCGTGTTCATGTCGAGCGGCGTGTCGCCGTTGCGATACGACCCGTTGAAGCGGACGCCCCACTCCTTGTTGTCGCCGAAACGACGACCGATATCGATGTGGTTCGTGAATTGCGAATTGCTGATCCAGCCGGTGGTCCATCGCGTGATCGGATCGTCTTCGGCCCGCTTGGGAATGAGATTGATGGTGCCACCGACGCGCGCGGTGCCTCCACTCAGCAGCGCGCTCGGTCCCTTGAGGATCTCGACGCGCTCGATACCTTCAAGAAAGCTGCGGCGCGGATTGGCGAGATAGAAGAGCCCGTCATAGGCGATATCGAGATTCACCACCGAGAAACCGCGGATGAAGAACGAGTCGCGTTCGCTGAAGGGCGGAGCGTCGTTGCGAACCGATGGATCGTTGAGCGCAACATCGGCGATGGTGCGTGCACCTTGGTCTGCCATCAGCTTCGATGTGTAACCCGTGATGTTGAACGGGGTGTTGAAGATCGACGCGTTGCCGAGCAGACCGAGCCGTGCGCCAGTCGCGACCTGCCCGCCGGCGTAAGGAACAGGAGGTTGCCCGACCGTTCCAGTCTGTGGCGGCAAGCCCGGATTTGGAAAGACCTGCGGTGCCACGACAGCCTCACGAGCGCGCGGCGGGGCAACGGCGCGACGTGGGCCGGCCGTCGTGCGCTGGGTCCGCGCGGGAGCACGGGTTCGTGCCTGAGGAGCAACCACCTCGACGGGCGAAAGCGTCGTCGACGAATTCGTGGGAGTTTGCGCGGATGCTATTTCCGAGAATGGCAGGACGCCGAGAGTGGTGACGAAGAAAGCAACTGGACCGACCTGCCGTCTCATAAATGATGTCTCCGATGCGCAATCATTTTTCAATGCGTTGCGCATACAGGATGAAGCGAGCATCGCCTCCGCGACGTTTTGTCTTGTCAGAGGTAATCCAGAGAAGTGTGACCTCAATGCACTTTTGTTTTTTCTAATTCAAAAGAGCGCGTCTCGTTTTTCAACGTTTGTCGTTCACCAATGATCGCGGCAATTACCGATAGTAATGCACCGTGCGATAGCCGCGCACCGTGACGACTTCGACATCGATGTCGTAGATGGCGCGCAGCATCGCCGTGGTTACGATGTCATCGGGCGGCCCCGCAGCGACCACGCGACCGTCGCGCATCGCCACGATGTGCTCAGCATAACAGGATGCAAAATTGATATCGTGCAGCACAACGACCACAGTCCGACCACGCTCGTCTACCGCGCGCCGCAGCAGCGACATCATCGCGCGCGCATGGCGCATGTCGAGATTGTTCAGCGGCTCGTCGAGCAGGACGTAGTCGGTGTCCTGCGCCAGCACCATGGCGATATGCGCACGCTGCCTCTGGCCGCCCGACACCTCGTCCAGATAGCGATCCGCAAACGGTTCCAGTTCGAGGAAGGCGAGCGCGTCGTCGATGCGGCCGTGGTCGTCCGCCGTCAGCCGTCCTTTCGAATGGGGATAGCGGCCGAACGACACCAGATCGCGTACCGTAACGCGCGCGGCGATCGCATTGTCCTGACGCAGGATCGCCAGACGTTGCGCCAGCACGTCCGTCGGCGTCTTGGCGACGTCAAGCCCATCGATCAGGGCGGCGCCGGCGCTTGCGGCCGTCAGCCGGCTGACCATTCCGAGAAACGTCGATTTGCCGGCGCCGTTGGCACCAATGATCGCCGTGAGGCCCTGCTTCGGCAATGTCAGGCTCACCCGATCGACGACGAGCGTCTCTCCGTAGCGGCGCGTCAATTCCTGTGTCTCAATCATCGGAGGATCTCCTTCAGCGCCGCGAGGATCGAATTAACAGCGCGATCAACACGACGCCGCCGGTAAATTCGATTACCATCGGCAGCGCCGCGTTCAGTGCGAACACCCGTTCCAGAACGAGCTGTCCGCCGCCGAGTGTGATGATGGCGATGAGCGCGGCCGCGGGAACGACGTGGATGTGCCTGAAGCCAGGCACGATGACATAGGCGAAATTCGCGACCAGCAGCCCGAGAAAGGTGATCGGCCCGACCAGAGCCGTGGAGACGGACGTCAGTATCGCGACCAGAGTGAGCACCTGGATCACCAGGCGGCGATGATCTACCCCGAGACCGATCGCTGCGTCGCGACCAAGCAGCATCACGTCAAGGCGCGGCAGAAGGCGCCACGCCGCCACGAGAACGACCAGGACGACCAGAGCCGCCGGCAACAGCAATTCACTGCGCACCGTATTGAAGTTCGCGAACAGGCGATCCTGGAGCACGACGAAATCGTTCGGATCGATCACGCGTTCCATGAAGCTTGCACAGCTCCGGAAGAGAGCGGCCATCACGACACCGACAAGCAGCATCATGTGCAGGCTGCGTCGCCCATCGGCCAGAAGCCCCCCATAGAGCAGCAAGGCGAAACCGATCATCGCGCAGACATCGATCGCGAACGCTAGACGCGGATCACCGAAGCCAAGGCCTCGTGCCCCGATGAAGAACACGACGCTGGTCTGGATCAGGCTGTAGAGCGCGTCGAAGCCCATGATGGAGGGCGTCAGGATCCTGTTCTGGACGATGGTCTGGAACATGACCGCGGCCGTGGCCACGCCCACGCCCACGAGGACGATGGCGGCCAGCTTGGTGCCGCGGAAGGCCAGCACGAAATCCCAGCGCCCGCGCGCGCCGACGGTCAGGAAGGCGACCACGACTGCGGCCGCCAGCACCGCAAGACAGATGAGGACGACGCCGGGGCGACGTCGTTGCAGCGCGACCGCCTCAGGCAAGACGGCCGCCTTTGCGCAGGAGGAGATACAGAAAAATTCCACCACCGACGACGCCCATCACCGTCCCGGCCGGAATCTCGAACGGGAAGCGGACGATGCGCCCGATCAGGTCGCAGGCCAGCATCAGGCCGGCGCCGAGGCCGGCCACCAGCGGCAGCGTGCGGCGAAGATTGTCGCCGGCAATGAGGCTGACGATGTTGGGCGCGACAAGCCCGAGAAACGGGATGATGCCGACGGTGATGACGGTCGCAGCGGTCACCAGCGCAACGATCAGGAGCGCGAGAGCGACCACAGCACGATAGTCGAGGCCGAGATTGACGGCATTGTCGCGGCCAAGGCCAGCAATCGTGAAGCGGTCGGCGGCAACATAGGCGGCGATCATCAGGCCGAGCCCGATCCAGAGCAGTTCGTAGCGGCCGCGCAGCACGGCCGAGAAGTCGCTCGCATTCCAGGTCGCCAATGTCTGCAGCAGATCGTAGCGATAGGCCAGCATCGTCGTCCCCGCCCAGACGATGCCGCCGAAAACGATGCCGATCAACGGGACGGTCAGGGTCGAGCGCAGCTGGATCGACCGCAGGATGCCGAGAAACGCGGCGGTGCCAGCCAGTGCAAACGCCGCGGCGCAGAGCATCTTGACGACGATCGGAGCGTCCGGAGCGAGGATGGTCACGGCGAGCATGCCGAGCCCGGCCGTTTGCGCCGTCCCCGCCGTGGTGGGTTCGACGAAACGATTCTGGACGACCATTTGCATCAGCACACCGGCGACCGCGAGGCTGGCTCCGGCGAGCAGCAGCGCCAGGGTTCGCGGAAGCCTGCTGACGACCATGATGTCCCAGGAACGATCGCCGACGCCGACGAGCAAACTGGCGGAGGCCAGAGCCAGCAGGATGATGGCCGCTCCAGGCCCGACATAGTGGCCGTAGCGGCCGCCTGCCGAGATCGGCTCAGCGAGCGGCATCGAGCGCCGAGCGGATCTGGTCGGTCATCCGCTGCAGGGATGTGAGACCGCCATTGACAAGGTAGAAGCTCGCGGCATCGAGATAGACGACGTTGCCCTTTCGCCAGGCTTTGGTTTCGCGCACGAGCTCATTGTCGAGCAGCTGGCGCGCCGGTTGGCCACGGGCATCGATGGCTGCATCGCGGTCGAGCACAAACAGCCAATCGGGATCGACCTTCCGGATAAATTCGAACGAGATCGGCTGGCCGTGCAGTCCAACCTTGATCTCGGACGCTGCCGGCCTGAAACCGAACGTGTCATGAATGACGCCGAAGCGCGATCCGGACCCGAAGGCACTCAGACGTCCGCCAGTGGTCAATACGATGAGCCCCGTGCCTGCGGCATCGGCCTTCTTGCGCGTGGCCGTGATCGCAGCGTCCAGCTCCGCGATCTTCTTGTCGAACTCCGCCTGTTTGCCAAACAGGCTGGCGAGTGCTCCCGCGCGACGTTTGGCGGAGTTCAGCAGGTCCGCCGCATCCACCGTCATGTCGATCGTCGGCGCCATCTTCGACACCGCCTCATATCGGGGCCCGGAACGGAGACCTACGATCACAAGATCGGGCGACAGCGCATTGAGCTCTTCATAATCCGGTTCCCAGAACGTGCCGACCTTCGGATAGGTCGCAGCGTCATACTTCGCTAGATAAGGCGGTTTCGGCCCGCGCGGGACGCCCGCGACCGGAACCCCGAGAGCGTCGAGGACATCAAGGGATGCGAGGTCAAAGACCACGATCTTCTTGGGCATCGCGAGCATTGTGAGCCGCCCTTTGGCGTGCTCGATTGCGATTTCGGCCGCATGGACCGGAGCGCTGCAATGGGTCGTAAACGCAGCCGCCAGGATAGCTATGGTAAAGCACTGAACAGGCTTTCGACAGAACGCCGACGCAAGCGTGATCACGCGGGTGATGACCGAGCTTGGTGGAGTCTTTTGCGATACTTTGGTGGAGGCAGTGGACATTCCGGTCCGATAACAAAGACCACGACCGATGAGTATCCGCAAAATATGCGAGACACTGTTGTCACTTTAGTATCGTTCTATGTTGTGGACCGTCAGACGCCGAGAGCGACTGTTCGTCGCAGGTTCGGCCGTCTAACTCGACCAAGTTCGTTTCCAGATTGCGGATATGCCGCGAAAGAAACCCGAGAACCGTGATGGCTGTGCCCATCACGCCCATCAGCATGAATAACGAGCGCACGCTTAGCACATTACCGAGCAAGGATATCAGAGCTAAGCCCACTGGCGCCGCCATCGCCTCGACGGTCATCAGCAGCGACAGCACCCTCCCCTGAATTCGTCTGTCGAGTTTCGGCTGCAGAAGCCCGGTCAGCGGAACGTGGCCGACCACATAGAGGATGCTGCCAAAATGCCTTGGATGGGGTCCGGCCGCGTTCTGTAAGCACGCTACCGGACCTGCCCGGCAGAGAGTTGGCTCGATCCGAGCCGGTGATCTTTCATTCGCCGGAAAGGACAATCCGTCAATGGCACGGCTTGCGCTTGCGGCGTCTCTGCGAGCAACTGCTTTATCGGGGTAAGATGATGATGGCGGCCGTAGGAAGCCCGAAGAGCGGCAGGAGTGCTACCTTTGGATTTATTGCGAGCAGACCAATTAGCGCCAGGCAGGAAGTTGTCAGGATGCCAAACCACGCCGTCGTCCCGTTGGGCCAGCCCCACGCTTGTGCGGTCGCAGGCAGCGCCACAAGTAGAGCGATGGTCCCGACACAGCGCAGTATGACGACGATCGGCTGAACAAATGATCGTTCATGCAAGCTTCGCGCATGCGAGGGCATCGCGAAGCAGAGAGCAGCCCAGCCTGTGTAGGTGAGTGGGAATGCGAGGGCCATCATACGGCGGCCTCGCCGCGTTTCGCGTAGAAGACTGCACTCATGGCGAAAAGTGCTGCCGTCGCCATTGCCGTGAGATCAAAACCGGCGAACACCCAGTCGCCGCTTATCAGGCTGGCCGGCAGTCCGCGCCCCGTGGTGCTGGTGTTAACAAGCGGTACTGCTGCAAACACCGCTGCAGCGATCCAGATTTGCTCGTGCCATGCGGCTCGTTGCGGCCGTAGCGCGGCGTGCAGGCCTGCGACGAGCCAAGCCGCAAAGAAGCTGCCGACCTCCCACACCGTGCGTCCCGGCGACGCCTTGGAGACCAACCTGTTGCAAAGGAAGTAAGCGGCGGTGGCCATGGGCAGACCGGTGATGGCCGTGACATTGAGCCATCGACGATCTTATGGCCGACAGTCGCAGCGTTGCGCCGGCGTTTCACGGCCCACAGAACAAGCCCGGTTGCGATCGCGGATGGAACGCTTGATGCCAGCGGCATAGCAGTGCTGGCGTTGCATTGGCAGAATGACATCGTGCAACCGACAGGAAAGTTCGGCCTTTTTGCAGCGGAGATCGCGCGGCATGTCTCGTGCCGAGAATAGTCCGCTTGCTGGACGCAACCCGCGCCGCCGGCGGCACAGTTATTTACGTGAATGTCTCGCGCCGCGCAGATGCGCGCGAGGTCATGACGAACATGCCCGCTGTTCCTGACGTCCAGCAAGGTTCACGCTTTCGTGGAGGGGACACACGGCGCGGCGGTGATTGACGAACTCGCGCCACACGCCGAAGATTTTCAGGTCACGCATCCGCGCATCAGCGGATTTTTCGGCACCAATCTCGACCCGGTGCTACGCGCGCGCGGCATCCATACTGTCGTCGTGACGGGATGCGCGACCAATGTCGCCGTCGACAGCACCGTGCGTGACGCACTCCAGCTAGGCTACGAGCCAATATTATTGGAAAACTGTTGCTGCTCGTCCGCACCGGAGTTTCATGAAGCGGCACTCAAGACTGGCGAGCTTTGTGCCCAACGCAGACGATTTTCTTGCGCGCTTAGCGACAGCCTCGACAGCAATATCATTATAAAGACTCCTAGACCGTTGCCAGTAGCCGCGTAAGTCGTATCGCAACAGCTTCGGAAAAGGGTCGATCATCGCGTGTAAAACATTTAGTAGAGGGGATGCCAGCGACCAGCGCTTGGACGTGGCGACGGTCAAACGCGGCGAAGCGGGCGCGCTGTATAATGGCTTCGGTGAGGGGCATCCATGGGCTAGTTACCCGCGGCTAGGCATGGCGATCTCGTCGCGCTCACGTGATCAACGGAAGGAGCGTTGCGATTGCAGAGCGCTGCTTGATAGCCATAAGATTACCGAACGATGTCAAAGCGGAGTTGGCGACCATTCGGGATTTGAGCCCGCGCTCTCCACAGGTAGGTGATCTCAAGGACATTCTCTTGTATTCTTGTCGAAGTGCAATCTGGATCGAGGTGTTCCCATGTCCGGATTATTTTGGTTCGCCGCCGTCCTCATGGCGTGCGGAGCACTCATTTTTCGAGAAGCGGCGACTCAACTAAAGAACGGGACCGATTGGGCGTACAAAACTTGTGGCGCAGCCGAAACATTCTGTCTGCACCCTGAATATCTCGGATATGCTGCTGGCATCGTCTTCGTTCTCGCAATCGCAGTCACGATCAGCGAAGCGACCTCTTGAGCGTTCAATCGAGCGGCTGGTCATCTGGCGACGACGATGTCCGGGGCGGCCATCGATCTCTGACGACGGCGGCGAGCCGAAGCCCGTCCATCGAGCCCGGCATGTCGATATCGGTAAAAATGACGCTGATGCCTGTGTTTCGCTATAGGGTGGCGACCGCCTGGTCCGCATTGCTCGCAGTCAAGACGGTGTAGCCGGAATCGCGCAGAGCGTCCTCAACCACATCATGATGAGGTTTTCGTCCTCGACGACCAAAATCCTGGGCACGACGCCCTCCATGCGAGGAAAAATGATGCTTTCCACGGAGTGTCAAAAGCGCGCGGCCGGCCTCACTAAGACCGACGAGCAGCCAGTGTTGATTGATGGCTATCGGATTTTGGAGATTGATGAGGCATCCACGAAAGAGGAGGCCGACGATGAAACGGCAAAGGAGTGGTCACTTCCTTTGCGGGTCATCTAATAGAAAAGCCCGCCTTATGCAGGCTGAGGTTCACCTTGTGGAGGAGAAAGCCTGCGAGGGGTGATTTCCTGACAGCGCTGAAGAACTCGCATCCCTCCGTCGCCGACGACCACCTTCTCCATGACATGACACGACTTGCATATCATGATGCGTACGGATTCTCGCTGCTCTTCGATATCCGCCGCAAAGCCGGCAAATACTCTCTCTCGTCTGCAATCTGGACACGTAATCTCCCGCATAGTCTCCTCCGTAATCCTTTGAAGACAAAGGTGAGGTTGCCTGTTTCGTTCCGAGCAGGGTTATCCAAGCCCGTTCGCCTTTAGGCGAACCTCCCCCGTTCTCCCGCCCTTGGGTTTAAAGGCCGCTTGGAGACACGATGTTTCATCGAGGCGTGAGTGCCGGAAAGGTGCCCGCGCCATCCAGGGAACTTCTCGATCGATTGGTCATCGCTATCAATCGAGAGGAAGCCTCATGGCGAAGAAAGCAAAGAAGGCCAAATCGGCGAAGAAGGCTAGGTCGGCGAAGAAGTCCACCAACAGGACGACGACGAAAAAGACTAAGAAGACGGCCAAGCGTAAATACTCGGAGAGCGCCGGGCAAGAAGTCGAGCGGGAGATGCACCGCACCAAGAAAGGGACGGCAAGGAGCGGTCCCGACGGTAAGGGCGGCAAGGTGAAGAGCAAGAAGCAAGCTGTCGCAATTGGCCTGCCCAAAGCCCGTAAAAAGGGCAAGAAAGTACCGAAGAAAAAGGGCTAGTTGGACCAGCGTGTGGTATTTGGGAGTTAGCTGTCCGGAGCGTCTTAGCCCTCCCGACATTCCGGCCTGCCCCGCTTCGACGGTTTTTTCCGACCGGAACAGGCCACGAAGCCTTTGTTTGATCTAGCCGGGCAGTCGATCCTTTTGCTCAGTAGGAGTAGCTCTGTCGTCCTGTTCGGTGGCGGTCACGGCGCCCGCATCGGGATGTAGCAATTCGTCGCAAAGTTGCCAAGAAGAGTGCCTTTTAGGGCGCCTTGATTTATGGGCAGAGGCGAGTTCTGCCGCCCAAGCACATCCCGCCCTCCTAACTCAGCCTCCACCGGCGGCTCGCTGAAACCATTCCGACGATTGACCTAGGCATCCGATTGTTGACAGGTCATTGCATAAGGCCAACCCGGTACGTTGCGATAATGACTGTTGTAACGCCATGCCCGGCAGCCACGGTGATGATACTTTTCGCACTATCGTTATAACTCTTAAAATCGAGCAGGCGGGCCGCTGCCATCTGAAGCCGTTATACAGCTGATCAAGCGCTGTGGGAGACAGCGATGAGATGCGCGTTCTAACCTGCTCAATCACTATGTCTCGTTTCAGGATGTCGTCAGTCAGTGGCGATCTCGGCATCAATATTCCATCCGATCTTTTCATCCGGGCGCCCCAGCCCACCCCAAGACGCCTCATTCGAATAGTGTAGCCTTTGTGCGGGATATCATCTTCAAGGTTAACCCAACGGGGACTGTCTAAATGTTGCTGTTTCTAACTCTTAGAGGCAATCAAGTGCGAAATAGTGAAACGTCGGTAGGCTCATCGGTGCCACAGTGGATGAAGAGAATAGCTCTTCGTGTGAGGCAAGTAACATTCAGAAAGCAGTGCGTTTGCACTGTTCGGTTCGCAAAATACTGTTGCCAGATAAAATCATCCCAAGATCGCGCCAGCGGCAACAATAATTGCAACGCCGGTGACAACGTAGACGTTGAAGTACTTTTCCATAGATCATCTCGCAGGCGGTTCAAGCTCACTTACAATCCATCCGCCTTCTAGATCCAGGTGGACCTTCTCAACGGATGTCTGGATAAAGGCACATTTGGGACATTCATAAGCATGGGTCACGTAGCCGAGCGGCTCTGGCGTGGAACGCAGCCAAATCGACGGTGCTCCGCACTCTGGGCAAGGTGGGATGCGTGTCTGCGGCATGGTCAAGCCGCTGAGCCGCTTGTGATTGCCTTGCCGGCGGTGCAATCGAGAGAGGAAAGGTCTTAGCAGCCAAAGCGTTGAGAGAAGCTCGCTCCTCTGCCAGACGTCGTTCGATGGACGATCGTTCAAAATCTGACAGCTCGCTTCTTAAGAGTCGCCAGTACCGAGCGATATTGCTGCGGTGCGTGCGGATCCTTGCCAGATTTTCGTCATCATCGTCCCCGACGGTCTATGCATGCTTTCAGTTTGAGGCGGGCAATCAAGATACCCGCCGGGAATTTAGAAAACTCGTTGAGTCGTCAAGAGCCTCTACAAGCGAACTGCCCTCAAAAACCATCTGTGGTCAACGCGTTGCCGCCGTCTCAGTTCGCGAAGCTCGCTCTGAAATGGATTGCGCGCGCTGTTCTCGCGCAATCCATTCGCTATAGGCCTGGCAAGCTGGGATTTGCCGCTCTCGCGCCTCATGCTGGATGCTTGCCAGGGTCTCTGCCGGCGGTGGCGACAGGCCCGTCTCACGTTCATGCGCCCTACACCGAGAGGTGATACACAGCACGAGGGCGAAGAAGAAGAGTAGCGATATCGTAGTAAACATAGCGGTTGAGGATAAAATGTGGCCTATACGATTGGGATCTCATGCGCCGCACCGGCACGGGCGCTAGTTCCGGCTCCCACGGAGTCGATCACTCTTACGTTCTATTACCACTTGAATAATTTCTCAAAACGGCTTGCGCAAGACGAGCGTTCCCCAAATGCAGTCAACGCTCCAGAAACCGGATGACATCTCCGACGATCTGGATCGCCGTGCCGAGGGTGCGCCTCCACCTGGATAACCGCATGGGCCGCGGGAATGGTGTGCGCGTCTCTTAAGGTTCCAGGTATGCCGGTCAGGTACATCGCAGCTCCGCCCCCCAAAAAAACTTTCGCGCCCTCTTGAAATGCGAGACTCGGTTTTTCTATTTCAGTTTCGCCGGGCGCTTTTATGGGCCTGGTACAAGGCGGGCGCCGCGTCCGGCGCCTGTTCATACCCATCTTGCTCAATGGAGGATTTGGCTATGACCAACTACGACTTCGCCCCATTTTGGCGTTCGAGCATTGGCTTTGACCGCCTTTTCGACCTCGTGAATTCTGCCCCCCGCGGCAACGAGGACGCTTTCCCAATGTATGACATCGAGCGTGTTGGCGACGATCGTTACCAGATCACGCTCGCTCTTGCTGGCTACAGTCCCGACAATGTCTCGGTGACCGCCGAGCAGAATGTGCTGACGGTGGAAGGCCGCAAAGAGGACCAGAAACGAGACCTTCTGTATCATGGAATCTCCGGCCGGTCGTTCAAACGCCAGTTCAATCTGGCTGATCACGTCCAGGTAACCGGCGCCAATTTCGATAACGGTCTTCTGCGAATCGGCCTGCTGCGGGAGGTCCCGGAAGCCAACAAGCCGCAGAAGATCGAGATATCCTCTTCACGGAGGTCGAACGTGGAGCAGCTCACATCGAAGGCTGCTTGATTACCGTGTCTCACCTGCCGCTGCGGCGTCGCCGCGGTGGCAGCCAAAGTGCCTTAGCGAAAGGAGCATAGGAGGCCAGCATGTCAATTTCTGCCATGTCGATGAATGAGATTCACGCCAACTCTTTACTCGCCAGCACGTTCACGCATCCCCGGGAAGTGCTCGCAAATCCATTTTTGGACGCTCTTCAGAAGCGTTGCGTCCTTGCAGCGTGGGCGTCTGACGCGTTCGCCGTCGAGGGGAAGCCCTGGCTTCGGCAGCTTCCGGGGTCCAACGCTCAGGTCCGGATCGGCGACATTCTTGCGGCGCTGAAGCTTCTGGACGATGACGACGGCGCTCCGCCCTGCCCCGGTCGTGCCACCATACCAAAGAGCCGACGTCCCATCCGCGCTGTTGGTCAGACAGCTCGGGAGAGCAGACGTCGTCTAGCCGATATCCACGCGTAAAGCTCTGCAGCCGCTCTCGGGCGGCTGCTTCCATACGCGTCACACTTATCTGTCTCGGCAATCTGCAACTTCTCAGGTGCATGCTGACATCAGCTTGCAGACCCCCACTTTTATCTTGCTGGAAGACGCTGGCCGAATGAGAGTTCGACAAACGATAGGACCGCCCTCATTCTTTCGCATTCGTCCGGTTTGAAAAAGTCTGTTTGTGTCGCAAGAAAGCGGAGTTGGTCATGCTTGCAAAGCTGTTGGGTGTCGCCGGATTGCTTCTGGTTTCCACGAGCGTGACGGCGCGATGTCAGAATGCTTTGACCGGAGATTGGCTGGTCGAAGACAAAAGCATTCGCGTCCGCGTGATTAGCTGTCCGCCAGCTCTTTGGGGCTACGTTGCAGCCGAGAAAACGCCTGGAAGGGACATGAGCAATCCGGATCCGGCGATGCGCGGTCGGCCCATGCTTGGCGTGCCT
This sequence comes from Tardiphaga sp., assembly GCF_044340795.1. Lineage (GTDB taxonomy): Bacteria > Pseudomonadota > Alphaproteobacteria > Rhizobiales > Xanthobacteraceae > Tardiphaga. The sequence continues at coordinate 16,088 of NZ_JBIISY010000122.1, forward strand.
CTCCTGATCAATCTTCAAGAGACTGAGAAAGGGCTTTGGGCCGGAAAGATTTATGATCCGAAAGGAACGGCAGTGACGGCGGGCGGCAAACAATATGACGTCACGGCGCGGCTCACGGCTAAAGGGCAACTCGAAGTTCGCGGCTGTATGGGAAAAATTTTCTGCGGCGGGCAAGATTGGACCCGGATCACAGATCCGGCCACTCCCCCAGTCCCCTCGCCCACACCCATTTTTTCCGGCCCGTCCGCCACTACGCCTGCCAAGTTGACCAAGCCCGGTGCCCAATCCGCACAGGATCCGGCATGCTCATTGATTGCCGCGATGGTCCCCAAGAGTTGACCATTGGACCGGGGAGGACTTCGCAAACAATCTGCTCGCTGGGCATTGTGGCGTTCGGCTCAGCGGCCGGACGAAGCACCTACCGCACCTCTCAGGATGGGCGCGTCTCTCGCTTCGTCTGACAAACTACTCCTTACGATCTCCCGGCCCGCTGTCATGGTCGACTAGCGATCCGACCGCAGCTTGCAACGCCATAAACGGTGCGATCCAAGAAGCTGTAAGATTGTTGAGTAGAGCGATACTCAGTACAGTGTGCGTCATCATGCGTATCGACAGTTTTCAGTTAGTGACTGAATCACCCGCCACTCTCTTGCAACTCGATCTATGTAGAGTTGTCGCTCACGTTCATTGTCTGTGTTCGCAATCAGACGCTTATAGTGATCTGCAACGTTCCTGTTTCCTGCGATGAGGAAATCTTGCACGTCAGGGGCAAGATGTTCGTACAACACTTCTGGGCGATGTGCGGCGCCCGATTGCGATCGATCTGGATTGATGCCCCTCATCCGTAACCACCTTGTCGATTCAATTATGTGCAGTTCTGCCGGCCGAGGCCTGCCCATACGTCGAGAGATGGCGGGTAGCTCATCAACGGCAGCAGCTTGTTGAGCGCTTTGCAGTTGGCGCCGAGCGGCGCCGACGCCAAAGTCTGTTGGACAATCCGCGACTTCATCATCAAGAAGCCACGTAGGTCGGCTGCTTGGGCGAAGTGAGAAGGCTGTGACTAGCAGCCCCTCCCAAGGCAGCTGCGATAGCGACACGAACCTTCTGAATCGCGCGTTCCTCGACCTGGCGAACGCGTTCTCGGGAGATCCCTAGTTCTGCGCTGAGTTCATCCAGGATCAATGGATTGTCTGTGAGCCATCTTGCTCTGATAATACGTTGCTCTCTTGCGGAAAGTCCGCTCAGCGCCTGTTCAAGCGCTTGTCGGCGTCGCGAGCTATCGCTCCGCTCTGCATAGACCTCTTCGACATCCATGTCGTCCGCAAGACGGTCCTGCCATTCCAGGCCTTCATCGTCGTCCTCGAAGGACCTCGCGTTCAGCGACATATCGCCCTGAAGACGCCTGTTCATGTCGATGACTTCGCTCTCAGACGCGTGCAGACGTCGCGCAACGCGCTTTACCTGCTCTGGTTGCAGTTCGCCGTCCTCCAATGCGCCGATTTTACTCTTTAGGCGACGTAAATTAAAGAAGAGGCGCTTCTGGGAATTTGAAGCCGCGATCCTGACAACGGACCAAGACCGCAGAATGTATTCGTGGATGGTCGCCTTAATCCACCAGGTCGCATAAGTCGCGAGCCGGAAGCCGCGATCCGGGTCGAAGCGTTTGACGGCCTGCATCAGTCCGATATTGCCCTCCGAAATGACGTCGGAGATCGGCAGCCC
>NZ_JBIISY010000369.1:0-4284 GCF_044340795.1 Tardiphaga sp.
AGTTGCGCACGCATGTGGTCGCATACTGATCGATCCATAAAATTATTCGCGAATCCGCGAAAGCCTTCATTGGCTTTGATTCTGTTTTCTGATGCTCGCAACAGTAAGCACTGCTGCGGCCGGGCGTGGATTGCAGCCTGCACCGCAGCACAGCGGCGTGGAGCATCAGTCATGCGTTCGGCCTTGTCGGCACTGCTATAGTGTCGGCATCGACAGTTATTTCGAAACATGACGCCACCTGCGCTACAATTCCGAAGATCAGCTGAACGGATTGATCGGCGGCACTCTCACGCAACAGCTCCCACTGCTGCCCGTCAACACCCATCATCAGCCTGAACTTTGAAGACAATCGCGACCATGCGCGTCAAGCAAGACGCCGCCGGACGTTTCCCTGACGGCAGATCAGCCTGCATTGATCGTCGAGGTTCTTTCACCGACGACGCGCAGCTTCGATGTCAGCGTCAAGCTCGCCGAATACAAAGAACTGCAATCGCAGCACTACATCATGTTTGTCGATACAGAGAACCCATCCGTCCAGTTTTTCTGGCGGGATGCAGCCGGCCTTTGGAAAGACACCGTGCTGACAGGCATCGATGCAAGGATCGAACTTCCGCGCGTCAATGTCGCGATATCGCTGGCACATATCCATGACGAACGGTCGTTTCGAGCGAAACCCAAACTGGTCGAGAACGAAGACGATTCTTGAGCCCGGAAGGCCACGCTCCTACGGATCGAGTTCCGTATCCCAGTAGAGATAGTCCAGCCAGCTTTCATGCAGGTAGTTCGGCGGGAACAGGCGGCCGTTGCGATGCAGCTGATGCACGGTCGGCGAGAACGCCGTCTGGCGCGGAAACATGCCGGCCTGATGCGTGGTCAGATTGCCCTTGCGCAGATTGCAGGGCGAACAGGCCGCGACCACGTTTTCCCACGTCGTCTGGCCGCCCTTGGAACGCGGGATGATGTGATCGAAAGTCAGGTCGTCGCGCGAGCCGCAATACTGGCAGGAGAAGCGATCGCGCAGGAAGACGTTGAACCGCGTGAAGGCGGGATGCGTCGTCGGCTTCACGAACGATTTCAGCGAGACCACACTGGGCAGCTGAAAATCGGCCGAAGGGCTCCGTACCGCGTGATCGTAGAGCGCTACGATATTCACACGGTCGAGAAAGACCGCCTTGACCGCGTCCTGCCACGACCAAAGCGAAAGAGGATAATAGCTCAGCGGCCGGAAGTCCGCATTGAGTACAAGAACCGGCCAGCCGCCTTGCGAGACATGTGCGTTCAAGTAACGCTCCTGACTCCACAATTCGACTGCGCGAAGCAGCCTGTGTTTCACATACTACAGGCAGCGTGACAGGGTTGTGAAGGGCATAGCTCTGGTCTATCCCCTCCGCAAAAGCATGCCGCAATCCCGGCTTTTTCCGCTACATCGGGTGGTCTCGCGAGAGGGCTGCCGCTAGCCGCGGGACGCGTGCCTTGCTCGAGGCTTGCCACGTCCGGACGCTGCCCATGGTCACTTCGTCACGATATCTTGAGGCCCCGCAATGGCTGCGCGTCTTTGTCCGCGCGCATGAAACCAGCCTTGCGCTGCTGGCAGCGATAATCGGCGTGATCGGCGGCCTCGTGGTGGCCGCCATGGGCGCCATGGTCAGCGTGCTGCATGCTGTGCTGTTCAACCTGGAATGGGGCCAGCGGCTGTCCAGCCAGTATTGGATCGACCCCGTCCGCGCCCTGCTGGTTCCCACTCTGGGCGGGCTGGTACTCGGTATCGCCTTCCTGCTGCTGATGCGCTGGCGGCCGGCGCGCGAGATCGACCCGATCGAGGCCAATGCGCTCTATGGCGGCCGGATGTCATTCCGCGGCAGTGTGATCGTCTCGTTGCAGACGGTGTGGTCGAGCGGCGTCGGTGCTTCGGTGGGGCTGGAGGCCGGCTACACCCAGCTCGCCAGCGGGCTCGGCGCCTCCATCGGCCGCGCGTTCCATCTGCGGCGGGCTGACCAGCGCGTGCTGGTGGGCTGCGGCGCCGCTGCGGCGATCGCCGGCGCCTTCGGCGCGCCGCTGGCGGGTGCCTTCTACGCCTTCGAACTGGTGATCGGCGGCTACACCTCGGCCAGCCTGATGCCCGTCGGCGTTGCAGCCGTGACCGGTTACTTCGTCGCCCACTCTTTTTCGCCGCTGACGCTCGGCGTCGTTGCCGGGCGATTCGGCGACGTACAGGCTCATGACCTCGCGGTGGCCGCGCTGCTCGGCGTGTTCGCCGCCACCTATGGCATCGGCATCATGCGGGTGGTGACCTGGTGCGAATGGCTGCTTGCCAAGATCCGGCTATGGCCGCCCCTACGCCCGGCACTCGGCGGGCTCGGCGTCGGCGCGCTGGCGCTGCTGACGCCGCAGGTGATGGCGTCAGGCCATGGCGCCCTGCATTTCGGCGGCATGACCGCCTATCCGATCGCGCTGGTTGCCTTCGTGATGGTGCTGAAAACCATCGCGTCCATCATCTCGCTGGGCACGGGCTTCCGTGGCGGCCTGTTCTTCGCCTCGCTGTTCATCGGCGCGCTTGGCGGCCATCTGTTCGCCACCGGCCTCAACCTGCTGTGGCCGGACCTCAATCTCGATCCAAACATCTACACGATCGTCGGCCTCAGCGCCCTCTCCGCCTCGGTGATCGGCGGACCGCTGACCATGAGTTTCATCGCACTGGAATCCACCGGCAATCTCTGGCTCACCACCGCGGTGCTGGTCGCCGTGATCATCTCCACACAGATCACACGCGAATTGTTCGGCTACTCCTTCGCCACCTGGCGCCTGCATCTGCGCGGCGAAACCATCCGCAGCGCCGCCGATATCGGCTGGATCCGCGACCTCACGGTGCAGCGGCTGATGCGGCCGGATATTTCCATGGTGGAATCCACCATGCCGCTCGATGAATTCCGCGCAAAGTTTCCGCTTGGATCGAAGAACCAAGTGGTCGTGGTCGATTCCGAAGGCAGCTATGTGGGCCTTGCGAGCGTGCCTGAGGCGCATTCACCCGATGTAGCGGCCTTCCGCCTCGATAGTCTGCTGCACTCCCGCAACGTCGTTCTACATCCCGAGATGAACATTCGCGACGCCATGGTGGTGTTTGAAGGTAACGAAACTGAATCGCTCGCGGTCGTCGATGCCGAAACCCACCGCGTGCTCGGCACGCTCTCGGAAGCGCATGCCACGCGCCGCTACGCGGAAGAATCCGAACAGCGACGACGCGAGGCACTCGGCGAGATGTGAGCGCGGATCAGCGCGCGAACAGCGACAGCATATAGCCTTCGCTCGGTGACACCTTCCCCTCGAGGGTCTCACGATAGATTCGCTCGACGGCCTCCACGCCATATCCCTCGACGATGCTGAGGGATTTTTCCAGCATCGGCACGAAGTCGCTCCATGCCGCGCCAAACCGCTGGTCGATGCCGCCCGGCCCCCATTCCCTGGCACGTTTGCGGATCTGGTCCGGCGCGAAGAACCATGACGGTTTTGCGCCCGGCAGATTGTCGGCCTCAGCCGCGTCCTGATGGGTCATGCCGACACGGCCGCTGTAGACGAGATGGTCCCCGAAGTGCCGATGCAGCCGACGGCGCAGATTGGCATTCCCGGCCATATCGACAAAAGCGGTCGCCTGCTCCGGCGGCAGACTGTCGATGCGATCATATGGGACGACCTCATGATAACAGCCGAGCGATGCGGTGAAGTCGGCATTTCCCGGCGAGGTCAGGCCGATCACACGGATCGGCTTCCGCTTGCTGTGCAGCAGATGTGCGAGACCGAACGCGGTCTTGCTGGACGCGCTCGACAGGATCACCTGCCTTGCGCCGAAGAATTCGGCTTCGGCGAGGAAGTCGTCGACGAGAAAAGACAGCATGAAGAGCGGCCGTAGCAGCGCCTGATAATCGCCCCGACGTCCGGCGAAAGCGGGATCGTCGCTGACGCGCGCATAGGCATTGTAGACGGGGGCGACGCCCTGCCGATGCGCGGCGCCATCGCGCAGGCCGCGCTTGCTGACGTCAGCCGCTTCGATAACGAGATGCGTCGCCATCGGGAAATAGCCGAACAGGCGCTCACCTTCCAACAGCTGCGGATGCCTGGACACGATGACATCGCCAAAGCCCCAGACCGGGATATTGCCGAAACCATCCGGCGCCGGAAACAGCTGCCAGTATTTCAGGGCATCGCCGAGCATGGCGTAGGTGATGTTGTTGGCGGTGAAGGCAAAGCGATCAACCTTCACCAGCAGGCCATCATCGGGCAACGCATCGC
>NZ_JBIISY010000370.1:0-4267 GCF_044340795.1 Tardiphaga sp.
GGCCTGTGTCTACTGGGGCGCCCGGTCAAGCCGGGCGACGACAGTATTGGGCGTTAATTTGCCTGACCGGCTTCAGCCTGCTGGCGTTCCAGATTCTGGCGGTACAGGCCGACGAAATCCACCGGGTCCAGCATCAGGGGCGGGAAGCCGCCGTCGCGGACTGCGGTGGCGACGATTTCGCGGGCGAACGGGAACAGCAGGCGCGGGCACTCGATCATGATCAGCGGGTGCAGGTTTTCCTGCGGCACGTTGACGATGCGGAACACGCCGGCATAGGCCAGTTCGAACGAGAACAGCACCGAGCCATTGGCGTCGGCCTTGCCCTCGATGGACAGGGTCACTTCATATTCGGTGTCCGACAGATTGTTGGCGCCGACATTGATCTGGATATTGATGTTCGGCTGCTGGGCCTGCGGAGCCAGCGAGCCCGGGGCATTCGGGTTCTCGAAGGAGAGATCCTTGGTGTATTGCGCCAGCACGTTGAGCTGGGGCGGAGCCGCCTCGGGAGCGTTGCCGTTGCCATTTGCCATGTCGAAAATCTCCTGGAGCGCCGCCGGGCGGCATTACCGATTCGCCGCGAAAAGCCGCGTCAGGCGGCCCCTCTGTGCGGGCGAGTGGCTATCATAAGGCCGCGGTAGTCGACAAGGACGGCAACGTCCGATTGGACTGGTTCAATGGCCGACACGAGCGGCGGAAATCGCTGCCAATTCGCGCTAACTGGCTGATATGCCGCGGCTTCCGCGGCTGCTTACCGTCGGCACCGGCGAACTCGTGGGCGAGTCCCGCGTTATCGCCGTCCGGAGCGGGGCCGCTTTGCCGCAGGTCCGCACGGGACGCATGCCATTGGCTCGACTAGGTTTCATGTCTAGATGAGATTGTGCCGCCAATGATGTATCGTGGTTCGCGGCACCTTCTTCCCGGGCTCCAAGACCCGGCACCGATCAGAAAGCGACAGACGTGGACATTTACACCATCATCTTCCTGGCACTGGCGGTCTTTATCTTCCTGCGCCTGCGCAACGTGCTCGGACAGCGAACCGGTGAGGAACGTCCGCCCTTTGACCGCGCCGCCGCGCGCGAGGCCATGCAGCAGGACAGCAATGGCAATGTCGTATCCATGCCGGGCAGCCCGATCGACCAGACCCAGCCTGCCCCGGCTGCGGAACTCTCGCCGGCCGAGCGCTGGAAGGGCATCGCCGAGCCGGGCACGCCGCTGGCCGCCGGCCTTGATGCCGTGCTTGAAACCGACTCCTCCTTCGACGCCCGTCATTTCGTCAACGGCGCCAAGAGCGCGTACGAGATGATCGTGCTGGCTTTTGCCAATGGCGATCGCCGGGCCCTGAAGGATCTGCTGTCCACGGAAGTCTATGACAGTTTTGACGCCGCCATCAGCGAGCGCGAGAAGAACGACCTGAAGACCGAGACCCGCTTCGTCTCCATCGACAAGGCGGAGCTCGTCGGCGCCGAGGTGCGTGACCGTGCCGCGCAACTCACCATCCGTTTCGTGTCGCAGATGATTTCAGCGACGCGCGACAAGGCTGGCAATGTGGTCGATGGCAATGCCGAGAGCGTGTCCGACATCACCGACGTCTGGACCTTTGCCCGCGATACCTCCTCGCGCGATCCGAACTGGAAGCTGGTTGGCACCGGCGCCGGCCAGTAAGTCCCGGCGACACGCGGCGCTCGCCGCGTGTGCCACGGCGTGCGTCGTCACTTTGCTGGCGGGCACTGCCGATGCGCGTGGCTTGAATCATAAATACAAGAGCCGTGGACATTCCGAGGCTTATGTTCCGCGCTACAATCCGGTGCGCGAATTTCCGTTCGAGTTTCCCGGCAGCCAATATATGCCGGTGCCGTGGTCGGAAATCGCGGGCTGGCGCGAGGATGATCCGCGCGAGGCCTTTGCAGCATTCCAGGCAAGCTGCCGTCCGATCGCAGCCCAGCGCAAGCCATCCACGGATTCCAAGACACTCGGCGATTCCCTGCGCGATGCGTGTGCGGCTGCCAAGTCTGCCGATGTAAGCGACGCCGCGAAGACGCGCGCTTTCTTCGAAGCGAATTTCCGGCCGCTGCGCATCTCTCGGCTCGGCGAGCCCGAAGGTTTCGTCACCGGCTACTATGAGCCCATCGTCGACGGTTCGAAGACGAAGACCGATGTCTACACGGTGCCCGTCTATCGCCGGCCGTCGAACCTGTTCGTGCGCGGCTACAATCAGGCTTCGCCCAGCCTGCCCAATAGCGGCGATGTGTTTCGCAAGATCGGCCGCCGCAAGCTGGTGCCCTATTACGATCGCGCGCAGATCGAGGACGGGGCCATTGCCGGCCGCGGGCTGGAGATCGCCTGGCTGAAGAACCAGACGGATCTGTTGTTCTCGCAGATCCAGGGGTCGGCGCGCGTGCGCATGGAAGATGGCAGCTTCATCCGCATCAACTACGATTCCCACAATGGCTACCGCTATACGCCGGTCGGCCGCGTGCTGATCGATCGCGGCATCATTCCGCGCGAGCAGATGTCGATGCAGCGCATCCGGCAGTATTTCGAGGAGAATCCGGATGCGGCCAATGAGGTGCGCCGGCAGAACAAGGCCTTTGTGTTCTTCCGCGAAGTGCAACTCTCGGAGAAGGACGAGGCGGTGGGTGCGCAGGGCGTGCCGCTGACGCCGGGGCGCTCCATCGCCGTCGACAAGGGGCTGCATGTCTATGGGACGCCATTCTTTGTCGAAGGCGAGTTGCCGATCGAAACCGAGATTTCGAAAACGCCGTTCCGCCGCCTGATGGTGGCGCAGGATACGGGATCGGCGATCATCGGCCCCGCCCGCGCCGATCTCTATTTCGGCGCCGGCACCGAGATGGGCCGGATCGCCGGCCGCATCAAGCACCCTGCGAAATTCGTGATGCTGGTGCCGAAGAGCCTCGATCCTTCGGTGCGCGGCCACAACATGCCGTTGCCCGATGCAAGGCCCTCGGCGAAAATCGCAAAACTGTTTCCGCAGACGCCGGCAAGCGAGCCGGCAAAGGTCGAGCCGGCAAGGACCGAAGTCGCAAAGGCCGAGCCGCCGAAGACGGAGGCCGTGAAGCCTGAGCCGCCGAAAGCGGAGATCGCGAAACCTGACGCCGCGAAGGCACCTGCGGTGACGCCTGATAAGCCTGCTGTCGCCAAGACCGAGCCTGTAACAGAGGCCAAACCGGCAGCGCCCGCCGCGACCACCGTGCCGCTGCCAGCGCCGAAGCCGGCCGAGATTGCAGCGATTGCCGTCCCGGCGGCTGCCGCCGCTGCTGCCGCTGCCGCCATCCCGATGCCGGAGGCGCGGCCGCCATCGGCGCCGCAACTCGCAAAGAACGCTCCGTCTGAAGCGAAACAGGATGCAGCGAAACAGGAAGCCAGGCCGCAGCGGACCAAGTATAAGCGCCGTGTCCATCGCCGCGCGCCGGCGCAGTCGCCGTCGTCATTCTTCCGTTTCCCCTGGCAATGAAACGCTCGCGTCCGCCACAGATCATCGATCCGCCTCGCCGTCGTCATCGTCTTCTCAGCGAGGACGAGCGCGTATTGTGGGAAGGTGTCGCCAAACAGGTAAAGCCGCTGCGCAAGCGGACGCGGATCATCAAGCCGGACCCGGTGGTGATCGAGGCGTCGCCGCCTCCTGCTCTGCCGATGTCCCGCAAGGTGATGGATGTGCCGTCGGCCAAGCCGGTGAAGCACGTTGCTCCGCCGATGCCGCCATTGACGCTGCTCGGTCGCCGCGAGCGGTCGCAGCTGTCACGCGGTCGCAAGGAGATCGACGCGCGGCTCGACCTGCACGGCATGACGCAGGAGCGCGCGCATCGTGCACTCGCCACGTTCCTGCAGCGTGCGAGTTATGATGGCATGTCCTTCGTGCTGATCATTACCGGCAAGGGCCGCTCCGGCAGCCTGGAATCCGAGCGCGGTATCTTGCGGCGCCAGGTGCCAATCTGGCTGGGACTGCCGGAATTCCGTGCGCTGGTGGTGGGATTCGAGGAAGCGCATATCGGGCACGGGGGTGCCGGGGCGCTTTATGTACGGGTGAGAAGGGCGAGGTAAATGCCCTGACTGTCATCACCCGCGAAAGCGGGTGATCCAGTAACACCGACAGTGTTTAAGTCGTGAGATCGAGCCTACTGGATCGCCCGGTCAAGCCGGGCGATGACAGTGCGCGTGTGTAGTTACAAAATAAACCGGCTCAGATCCGTGTTCTTCGCCAGATCGCCCACATGCTTCTGCACATAGTCCGCATCGATGCGGATCGTTT
>NZ_JBIISY010000371.1:0-4236 GCF_044340795.1 Tardiphaga sp.
TCGATGCTCTCCCACATGCCAAGAAAATTGCTTACCCGCCGTTGGACCGACGAAGATTCATTGAAGCTGGTGAAGCTCTCTGAGGATGGAGCGACGCTCTCTCGTGCGGCCGCAGCGCTCGATAGGCACACCAGCTCGGTTCAAAAGAAAGCCCGCGCGCTCGGCTTGAAGTTCCCAGGAATACGGGACGTCCGAGCCGGTCTGCGCGAGACCGGCGCAATCGAACCGGGACGCGGACCGAAACACTCATGAGCGATCGGCGAAAAACCCGCAGAGTCTTGACGGAAGTTGAGCGGGACCTAAATTCCTTTCTGCCTTTAAACGAAAGGAGTTAGGAGGCCAAACATGACAAAATCTGCCATGTCCTATTACGAAATCCACGCAAATTCGCTTTTGGCTAGCACCTTTGAACATCCCCGCGAGGTCTTAGCAAACCCGTTTCTTGATACCGTGCAGAAATGCTGCATTTTGGCGACCTGGGCGTCAGACGCTTTCGCGGTCCAAGGCAAGCCTTGGCTACGCCAAATCCCGGACTCTGAGCGACAAGTAAGAACCGGTGACATCATCGCCGCACTCAAATCGCTCAACGGCGATGACGGCCCACCAACCAATATGCAGCGGATGATGCATCCACGCCGCGACACGGCCCGAGCCGTCGGCCAAACCGCTTGGGAGCGTAAGCGCCAGAGTATCCAGGTTTGCGCATCGGCACCATAATCATTGCACGGCTATAAATGCTGTGCGATTGAACGATAGGCCAGTCCAGGTTGACCTCCATCCCTGCTGGTCAGGCCCGGCGCGTGCTTACGGAACGCGACCGGGCCGTTTGGTATGGTGCCGGCGATGTCCCAACTGATTGAAATCTATACGAACGGCGGCGTGCTAGGGCTAGGGGCCGGACCGGTTTCAGCCAAACGGCCGTCGGGGACGGAGTCCTTTGGCACGCTGCTGCAGGCAATCGAAGCTCTGCAGGCCGCACATCCCGACCGGCAACGGATTCAATTCGCTATCATCGACGGTTCACTGGCAGCAAAAAGCCCGGCCTGACGGACCGGGCAGTCTGAGGTATCCGACGGGTCGTTCGGTTATGCGCGCTATAATGGCTACCCTGCGGCCGCACAAGATAGGGACTTCAGGCAGTGTGTCCCGGATCGCTGCTCAGCGGCGTTTTTTTGTCTCGCTGTGGCGTCATCTTTGCCGGATCAGCTTTGCCCGGCACGCCCCGTGGGCCCAATTCCTGACGCTGCAAGTCTTCTTCGCTAGGCCGAGGATCCGCGTCGGAAATCTGTCCATTGCTTTCGCCCGCTGAGTAAGCCTCCGGCGAGCCGAGTGCGGTGTGGTCACTTGGGCCGGCCTTAGCCTCTTCACCGTGAGCGCCGGCGTCTGTTCCCACGACCGTCGTGCCTTTTTTGTTCATCAAAGCCATATTAATTACCTCCGACCGACCAACAACACCCGAGCTGTCGCGTTCCGTCGCCCCCGAGCAGAGCAGGAACGAATCGATTGCGATCGGCTTGAGTCCGCCGTTCAGTTGCGGAGTTGCGTATGAGTTGGTCCCCTTCCCTTGTGCCGGGCGGCGTCCATGACACCGTATATCTGGTGGTTGATTGCAGCCGAACCGGTTGCGTTTGGCGTGAGGCCGCCATCAGCGGCACCGATCTCGAAACCGTGATCAAAAACCTGATGGCCGGTGAATATACCGACCCGCTCTGCGTCGTAGCCTTCAACACCTCGGAAAACTGGTCGCGAGACGTTACGGCAGACATCGCACGCGAAATCCAGGAACGTTGCGACCTAGCGTACGAAGACGTCCCTGTCTGGCTTGAGGATTTAGTTCATCGGCACGTGAGCCCAGAGGTGCAGATGCAGCTAAGGCTGCGGCCATGAGCGAGATCAGCCCCCCTATCGTCCCAGATGATGACGCCGTTACGAGCGACGCCGACGCGCTGCTCGAGCTGGTCGGCCACCTTGGGGCGGCACTGCTCCAACCTAATCTAGAGCCGGTCGTGAGAAGTCATTTGCAGTCGGCGCACCGCCTGGCACTCGATCTATACGGCGCCAGCGGCGGCTCGAGGTACTTCCACCCGAAGCGCGACCCCGTCGCCTATTAGATCAGGAGCATCGAATGGCCCCCCGCGCTAATTGGATTGGCTTCCTTCGTCTTTCCCTTGTCACCTGCCCTGTCGCTTTGTTTCCGGCTACGTCCGACGCCGAAAAGGTCAGCTTCAATCAAGTAAACCGTAAGACCGGCCACCGGATCAAATATCTCAAGGTGGACGCCGACACCGGTGAAGAGGTCGAAGCCGAAGATATCATGAAGGGCTACAAGGTCGACAAAGACGCATACATCGAGGTTGAAACGGAAGAGCTGGAAAGTATTGCGCTCGAATCAACGCGCACGATCGAAATAGATGAATTCGTCCCGAAGTCGGATATCGATCAGCGATACGCCATACGTCCGTATTACCTCGTGCCAGACGGCAAGGTCGGCCACGACGCGTACGCAGTAATTCGCGAGACCGTCCGGCAGATGGACATGGTGGCCATCGGCCGGCTGGTGCTGACGAGCCGCGAGCACATCATCGCGCTTGAGCCATTGAAGAATGGCTTGATGGGCACCCTGCTCCGCTACCCGTACGAGGTGCGCAGCGAGGACGAGTACTTCGACGGTATTCAGGACGTGAAGGTCACGACGGAGATGCTGGATCTCGCTCAGCATATCGTGGAATCGAAGGCTTCGGATTTTGATCCCGGAAAGTTCGAGGATCGGTACGAAACCGCGCTCGTCGACCTTATCAATCAGAAGAAGTCCGGGGCTATCATCAAGCCGCACGGCAAGGCGCGCGAGGGTTCTAACGTCGTAGACTTGATGACCGCGCTCAAGCAAAGCCTGCAAGGCGGCGACGCAGGCAAGGCCACCCCGAAGGCAAAGCGCGCTCCAAAGAAAGCCGCTGGTCAGCGCGAGATGTTGCTGCCTATCTAGGGCAAGAAGCCAGCAGCAGCGAAAAAAGCCGCGTCGAAGGCTCCACCGAAAAGGAAAGCCGGATGAGCCAGCAGACCGACATCGGCGTGCTCGTCACCGCCCTGGGGGAATCGCGCGAGATCCTCGGCCGCTACATCGAGCCAGGCGACCGAGACGCGGTCGATACTGTCAATCATTTGCTGGAGATCCTTGACGACGTCAACGTCGTCGCGGCGCTAGATCGTGCCGGGAGACGTCGTGCCTTGCGTATGGTCGAACTCGACAATCGCCCTTAATCGGCACGCCTGGCGTCCAGGGCGTTGCTCCTAGAGCGAGTGCGAACAGGCACTGGAACCGACAAACTGTATCCGAATTATGCTTCGAAATAACGCCTGACGGGATCGGAGGAGCAGTGGCGCGAAATTCGAACAAGTTCTGGACAGAGCAGGATGACGAAAAGCTGCGCGCCTTAGCAGACCGAAAAGTGTCGCTGATGAAGGCTACAGCCGCGATGCGGCGCTCGCAGTTCGCGGTGAAGAAGCGCGCATCGGAGCTTGGTTTGATTTTCCCGAGCCCAACGCAGGAGAGAAACCGCCTACGCGCGGCTATGGCTGCGAGCGCCTAACCGGGTGGATGCCGAACAACTCACCATTTAAGATGACGTTCGAGGGCGTCCTCTGCGAAGGCGTCGGCTGCGATGTGGCGCGGTAGGGCCTCCAAGTGAAAGTGCTCACTGTCTTCGCTGCGGCTACATTTGCTTTAGCACTCACCTTAGCGCTTGCCCAAGGCGGAGATGGAGGAGGAGGCGGAAGTTCTGACGGCGGCAGCCACAAGCGGCTCTAGGTCCTCATCGGGCAGATCGGCGCCTGGCTCCCGGGTGCGGGGAATTGCATCGACAAACCTCATCCTCGAGCGAGCGCTAGCGCCCTCAGCCAACAGCACCCCTCCGAGCCGGGTAACGCAGGCGAAGCGCGGCTGTATGGTCGGAACGACTGACAACAATTCCTATTCCACCAAATAGATCACCTCCCATCACATCGTTCCTGAGACGGAACAGCTTTTAGTCGCCCGCATTTCCTGAGAAGCATGTCGATATGCTGCGAAGGAGAGCATCAGATGGCAGACAGGACGCACGTAAGCATGCCATCTCTCAAGCCGATGCTCGCTTTGCTGGCGCTGGCGGCTACGATAGCTTACCTCGGCCCTGACGGTAACAAGCCGGCAAACGAGGCGTCTGCTGAGGTTGAGGGCGGACGCGGCCGCACCGCGGATTC
>NZ_JBIISY010000372.1:0-4231 GCF_044340795.1 Tardiphaga sp.
CAGCAAGCTGCCGAGCACCGTGGGAAGCAGCCAGCGATCCGCGAGGCGGCCGCCGACCAGATTGCCGATCACCAGACCGCCACCGAAGACCAGCAGGATCGGTGAGACTGCGGCGTCGGAAAAGCCGGCGAGCCGCGTCAGGATCGGCGCGATATAGGTGAAGACGGCAAACACGCCGACCCAGCTCAGGACCGTGGTCAGCAGACCCATCAGCACCTGCGGCCGCGCCAGCACCGCCAGATCCTGCTTCAGGTTCGACGCTGCGGGCTTCTCGCGATCCTTCGGCACGAAGGCCGCGATGATCGCGAGGGCAAGCAGCCCCACAAGCGTCACGGCATAGAACGTCGCGCGCCAGCCGAAATGCTGGCCGAGCCATGTGCCGAACGGTACGCCGAGAATATTCGCGACGGTGAGACCGGTGAACATCACGGCGATCGCCGATGCCTTCTTGTTGGCCGGCACCAGCGTGGTGGCTACCACCGAGCCAACGCCGAAGAAGGTGCCGTGGGCGAAAGCTGTCAGCACGCGCGCGGCCATCAGGCTCCAATAGTCCGGGGCAACGGCACAAGCGAGATTGCCGATGGTGAAGATACCCATCAGCACCAGCAGCACCATCTTGCGCGGCCAGCGGCCGGTGGCGACGGTCATGATCGGCGCGCCGACCACGACGCCCAACGCATAGCCGGAGATCAGCAAGCCGGCGGCGGGAATGGAGACGCCGAGATCCCGGCCGACCTCGATCAATAGACCCATGATAACGAATTCGGTGACGCCGATTCCGAAGGCGCCGGCGGTAAGCGCGTAGAGTGCGAGTGGCATGGCAAAATCCGTGCATAGAGGTTCGATGCGACGGATATGGACCGGTCGGTATAGATGAGATAGACTTCTAGAAGGAACAACATTTGTGAACTGAACTCACAATGAGCCGACTGGACGTCAATCGCTCCGGCGAGATGGAAGTCTTTACCCGCGTGGTCGAACTCGGCGGCTTCTCCACAGCGGCCCGTGCCTTCCAGATGACGCCCTCCGCCGTCAGCAAGCTGGTCGCGCGGCTGGAGGCGCGGCTTGGTGTCCGGCTGATCAACCGCTCGACGCGAAAATTGCAACTGACGCCGGAAGGCACTGCCTTCTATGAGCGCGCCCTGCGCATCCTCGATGAGATGGCGGCCGCCGAGCGCGAGGCAGCCGTTGGCGCGACACCGAGCGGATTGCTACGCGTCAATACCAGCGTCCCATTCGGGCTTCATTGCCTGCTGCCGCTGCTGCCGGGTTTCGCGAAACGCTATCCCGAGATCAAGGTCGATGTGACGCTGACCGATCTCGTCGTCGATCTGCTGGAGCAACGCGCCGATGTGGCGATCCGCGTCGGCCATATGCGCGAGTCACGTTTGCTCGCACGAAAACTCGGCGAGAGCCGGCTGGTCGTCGTCGGCTCCCCCGCCTATCTCGCTGAGCGCGGCACTCCGGCCACGCCCGACGATCTCGCGGAACACAATCTGCTCGATTTCTGCTTCGGCAAATGGAAGAGCGGCTGGCCATTCAAATTGCCGAACGGCGAAACGATCACTGTCATGCCCTCAGGCAACGCACTTGTGAGCGACGGCGAAGCCATGCATCGGATCACGGTCGCCGGCATGGGTCTGGCGCGGGTGGGACGCTTTCATGTGGAAGCGGATATCGCGGCGGGTCGCCTTGTGCCGGTGCTCGAACAGTTCAATCCTGGCGATATCGAGCCCATCCATGCGGTTTTCGTCGGTCACGGCGGACAACTTCCCGCACGCGTGCGGGCGTTTCTGGATTACATGGCCGAGAATGTGAGGCTGTAGTCGCCTCGCGTCACGAGATCTTCGCGACCTTCACCACCAGATCAGCCAGCCGATCCGCTGCATCCAGCCGACCGACCTTCTGTGCGTCACGGGCCATCTCGTTGAGACGCGCCGGCTCGCCGGCAAGCGCGGAGATTTCCGAAGCCAGGCGCAACGGCGTGAATTCGCTTTGCGGAATACGGATGGCGCCACCGGCATCCGCCAGCACGCCCGCATTCGCATGCTGGTCCTGATCGATGGCGCCCGGCAGCGGCACGAGGATCGACGGCCGGCCGATGGCCCCGAGTTCGGCGACAGTGCCGGCGCCGGACCGCGAGATGACGAGATGGCTCGACGCCAGACGCGCCGGCAGGTCGCTGAAGAACGGCGCAAGCTCGGTCTTGATCTTGAGCTGGTCATAGATTGCCCGGACGCGCGGCATGTCCTCCTCACGCACTTGCTGCGTCAGGATCATGCGGCTCCACAGCGACGGCTCGAGCTTCTCGATGGCCGGCGGCACGATATCCGACATGATGCGAGCGCCCTGGCTACCACCGACAACAAGCAGACGGAACGGCGCTGTCAGATCAGGCGCGCTGTAAGTCACGGCGGCCGCAGCGAGGATCGCCGGACGCATCGGCGTGCCGGTGGTCGTGGTTTTTTGTGCCAGTTCAGGATCGCGGTCGAGCACGCCGGGCAGCGACGTGGCGATCGCACTGACCTTCTTCGACAACAGCCGATTGGCACGGCCCATCACCGCGTTGGATTCATGGAACAGGCTTGGAATGCCGAACAGTCTTGCCGCAAAAAGCGGCGGCAGCGTCGGATAACCGCCGAAGCCGATCACCGCGGCGGGCTTCTGACGCATCATCAGGCTCACCGCCATCGCCGTGCCGGCAGCCAGCATCACGCCGGTGCGTGCCAGCGACAGCGGATTGCGCGAACGCACCGTCTCGCTCGGCACCACATCGATCATGTCGCGCGAGAACAGCCCGCTATATTTCAGCGCACGCGCATCGGTAACGAGGCGCACGCGCAGGCCACGCCTCATCAGCGCGACGCCGAGCGCTTCCGCCGGAAACAGATGGCCACCGGTGCCGCCAGCGGCGAGCAGGATGAGGGGAGCGTTGCTCATCACGCGTATGTGCGCGCGACTTGCGCGTCGATGGCTTCGATCTCGGTGCGCGGCCGCATGCGCGTGAGCGCGAGCAACATGCCCACACTGTAAGCGAGAGAGATCATCGATGAACCGCCATAGGAGATGAAAGGCAGCGTCATGCCCTTGGCAGGAATGAGGTGCAGATTGACGGCCATGTTGATCGCCGCCTGCACGCCGAACAGGATCGCGAGGCCGGTGGCGGCAAAGCGCGAGAACATGTCTTCGGTGGCATAGGCCCGCGACAGCGCGCGAATGACGATGAAGGCGAACAGCGCGAGCAGAGCGAGGCAAAGCAGGATACCGAATTCCTCGGCACCTACGGCGAAGACGAAGTCGGTGTGGCTGTCCGGCAGGCTGCGCTTGGCGATGCCCTCCCCCGGACCGAGGCCATACCAGCCGCCATTGGAGAAGGCTTCCATGGCGGTATCGACCTGGAACGTGTCGCCCGAGGCCGGATCCATGAAGCGCTTGATACGGCCGGCGACGTGCGGAACCATGAAGTAAGCGAGGAACAATCCGCCCGCTGCGGCGCCGGCAAGGCCGGCCACCCAGACCATGCGCATGCCGGCGATGAAGAACAGCGATCCCCACGCCATCAGGATCAGCATGGTCTGGCCGAAATCGGGCTGCATCACCAGCAGCGACACCAGCATGATCAGGAGCACCACGGCCATCGAGGTAGCGGGCACGTCAGGCTTGCGGATCGATTCCGAGAACAGCCAGGCGGCGATGACGACGAAAGCGGGCTTGGCGGATTCCGACGCCTGAATGTTGATGCCGAGGATGGTGATCCAGCGCTTGGCGCCCTTCACTTCCGGCCCGAAGGCCAGCGTCGCGACGATCAACAGCACCGACAGCGCGAAGACGATCAGCGCCGAGCGACGGATTTGCCGCGGTGACATGAAGGACACGCCGATCAGCACGATGATCGACGGCAGCATGAACAGGATGTGGCGGTTGAAGAAGTGGAACGGGTCGAGGCCGATGCGTGTCGCCACCGGGGGGGAAGCAGCCAGCGACAGGATCACGCCAGCCAGCATCAGCGCGACGATCGCCGCCAGCAGCAGGCGGTCCACGGTCCACCACCATTCGCTGAGCGGGGTGCGATGTTCGCGAGTGATCATGGGGGCGCATCCTGCGGATCGATAAGCTTTTATCGATGCGGCATTACGGTTGCCAGAGGGTTAATGGATCGTGAAAAAGTGGATCGTTGTAGGATGGGTTGAGCGCAGCGATACCCATCACCGCATGCGCGTGGTCCTGATGG
>NZ_JBIISY010000123.1:0-17118 GCF_044340795.1 Tardiphaga sp.
GATGACCGCGTTCTAACCACAACCTCGGTGTCTATGGATCCCGACTTTCGCCGGGATGACAGACATTACTTACAAGCCTTGGTCTCTTTCACCATCAGCTTGCTCATCGCACCCGCGATGACGAAATCGTTGTAGTCCAGCGCCAGCGCGCGCGAGACGCCGTTCTCATACAATTCGAACGACATCGCATAGACCGGTGTCTGTTCGCCGCCATCGCTCGCCCTGGCCGACTTGTCGTAATAGCTCACCGTCACCGGCCAGCGCTTCATGGCCTTCATCGTGTCGTCGGCCGTGGACGGATCCGGCTCCGCGATCTTGCGGTCGGCGGGGATCGCCTGCCCGATCACCGTCAGCGTGCTGTAGACCTTCTCGCCGGTGTCCGAGCCATCGAACACATTCAGTTCGAGCACCGACTTGCCTTCCTTCGCCGCGGCAATGATGCGGTGGATCTGCTCGGTGGGAAACACGATGTCGCCGTCGAGCTTGATGGTCTTTTTCGCCGGCAGCGTCAGCTTGACATTGATGTGGTCACCCTCGCGCTCGGCGATGCCGTCGATCTTGCTGGGATCGCTGTCATTCATCTGGGTGTCGATCTTGAAGCGATAGCTCTTGCCGTCGCCCGCTTCCCAGCTGGTCGAGCGCAGGTCGCTCAGCGTCGTCTTGTTCTCGCCGCTGTTGAGTTCGGAGACCTGACGGAAATCCGACGAGTAACCCTCGCATGAACTGCCGGTGAAGTTGTAGAGAATGCGGCCCTCGGCGGCATTCACATTGGCATTGCCGCGCGATTTGCTGAGCTTGAGTTCATACAACGCCTGATGCGCGAGAAACGGCACCGTCGATCCCGGCGCCGCTGCATGGCTCAGGGCCGGCGCGATCAACAGGGCCGCGCTAACAGCCAGAGAGGCAACCTGGGAGCGCGAGATCAGAGCAGTGCGGCGCATGGAGTCGTCCTGTATGATGGAACCGTGACCATAAAGAGCGCCCCATTGCGCCGCAACTAGGGCCGCTGGGGATGCGCCCGGCTGCAACCTGCGGAATGCCATATTTCGCAGGGAATGTGGCGGGAGCCGGATGGCCGAAGGCGCATCAGGCGTCGTCCGAACGTCACTTGCATGGGCGGACACGATAGGGGAAACAATCGCGCCCGGACGGTTCAGAATTGGTTCGGGCCTAACGTCAAGCTTTGGGGAATTTCGTATGCCAGGTGCAGTCGAGCAAAAACTCGCAGAATTGGGGATCACCCTTCATGAGCCGGTCAGCCCGGTGGCCAATTATGTGGGCTTCGTGCGCACCGGTAACCTGCTGTTCGTCTCCGGCCAGATCTGCCTCGGCGCCGATGGCAAGCTGATCGCCAAGGGCAAGCTGGGCGGCAATGTCAGCCTGGAAGACGGCGTCGCCGCCGCCAAGGGTTGTGCGGTCAATATCCTCGCGCAGGTCAAGGCTGCGCTCGGCGATCTCGACAAGGTGGCGCGTGTCGTCCGCCTCGGCGGCTTCGTCAATGCCACCCCGGACTTCATCGACTCGCCGAAGGTGATCAACGGCGCCTCGGACCTGATGGTCGCCGCTTTCGGTGACAAGGGCCGCCACTCCCGCGCCGCTGTCGGCGTCGCCTCGCTGCCGGCCGATTGCGCCGTCGAGGTCGATGCGGTGTTCGAAGTCGCCTGATCTCAGGACCCAACCCGATGCGCGCACCTGACTGGCTGATCGCCCGCCCGGTCGCGCATCGCGGCCTGCACGACCGCGCCCGTGGCATCATCGAGAACATGCCCGGCGCAATGCACGCGGCCATCGCAGGCAATTTCTCCATCGAGGTGGATGTCCAGCTCTCTGCCGATGGCGAGGCGATGGTCCATCACGATGATGACCTCGGCCGCCTCACCGAAGGCTCCGGCCCCCTCCTCGCCAGGACTGCCGCCGAGCTGAAGGCCGTCACCTTCAAGGACACGCCCGAACGGATGATGTCGCTGGGCGATCTCCTCGCGCTGGTGGATGGCCGCGTCGGTCTCGTCATCGAGATCAAGAGTCATTTTGACGGCGACCGCCAGCTGGTTCGCCGTACGGCCGAATTGCTCAAGACCTATCGCGGCCCGGCTGCCTGGATGTCGTTCGATCCCGATCAGGTGCTCGCCATGCGCGAGATCGCACCCGAGATCCCCCGTGGCATCACCGCCCAGCGTAGCTATGACGATGGCGAGTGGCTGACGCTGACAAGGGCCCAGCGCGACGGCATGCTGCATCTCCGCCACGCCTTCCGCACCCGCCCGCATTTCGTTTCCTACTGGGTGAAGCAGCTGCCCGCCCCGGCACCCTGGATCGCCCGCAACCTGTTCGGCTGCGCACTGATCACCTGGACGGTGCGCACACCGGAACAGCGTGCCATTACCCAGCGCTGGGCGGACCAGATGACGTTTGAAGGTTTCGTCCCGGAACCTTGACCAACATCCAGGGGACTTGAAGTGCGACACGAAGTGCCCAATTGAAACGCGAGGTCGCCGCGCTGATCGCACATGACCGGTTCAAGTGATTGATGACATCGGACATTACCCTCGAAGCAGTCGGATCGATCAGCCAGGTACCGCAAGCGGAATGGGACGCCTGCGCGACCGGACGCGCCGTGGCGGGTCAGGCATTGGCCAACGACTTGGCTGATCTCGACACGCTCTCAAGCACTGTCAACTCAACTTCACCATCTCCCTATAACCCCTTCGTTTCGCACGCCTTTCTGAGCGCAGTTGAGACATCGAATTCAGCTTGCGCGCGGACCGGCTGGGGACCCCGGCACCTGCTCGCCAAGCAGGACGGCATGATCGTCGGCATCGTGCCCTGCTATCTGAAATCCCATTCCCAGGGCGAATATGTCTTCGACCGCGGCTGGGCCGACGCCTATGAGCGCGCCGGCGGCGATTATTATCCGAAGCTGCAGGCCTCGGTTCCCTTCACCCCGGCCACCGGACCGCGCCTGCTGATCCGCGACGGCGTCGATGTGGAGCGCGTGAGCGAGGCGCTGGCCGGTGGCCTCATCGGCCTCGCCGAGGCAACGGACGCCTCGTCGGTCCATGTCACCTTCGCCCGCGAGGACGAATGGAAATTTCTCGCCGGGCGCGGCTTTCTCCAGCGCACCGACCAGCAGTTTCATTTCCACAATCCCGGCTATGAAACCTTCGACGACTTCCTCGCCACGCTGAACTCGCGCCACCGCAAGGCGATCAAGCGCGAGCGCCGCGATGCCGTCGCCGCCGGCATCACCATCGAGGCGCTCACCGGCAGCGACATCACCGAGGAAGCCTGGGATGCCTTCTTCGATTTCTACATGGAGACGGGCTCGCGGAAGTGGGGCCGGCCCTACCTCACCCGCGAATTCTACGCCCAGATCGGCGAGACCATGGCCGATGACGTGGCGCTGATCATGGCCCGGCGCGATGGCAAGTTCATCGCCGGCGCCATCAATTTCATCGGCTCGGACACGCTGTTCGGCCGCCATTGGGGCGCCATCGAGCATCACCCGTTCCTGCATTTCGAGGTCTGCTATTATCAGGCGATCGATTTTGCGATCCGCCGCAAGCTGAAGACCGTCGAGGCCGGCGCCCAGGGCGAGCACAAGATCGCCCGCGGCTATCTCCCGCAGACCACCTACTCCGCCCATTACATCCGGGATCGCGGGTTTCGCGCAGCGGTCGCGGATTATCTCAAACGCGAGCGCAGCTATGTCGCGGAAGCCGGCCGCGAACTGGCTGAGCTCGGCCCGTTCCGCAAGGGCGACCCGGCGTCTTGACCCCGGCGGCCCCGGCGGCGACATTCGCCGCGCAATTTCGGGAGGATTCCATGGTCGCGTATGACAACAACAATATCTTCGCCAAAATCCTGCGCGGCGAGCTGCCCTGCGTGAAGGTCTATGAGAACGACCACGTTCTCGCCTTCCTCGACATCATGCCGCGCTCGCCCGGCCATACGCTGGTGATCCCCAAGGCGGCTGCGCGCAACATCTTCGACATCCTGCCGGAGGATTACGCCCATGTGGTCCGCGCCGCGCACAGGATCGCTGCTGCCGCGAAGCAGGCGTTCAGTGCCGACGGCATGACCGTCGCGCAATATTCCGAAGCCGCCGGCGGTCAGGTGGTGTTCCACCTGCACATGCATGTGATGCCGCGCTTCGAAGGCACCGCGCTGCTGCCGGCCGCGAGCGTCAAGGAAGATGCGAAAGTGCTGGAAGAGAATGCGGCGAAGCTGATCGCGGCGCTGAAGGCGCTGGGGTGACCTTGTAGCCCGGATGGAGCGCAGTGTAATCCGGGGACCGGCGAGTTGCTGAGGCACTGAATCCCGGATTGCGCTGCGCTTCATCCGGGCTACGTCCTCACTCCGTCTGAAAATCCCCCGGCTGCGGCGGCGCCAGCGGCGTGAATTCGCAGCGGTCCGGTTTGATGTCGAGCAGCGGCGTCTCGTCGAGACAATCCAGCCCGCGCACCAGCACCGTCGATCCCTCGATCCCCACAAACTTCACCAGCGACGTGCCGATCGGGTTCGGCCGCACCGGCGTGCGCAGCGAGAAGATGCCGCGCGCCGTGCCGTCATTCTTCGGGCTCTGCAGCACGAGGTCGCGGCGCGACAGATGCAGCCAGTAGAGCACCTCGAGCGTCTTGTAGAGTTCGAGATCCTTCAGCCCGGCCACCCATGGCTCGAAAATCTCGAGCCGGCACACCGGCCCGTCATGCCGGCCCTGCCGCGGCGTTTCCAGCCGCGACGTCCAGGGAGTGCGGATGCGGCCGATATAGACGAGGCCGGCATGGTTCGGTTTCGGTGCCTCGACGACGACTTCGCCGGCGCGGATTTCACTTTCACGAACCATGATGCATCCCTTGATCAATCCAGCGAGATATTCATCGCCTTGATGACTTTCGACCACCGCGCGCGGTCCTCGTCAACGAATTGATTGATCTCGGCGACGGTCTTCGGTTTCAGCACGGGAAAGCCGATTTTCTCCAGCGAGGCGCGGAAGACCGGATCATTCAGCGCCTTGTCCATGCTGGCCATGACTTTTGTCACCACCTCGTCCGGCAACTTTGACGAGCCAGCCAGCCCGAACCACACGCCGACCTGATAATCGGGATAGCCGCTCTCGATCACGGTGGGCACATCCGGCAGATCGGGGCTGCGCTCCTTCGACGACACGCCGAGCGGACGCAGCAGCCCGCCCTTCACCGGCGGCAGCGCCGTGGACAGCGTGTCGAACATCACCTGGATATTGCCCGACAAGAGATCGGTCAGCGCAGGTCCCGCGCCCTTGTACGGCACATGGGTCATCTCGACGCCGGCGATCTGCTTGAACATCTCGCCCGCCAGATGGATCGTGCCGCCCGTCCCGGCCGAGCCGAAATTGAGCTTGCCCGGATTGGCCTTCGCATAGGCGACGAATTCCTTCACCGTCTTCGCCGGCACCGACGGATGCACCTCCATCACGACGGGCAGATCGGTGACCACCGTGAGCATGCGCAGATCCTTCTGCGGATCGTATGGCAGCTTCTTGTAGAGCAGCGAATTGAGCACCATGATCGACGCAGCCGTGACGAACAGCGTGTAGCCGTCGGGATCTGCACGCGACACCATCTCGGCCGCGATGGCGCCCTGCGCGCCCGGCTTGTTCTCCACCACCGTGGTCTGCTTGAGGTCGCGACCGAGATAGTCGGCAACCAGGCGGCCCAGCACGTCGGTCGGCCCGCCTGCCGCATAGGGCACCACGAGCTTGATGGCACGGGTCGGATATTCCGCTGCGCGGGCGAGCGGTGCAGCGATGGCTGTGGCCGCGATGATGACGGTTGATAGCAGCGCGGAGCGCAGGCGCGAGGTCATGGTTTCTCCCAGGGCATTCTTGTTTTGCTTGAAGAGAGAGTATCGCGTTTGCGTAGTCGCACAAGAGCGCCAGCCGTAGGGCGAATTAGGCGAGGCCGTAATCCGCCCTACGGAAACACATCATCCCAACCAGTACTTGCCGCCGACCATCATCAGCTCGCCGCACAGCACGCCGGCGAAGATCGAGCGCTTGACGCCGAGAAAAACCAGCAGTCCGAACAGCACCGAGCCATAGCGCAACGGTGCCGGCACGGTGGCGAGCGCGCCCGGCGGAAACACCAGGATCTGCGCAATGACACCGGCGAGGATCGCAGTCGCCACTGCCCTCACCCAGACCAGGATGTCGGCTTCTTCATCGATGCCGCCGCCGAGCCAGAGGCCCAGCATCCGCCAGACTTCATTTGGCAGGAAGCCGGCCAGCACGAGGATGACGAGCGCATGCCAGTCGCCGATAAAGGTCTGCAACTCGCTCACTTGCGCCTCCAGCGATGCACGCCATAGGCGATGGTGCCGGCAGAGATGCCGGAGATCAGGATATCGACGCCGGTATTGAACAGCGACACGATGGGAAACAGCGCGAGACCGAGCACCAGCGCGACGACGTCCGGAAGCTTCTTGCAGTTGCGCGCGGTGGAGAGCAGGAAGGCCAGTGGCGTCAGCAGCAGGATTGCCGCGCCGAACAGCGGCGGCAGATTGGCAGCGAGATGATAGCCGATCCATGTCGCCGTCAGGCATGTGATGACGAGACCGGTGCCGAGCCCGTTGACGAACGCGATGCGCCGCTCGCGCGGCACCTGCGGCAGCAAACGGAAACACTCCACCCACAGCGTCACCGCGATGAAATGCGATGGCAGGATCAGCTGCCGCTTCTTCGTCTCCGGCGTCCGCAGCATCGGCAGCACCGACACCACCATGGGAAACAGGCGAATGCCGCTGACGCCCACGGCGATGGCTGCCTGAATGGCCGTGGCGCCGGAGCCGAGCGCCGCCAGCAGGATAATCTGCGCGGGGCCGGCCCAGATCAGCAGCGTGCTGAACAGCGCCCAGAACAGGCTGAAATGGGTGTCATGCGCGAGCGCGCCGATACCGACATAGGTGGCGAACAACACCGCCGTCAGGATCGTCGTGCCGACCGACCGCAGGCCATGGAGAAACGCCGAAGCCGTTCCCTGCCAATGCGGTGAGTCCAGTGCCGGTAACGCCACGATGGTTCGTTTCTGTCCGATTGATCCCGACGCTCATTGGCTGCCGAATGCCGTGCCGGTCAAGAGCACGCCGCGCATGGCGGCCTCACGCGCCCCGGTTACGCAGCACGAGACAGGCCTGCCCCGCCTTGTGGATCTGGGTGCACAGGCCGTTCGCTTCCTCGCGCGTCTGGGCGCCGATCCGCACCTGATAGAACGGTCGCGTGCCGCGGCTGCGGAAGATCGAACGCACGAGGTTCGGATCGTGATCACCTACGACCGCGCGCAGCCGCGTCATCGCCCGCGCATATTGCATTAACGCACGATCGCGGTTGAAGCCGGCGGACAGCTGCACGCCCCAAGGCTTGGCCTCGCCGAGTTTGACGCGCACCTCGAGTTGCTCGACGAACGGATTGGGCGCACGCCGGAGCAGCGCCATCAGCTCGCGGCAGCTCGACGTCTGCGGACGCGATGGCGCCTTGCCGTTGCGGCCGGCGGATTGCCAGTCCTCCACCGTCGCGCCGGTGATGGCGGAGACGTAGTTGCGTGTCTCGCCGGGCATATAGCCCGTGCCGTCGAGCCATTCCTGCACGCGGCGCGGGCCGGCATTATAGGCAGCAGCCGCCAGTCCGAGATTGCCGAACTGGTCACGCAGCTCGCGCAGGAATTCGGCAGATTTCGGCAGCGCCTGCACGGGATCGAAGGGATCGAGCAGCCGTCGCTCGGCGGCGGTGCCCGGCATGAATTGCGCGATGCCCTGCGCGCGGGCGCCACTGCGTGTTACAGGCCCCAAAGCATTGGGCTGGAAGCGGCTCTCCTGCCAGATCACGCGGGCAAAGAATTCCAGCGGCAGATCATTGGCGCGCGCTGCCGACTCGATCATCAGGCACATCGCCTCGCGGGCATTAGAGTCCTTCGCCGGGTCGGACGGCTGCGGCCGGATCGGCAGCATGCGGTCGGCGCCGGGTTTTGCCAGTTCGCTGACCGGCAATTCGTCGGCACAAGCGGCGACCGCCAGCAGCATCGCAATGGCCGTTATCGTTCCCGTGATCCATCGCGTCATGCAGGGCCCTGCGCAGGTTCCGCGCCTTGAACAGTCGTTTCCAACGGGCTAGCTATGAATGAAATAAGGCGGATACGGGAGCGAAAACCATGAGCGATATTCCGAACGCGGCCCCGGACCGCGCCGCGCAGGACGATGTGCCGATCCAGTACATGGCACGCACCCGCGCCTATTACCGCGCACTCGGCTATGACGCGCCCTATCGCTGGGCGCACAATGTGGATGCCCCGTTCCAGTCGCTGAAGAAGCCGCTGGCACAATCGCGCGTCGCCATCATTACCACCGCCGCGCCCTACAATCCCGCCAATGGCGATCAGGGCCCCGGCGCGATCTATAATGGCGGCGCAAAGTTCTATCAGGTCTATGACGGCGATACGTCGCAGAGCCACGACCTGCGCATCTCCCACATCGCCTATGACCGCGTGCATACCAAGGCCGATGACAGCGGCGCCTGGTTTCCCCTGCCCGCGCTGAAACAGGCCGCAGCCCAGGGGCGCATCGGCGAAGTCGCCCCCCGCTTCTTCGGCGCCCCCACAAATCGCAGCCACCGCGTGACGATCGACACCGATGCGCCGGAGATCCTCGCGCGCGCGCAGGCCGACGGCATCGACGCTGCCGTCCTCGTCCCGAACTGCCCGGTCTGCCACCAGACCGTCAGCATCGTCGCGCGACATCTGGAAGCCAATGGCATCCCCACCGTGGTGATGGGCTGTGCCAAGGACATTGTCGAACATGTCGGCGTGCCCCGCTTCCTGTTCAGCGATTTCCCGCTCGGCAATGCCGCCGGCAAGCCGCATGACAAGGCCTCCCAGGCGCTGACGCTGGAGCTGGCCCTGCGGCTGCTGGAATCCGCCGTCGGGCCACAGACGACCATGCAGTCCCCACTGCGCTGGGCGCAGGATCCGGCGTGGAAGAACGATTACAACAATGTCGCCCTGCTGAGCGAAGAGGAGCTGGGCCGCCGCCGCGCCGAATTCGACAAGCAGAAGGAGATCGCCAAGGGGCTGCGGGAGACCGCGGCCTGAATTATGGCGGGTTTTCGGCGGCCGGTCTTAAACTTGATTTACGTTAACTTCGCACGGCCCGGCCGGGAGCCTTCCCCGGCGCATGGAACCGCGTAGAGTCCGCCCGTCACAACGGGGATTTCAGGACATGGACGACCGTCGCAAACAGCCGCGCGACAAGGTGATTTTCGGCGCCACGGCGTCGAAGGACCAGAAGGCCAAGGAATGCGTCGTCCGCGACATTTCCGAAGCCGGCGCGCGCGTCGAATTCCCGCTCGGTCACCGCCCGCTGAAAGAGCAGATGTCGCTGACGATCGAGCGCGACGGCCGCCCGGTCTCGGCCGACATCATGTGGATGAAGGGCAATGTGGTGGGCGTGTCGTTCAACGAGACCCCCGTCTCCGACCTCGACGCACGCGTGCGCAAGAGCGAAGCAAAGAAGCGCGAACTGCAAATCGAAATTCAGCGGCTGCTGGGGAAATAACCGGTTGCGCCTCACACGCTCCCCTTATCGGAGGAGCGCGCACAGCGCGCGTCTCAAATGACGACCGCAAATTTGGCACTTCCTCGCTTGTTATTCGGGAGCGCGCAGATGGCTCGGCTAACGAGGGAATCCCCATTTCATAACTGCCCAAAGCTAGCCTCATTGGCGCGCCACTCCTGAAATGGTCCACACGCTGCCTTGCCATGTCCCAGTTCGGATGCATGTGTTTCGGTGACTGAGACATTCCTGCTGGCAGTTCGCGCAGGCAGCCAAGCATGTGCTCTGTATGGAGGAACAAGTCTCTCCAGCCAGCGCCGCCCGCTGTTGAGAAATTCGAGATGGTTGCGCGGCTTGGCGCGGTGGGGCTTGAGGCGGAGGCGTGGTCTCGCGTTTGGATGCTTGTTGCCGCGGCTTTTGTTTCGGCTGAGCCATTGGAACCGGTTTTGCTGCCACGAGCGACGCGCCAGACAGAGTTTTATCGACCTGCCCTAAGTCGCCGCCGGTGGCGCCAGGTTCGGCGAACGATGGCGATGCGAAGAGGATCGCGGCAGCAGCCGCCCAAAACAGTATGCGCAAAAGAAAGTCTCCCAGGCCCATCTGTCATGTGAGCGCAACTTGCGGCTGGGAGCAAGGGGGGGGGCGCTCTGGTGGGGCATAGCTTTGCGAGCACTGTTATTCCATGACCGCGGGAGCCGCGCGTAGCGCTGCTGCGGTGATCTCGAAGAGTGCCTCGCGCTCTTCGAGCTACGGCGGACAAGTCGCGCCTCCTCACCATGAGGGACGTCGCCAAACAAAAAGGCCGGCGATCACTCGCCGGCCTTTTCCATATCACTCGCCTGAAGAGCTTACGCCTTCACCAGTCCCTTCGAAGAGCCCGAGCCCTTGCCAGGCTTCGACTTCTTCGCGCCGCCGCGCTTGGCGGGCAGCTTTTCAGGCTTAGGTGTCATCGGGCCATCGACGAATTCGAAACCGATCGCTTCCTGCTCGACACCAAGAACCTCCTCGCCCTTCTTCAGGACGACGCGGACATGGCCGCCATTCTTGAGTTCGCCGAACAGCAGTTCTTCCGCGAGCGGCTTCTTGATGTGCTCCTGGATCACGCGGCCCATCGGGCGCGCACCCATCTGCTCGTCATAGCCATGCTGGATCAGCCAGGCCTTGGCGGGCTCGGACAGCTCGATGGTGACGTCGCGGTCTGCCAGCTGGGCTTCCAGCTGCAGCACGAACTTCTCCACCACCATGCCGATGACATCCGCATTCAGATGACCGAACGACACGATGGCGTCGAGACGGTTGCGGAATTCCGGCGCGAACTGGCGGTTAATCGCCTCATGGTCATCGCCTTCCCGCTTGCTGCGGGTGAAGCCGAAGGCCTGACGGGCGAGATCCGCCGCGCCCGCATTGGTCGTCATGATCAAGATGACGTTGCGGAAGTTGACCTGCTTGCCGTTGTGGTCGGTGAGCCGGCCGTGATCCATCACCTGCAAGAGCACGTTGTAGAGATCCGGATGCGCTTTCTCGATTTCGTCGAGCAGCACCACGCAATGCGGATGCTGGTCCACGCCATCGGTAAGCAGGCCGCCCTGATCGAAGCCGACATAGCCGGGAGGCGCGCCGATCAGGCGCGACACCGTGTGCCGCTCCATATATTCGGACATGTCGAAGCGGATCAGCTCGACACCCAGCGACGATGCGAGCTGCTTCGCCACTTCGGTCTTGCCGACGCCGGTCGGACCCGAGAAAAGGTAGGAGCCGATCGGCTTCTCCGGTTCGCGGAGGCCGGCACGCGCCAGCTTGATCGATGCGGACAACGCCTCGATGGCCTTGTCCTGGCCGAACACCACGCGCTTCAGGGTCGCTTCGAGATGCTTCAGCGTCTCGGCATCGTCCTTCGACACGCTCTTCGGCGGGATGCGCGCCATGGTCGCGATGGTGGTTTCGATTTCCTTGATGCCGATGGTCTTCTTGCGCTTGCTCTCGGTCACCAGCATCTGCGCCGCACCGGATTCGTCGATCACGTCGATCGCCTTGTCCGGCAGCTTGCGGTCATGGATGTAGCGCGACGACAGCTGCACAGCAGCCTCGATGGCCTCGTTGGTGTATTTCAGCTTGTGATAATCCTCGAAGTAAGGCTTGAGGCCCTTGAGGATCAGGATCGCGTCATCAACCGTCGGCTCGTTGACGTCGATTTTCTGGAAGCGCCGCACCAGCGCGCGGTCCTTCTCGAAATGCTGGCGATATTCCTTGTAGGTGGTCGAGCCCATGCAGCGGATGCCGCCCGAAGCCAGTGCCGGCTTGAGCAGGTTCGATGCATCCATGGCGCCGCCCGAGGTGGCGCCGGCACCGATCACCGTGTGGATTTCGTCGATGAACAGGATCGCATTGGGATGCGACTCGAGTTCCTTCAGCACCTGCTTGAGGCGCTCCTCGAAATCGCCGCGATAGCGCGTGCCCGCAAGCAGCGTGCCCATGTCCAGCGAGAACACGGTGGCCGCCGACAGCACTTCCGGCACATCGGCATCGACAATGCGCTTGGCCAGGCCTTCGGCGATCGCCGTCTTGCCGACGCCGGCTTCGCCGACGAACAGCGGGTTGTTCTTCTGCCGGCGGCACAGCACCTGGATCGCACGGTTGATCTCGGAATTGCGTCCGATCACCGGATCGATCTTGCCGTCCTTGGCCTTCTTGTTGAGATTGACGCAATAGGTCTCGAGCGCCTCGCCCTTCTTCTTGGCCTCGTCGCCGCCCTTGGTCTCGGTCTCTTCATCGACGCCGCGCACCGGCCGCGCTTCGGACACACCCGGACGCTTGGCGATGCCATGGCTGATGTAATTGACCGCGTCGTAGCGCGTCATGTCCTGCTCCTGCAGGAAATAGGCGGCATGGCTCTCGCGTTCGGCGAAGATCGCGATCAGCACATTGGCGCCGGTCACTTCCTCGCGACCGGACGACTGCACATGAATGACCGCGCGCTGGATCACGCGCTGGAAACCGGCGGTCGGCTTGGCGTCATCGCTGCCATCCGTCACCAGGTTTTCGAATTCGGTTTCGAGATAATTGACCAGACTGCCGCGCAGCTTGTCGAGATCGACACTGCAGGCCCGCATCACCGCTGCTGCGTCAGAGTCATCCACCAGCGACAGCAGAAGATGTTCCAGCGTCGCATACTGGTGATGGCGCTCATTCGCGATCGAAAGCGCCCGGTGCAGCGATTGTTCTAGGCTTTGAGAAAAAGTTGGCATTCCGCGTCCTCTTTGGCCCCCACCATCATGGCCATCGTTGCCCTCGCAGGCAACAAGAACCTTTCTGCATATAGTGCGGAACGATCGTGGCGAAAGGCCGGTTCCGGTGCTTAACCTCTGGCACCGTCATTCGGTATCGCTGCGCGCCGTTTCATGGCACGCTGCGGGTGATGGATGTGCAAGCGGGCGCAGCTTTGTGCTGCCGTATGGCTGTCAGGCGCCCTGCCCGGCTCAGCTTGGAATAGGTGCAATCCGCGCGCTGTTGCGCATGCCGGTGCCGCGTTATTTCTTTTCCATCACGCATTGCAGGGGATGCTGATGCTTGCGCGCGAAATCCATCACCTGCGTCACTTTGGTTTCGGCAATCTCGTAGGTGAACACGCCGCACTCGCCGATGCCATGGTGATGGACATGCAGCATGATCTGCGTCGCCGCTTCCACGTCCTTCTGGAAAAACTTCTCCAGCACGTGAACGACGAATTCCATCGGCGTGTAATCGTCATTGAGGATCAGCACGCGATAAAGATTGGGCCGCTTGGTCTTCGGCTTGGTCTTGGTGATGACCGAGGTCGACGGCCCCTGGCCGCCCGTGCGGTTGTCGTCGTCAGCCATGGCGCGCGTGATGGCACGCGGCGCGCCGGCACCTGCCTGCTGCGTCCGGGTGACGGGCGGCCGGCTGCCGTCGGGCGTGGATGTTGGAACTGCTTGAACCATGACGTCTGTATAGGTGTCCCCGGCGGGGATTGACCAGCCCGGACGGGCCGAAGTCCCCGGAATTGCGTCCCGTTAGCCTCATCAATGGGCAACCGGGATCGTCGCCACACTGTTGCCGCACCGGATCCAGCCAAATTGGCCTTTCCGGCGCCCGGCCGAGACCGAACTGGCAGAGCCGATATGGGCGCCAGCGCGGCATTCCGCAACCGTGGAGGTCTCGGGCACGTCCCAAGCCTGCTATCCACACACGCCCCGGCGGACGGTTAATGGATCCTGCGCAATTGCATCGAGGTGCTGCATCTGCGGTTTAACCGCTGTTGACGATGATACCGAACAGGCGCGTCCCGGGCTACCGATACACCGCCTTTTACCGATTTTCCGCGGAGACCTTTACCACCCGTTTAGCCACGTCCCGCGAAATAGCCGCCATCAAACCATTTTGGCGGTCACCATGTTCTCCCGTTCAATTTCAGACCAGGCGTCACGCGCAGCTCGGCGGTTCACCCGCGACGAGCGCGGCAATGTGGCGATGATTTTTGCCGTCGCGCTGGTGCCTCTCCTGGGCTTCGTGGGCGCAGCCATCGACTACTCGCGGACGACTGCGGCGCGATCATCCATGAAGGTCGCGCTGGATTCGGCGGCGCTCATGGTGTCGAAGGATCTCGGCTCCAATCCGACCATGTCGGCCGCCGAAATCTCGACAAAGGCGACCAACTATTTCAACGCGCTCTACACCAGCAACTTGTCGGGCCCGATTATCGTCACCGCGAAATACACGACCAATACGAAGGATGGCTCGACGGTCACCGTGACCGGCTCCGGCGCCGTCGACACCAATTTCATGCGGATGGTCGGCTTCCCGCAAATGGGCATCGTCGGCGGCTCCACGACGACGTGGGGCTCCACGCGCATGCGCATCGCCATGGCGCTCGATGTCACGGGCTCGATGGGCCAGAAGGGAAAATTGAAGGCGATGCAGGATGCCGCCAAGAACCTGATCGATACGCTGAGCAAATCGTCCCGCATGACCGAAGATGTCTACATCTCGATCGTGCCATTCGCGCAGATGGTCAATGTCGGCTCCAGCAACAGGAACGCCAGCTGGCTGAAGTGGGACGTCTATGACGATACGGCCGGATACTGCAGCAAAAGCAGGTACGGCACCAAGACCGACTGCAGCAATGCCGGTTATTACTGGTATGCGACAAGCCGCAACAGCTGGAACGGCTGCGTTACCGATCGCGACAAGCCTAACGACACCACGAATACGGCAGCAACGTCAGCAGCGACACGCTTTCCCGCCTACCAATACAGCAC
The DNA here is from genome assembly GCF_044340795.1 of Tardiphaga sp. Classification (GTDB taxonomy): domain Bacteria; phylum Pseudomonadota; class Alphaproteobacteria; order Rhizobiales; family Xanthobacteraceae; genus Tardiphaga. The sequence goes on from NZ_JBIISY010000123.1 coordinate 14,853, forward strand.
CTGCCCCGAACCCATCCTCGGCATGACGTCGGCCTATGGCAGCAACAACGTGCAGACGCTGAAGGACAAGATCGACGCACTCGATGATGGCGGCGGCACCAACCAGCCGATCGGCATGGCCTGGGCCTGGTGGACGCTGCAGACCGGCACCGATCCGTTCCCGGCACCGGCAAAGGACTCGAACTACAAATATACCGACGCGATCATTCTGTTGTCGGACGGAGAGAACACGATCAACCGATGGGATGGCAACGGCAGCACTCGATCGCCCGAAGTCGATGCTCGGCAGAAGATCCTCTGCGACAACATCAGGGCCGAACAGGTCGATGGCAAGCGCAAGACGACCATCTACACCATCCAGGTGAACACCGATGGCGGGCCGGATTATGAGGTTCTCAAATACTGCGCTGACGCTGGCCAGTTCTTTGCCACCACCGACGCAGCCGGCATTGCCACCGCCTTTGCCGCGATCGGCAACTCTCTCAATGCATTGCGCGTGTCGCGCTGAGGAAGCTCGCTCCGACCACGTAAAACGCCCGGCCATTTCTGGCCGGGCGTTTTTGCTTTGCGTTCGTCGGCGTCTCAGGCAGCCGACGTCATCTTGGCCATGAAGCCTTCGAACGGCTTGCAGGCCTGTTTGGCGAGATCGGCATAGAGACCGCCGATCTTCTGGCCTTCGGCGACGAAATTCTCATAGGCGATCCGGGCGTAGTCGCTCTGGATCTCGATCGCCTTCTCCATCGACTTTACGGTCGCCAGTTCGGTCACCATGGCATTGCCGTCCTCGATGGACTTCTTGGCATAGTCGCCGACGGCGGTGGCGATGGCCTGCGCATTGCCGCCCATCTCTGCCGCCGAGGCGATGGCGCTGGCGAACTGTTCCTGGCCGTATTGCTGGAAGTCTTCGAGCTTGATCACGTGTAATCCTTTCCCGGACTGCATGGGCGGGCGGACACAGGTTCCAGCCCGATGGGTCAACCCGCATTTATCCCGCGACGCACAAATCGGTCAAGATTTGCGTGCACCGCACAATTGCCGGCATTTGCCGTGAATGCGGCCCTGCCCGGCAAGGTTTGCTTAACGCTTTGGCAACCCGGGCGACCTACTTTGATTCTCTGCATTGGTGCGTACCGGCCGCGAGGCCAAAATACCGCGTGAGCACATGCTCTTAGCCAGAACGGCGAGATTCAAATTGCCTTCCGTCGAGAGCGCGCTCAGGCCGACCAAAAAGACTGAGACGAACCTCCGGTTGTCGGGCATAATTTGGCCTTACCGGTGGGGGAATGAGACCGATCTGACGGGGAAGTCCATGCTTCGCACAACTTTTGCTTCGTCGCGCACCCTCCGTGCGTGCGTCCTGGGGCTTGTCACTGTTGGCATTGCCGTCGCCTTCACGGTCGACACCGCAGATGCCCGCCGCCGCCACAAGGGCAAGAGCAAGAGTCAGGTCTCCAGGGTTTCCAGCTACAATCCGGCCTTCGCCACCATCATGGTCGATGCCAATTCCGGCGCCGTCCTGCAGGCGACCAACCCGGACGCACTGCGCCACCCCGCATCGCTCACGAAGATCATGACCCTGTACATGCTGTTCGAGAAGCTCGAGCAGGGCAAGATTTCGCTCGACAGCGAAATGTCGGTCTCGCAGCACGCTGCTTCCCAGTCACCGACCAAGCTCGGCCTTCGCCCCGGCCAGACGCTGCGCGTCGAGGACGCCATCAAGGGCCTCGTCACCCGCTCGGCCAATGACGCCGCCGTCGTGATTGCCGAAGCGATTGCCGGCGATGAAGATGACTTCGCCAAGCTGATGACCCGCAAGGCACGCGCGCTCGGCATGAGCCGCACCGTGTATCGCAATGCGTCCGGCCTGCCCGACGATGCGCAGGTCACCACGGCGCGCGACCAGTCGGTGCTCGGCCGCGCCGTGCAGGACCGCTTCCCGCGCTACTACCGCTATTTCGCCACCGCCTCGTTCAATTTCCGTGGCCGCAACATCCGCAACCACAATCGTCTGGTCGGAACGGTCGAAGGCGTCGATGGCATCAAGACCGGCTATACCCGCGCCTCCGGCTTCAACCTCGTCTCCTCGATGAAGCGCGGCAACCGTCATCTGGTCGGCGTCGTCCTCGGCGGTCGCAGCGGCGGCTCGCGTGACGCCGCCATGCGCACCTTGCTGGCCGACAATCTCGACAAGGGTGCCACCCGCCGCACCGTCGCCGCGATCACCGAGCGCAGCCCGACGGAAGCCGCCACCGAGGTCGCCGAAGTC
>NZ_JBIISY010000373.1:0-4186 GCF_044340795.1 Tardiphaga sp.
CGCTTCTTCAAGCCGAGGGCCGCCGCCTGCTTGAAGATCAGGGTCAGCTGATCGACGGCTGCCGTGATGATCACGGTCTCGGAATCCGTTGCCTTGATCTTGGCGAGCTGGGCGCTCATGTCCTGCGCGGACTGGTCCATGGTTTCGGTGAGACCGATGGTGATGCCCTTTTCCTTCATCATCTTGCTGAAGTCCTCGGCGGTGCCGCGGCCCCAGTCATTGTTGATGACGAGGAAATCGACCTTCTTCAGCGCCAGCTTGTCGACGATGCCCTTGAACGCAGCCGCTTCGACGAAAGACGGCGGCGAGATGCGGAACACATAGGGATTGCCGGATGTGGTGATCTTCGAAGCCGACGAGGTCTCGACGACCATCGCGGTTTCATACTCGACGAGTTTCGGCATCACGGCCAGCGTCAGGCTGGAGCCCCAGGCGCCGAGCAGCACGGGCGTCTTGTCGCGGGTGATCAGCTTCTCGGCGACGGCTGCGGCCTCGGTCGGATTGCTCTTGTTGTCTTCGATGACGAGTTCGATCTTCTTGCCGAGCACACCACCCTTGGCATTGATCTCGTCGGCTGCGATCTTGGCGCCATTGACGACATAAGTGCCCGACGCGGCGAAGGCGCCGGTCAGCGGCTCGTTGACGCCGATCTTGATGGTCTGCGCATAGGCTGTGGTGCCAAGAAAGGCGAGCGCGAGAGCGGTTGCCGTGGCAGCCTTGAATGTCCGTATCATGTGGTCCTCCAGTAAAACGCTGATGAAAACTGCGCCGTCCAAACCTCGCCGCCGCGTGTGATGCGCGAGCGTCGATCTCTCATGCTGCGCCTCCGCGGCCGGTGAGCCGCTGCAGCAATCGTGCCGCACGGTCACGCAGGAGCCCGAAGACCAGCGAAATTCCGTTCAGGTCTGCCGCTGCGGCAGGCGCAGCGGTCATGTCGCCGGACAAACGCCGATCGAGATTGGCGGCGAATTCGCCGACCAGCCGCGTCGCGAGATCACGCACGAGGCCGCTGCGGCCGACCTGAGCCAACATCCCGGTCAGGCTGTAGCCAATGGCGAGTTCGACACGCGTGGCAGAACCATCGTTCTCCGGCAGGAGCCGGTAGCGGATTTCCCCTTGGGTCGTGGAGCGGCTGCGCTGATCGTTGCCGATGCCGACGATGCGACCAGCAAGGTTGGCCTCATCGCGCGCGACGCGCGCAGCACCGTTGAAGTTGGCGGAGATCGGGCCGATCTTGACCTTGATGGCGCCCTCGACGCGCTCGGGGCGTGGCGTGCCGGAAAGCATCGCGCCGGGCAGGCAGGATGCGACCGCGGCGATGTCGTCGAACAGTGCGAACACCTTTGCAGGGGGATGTGCGACGGTGAAGCTCTGCTCCATCACCGTCGATGGTGTGAAGTCGGGAATGGTGAGCGGCGCGATGGTGGCGGCAGCCTCGGTCGCGATCGGGGTTGTCGGCGCAAGTTTCTGCGAAACGGTGCAGGCGTTGTGTCCTGAACCTGCGGGGCCACGCAAAGTTCGCCCGGCATGCGGCTCGAACGCGATGTCGCGGGCACGTCGGGCTTCGATCACCGATTTCACGGCACGGACGATGCCGACATAACCGGTGCAGCGGCACAGGTTGCCGCTCATGCCGATGCGGATCGCGTTTTCGTCTGCCTCGGGCAGGCGCAGGACGAGATCGCGTGCCGAGACCAGCATGCCGGGCGTGCAGTAACCGCACTGCAAGGCATGTTCGCGGGTGAAGGCGGCACGCAGCTCGGTGGCGATCTCGTCGTTGTCGAGCCCCTCGATGGTTGTGATGTCAGCGCCATCGCAGGCGGTGGCGAAGGTGATGCAGGAACGCGTCGGCACGCCATCGACGAGAATCGTGCAGGCGCCACAGACGCCGTGCTCGCAGCCGAGATGCGTGCCGGTGAGGTCCAGCGTGTCGCGCATCATGTCGGCGAGGCTGGTGCGCGGCTCGATGGCGCGCTGTACGTTGCGCTTGTTGACGATGAGTTCGACGGTGTTCATGCGGCCTCCGCAATGGCTTTGCGCAGGACGGCGACGTGCATATGCCGGTCGACCGCATCACTCATGCCGGCATTTGTCAGCAGCCGGTCGGCGACGCGAGCGTCGAAACGCGATTTGAAGTCACCGTCGATCTTGCCGCCGAAAAGCTCTGCGGCGGCATCGACAACAACGGGGGCGGCTTCGACGGCACCGATGACGATCCGTGCCTTGCCGGCATCGGGATCAATCAGCACGGCGCCGATGGCATGGGCGAATTCCCCGGTCTTGCGGCAGCTCTTCACATAGGCCCAGCGCGCTGTCGGCGACATCACAGGCACATGCACGGCCTCCAGCATCTCGTCGGGCTCGATCACGCTTTCCAGAGCACCAAGGATGAAGTCCCGCATGGCCACGCGCCGGGCACCCTCGGCGCTGCGCAGCGACAGGGATGCGCCAAGCGCGATGAGCGACGAGACCCAATCCGCGGATGGATCGGCATGGCTGAGCGAGCCACCGATGGTGCCGCGATTGCGGACGGCACGATAGGCGATGTTGGTCGCGACCCGCTGCATGGCACCACGGGTCACATCAGGAACGCGGCCGTCCTCGATATCGGCATGCGTGATGCAGGCGCCGAGCGTCAGCACGTTGCGATCCATGTCGGCGCGCTTCAATTCAGCAATGCCGGTGATGTCGAGAATGGTATCGGGCGCGACCAGGCGCAGGTTGAGCATCGGGCCGAGCGACTGGCCACCGGCGATGATTTTCACCATGCCTTCTGCGCCTGTCATGACGGACAGGGCCGAGACAATGTCGCGCGGGCGCTCATAACTGAAAGATGGCGGCTTCATGCTGCCGGCCTTTCCGCTTCGCGCGCGGCGAGGATGGCCTCGACGATCCGCTTCGGCGTGATCGGGGAATGCAGCATCTCGGCGCCGAGGCCGCGCAGTGCATCATTGACTGCATTGCCGATCGCTGCCGGCGGCGCAATGGCACCGCCTTCGCCGATGCCCTTCACGCCGAACTTGGTGTAGGGCGATGGCGTCTCCATGTGGTCAAGCCATGGCTCCGGCACTTCGGTCGGGCCGGGCAGGAGATAGTCCGCCAATGTGGTGTTGAGGGGCTGGCCGGCGCGGTCGAACGGCATCTCCTCATAGAGCGCCGTGCCGATGCCCTGGGCGAGGCCGCCATAGATCTGGCCGTCGACGATCATCGGATTGACCAGCACGCCGCCGTCTTCGACGATCACATAGTCGAGGATTTCGACATCGCCGAGATCGGGATCGACGGCGACGGTCACGGCATGGGCGGCATAGCTGAATGTGCCGGTGTCGCGCTTCGGCTTATAGCCGGAGGTCGCCTCGAGCCCTGCGGGATCGACATCGCCCGGCAGATCCTGCGGGCGGCGATACCAGGTGTGCGCAATCTCCTTCAGCGTCACGCTGCCATTCGGTCCGCGGATCTCGCCATCCACCAGCACGACGCTGCCTTCATCGACCTGCAGCAGTTTTGCGCCGATCTTCTTTGCACGCTCGGCGAGTTCGTGACATGCGGTGGCCACGGCGCCGCCGGCCATCACCATGGCCCGCGACCCCCAGGTGCCAGTCGAATAAGGCGTCATCGTCGTATCGCCATGCACCAGGCGGATTTTTGCGATGTCGATTCCAAGCAGCTCGTTGGCGACCTGAGCCATGGTGGTTTCCATGCCCTGGCCATGCGAGTGCACGCCGACCCGCAGTTCGAGGCCGCCATCGGGCGTCATGCGCGCCGTCGCCTGTTCATGACCGGGCACCATGGGAATGCCCCAGCCTGAATAGACCGAGGTGCCATGTGCCGCCTGTTCGCAATAGATCGACAGGCCGATGCCGATCAGGCGGCCGTCATTTTCGCCCTTGCGCTGGCGCGCGCGGATGGCGTCGACATCGATCTGCTTGAGCGCGCGGCGCATCGCTTCGGGATAATCGCCGCTGTCGAAGTGCTTCTTGGTGATGTTGTCGAACGGCATCTGCTCCGGACCGGGCAGATTGCGCAGGCGAACGTCGCCGGGCTCAAGGCCAGCTTCCGCGGCGACGAGATCGAGCATCAGTTCGAGTGCAAAGCAGACGCCGGTGCGCGCGACGCCGCGATAGGGCAGGATCGGGCATTTGTTGGTGGCAACCGAGAAGGTGCGGCACCGATAGGCCGGCATCTT
>NZ_JBIISY010000124.1:0-16988 GCF_044340795.1 Tardiphaga sp.
TTCGCAAAGACCCTACCTTTGAGAAGGACGAGGGGATTAAAGACATTCTTAAGGATGTCACCCTGAGCGGCGTCCCGTTCAACGCCTTCGCTGAAGATGTGCTGCGTGAAGCATTGATTGAGAACCGGGCGGGCGTCCTGGTTGATTTTCCGACTGTTCAGAAGCAAGAGGGCGAGGTCATCACCCTTGATGTCGCCGCTCGTAAGGGCTTGCGTGTCTACGCAACGAAGTATGTCGCCGAGAGCATCATCAACTGGCGGACGGAACAGGTGGGCGGCAAGACCGTGCTGAGCATGGTCGTCCTGCAGGAAGAGCACCGTGAGATCGACCCGAAGAATGCCTTCGCCTTTAAATGCTCCCCTCAATTCCGGGTACTGCTGCTCGATGGCGGCAAGTATCGTCAGGAGATCTGGCGCAACGTGGAGAAGAAGGAAAATCGTGGCAAGAAGGGCACAGTGGCCCTGACCAAAGTTGCCGATTACTTCCCTTTGAAGAACGGAGCTCCGCTCGATTACATCCCGTTCGTGTTCTTCGGTGCCAAGGGGAATGACACCTGCGTTGAAGACCCGCTCCTGTATGACCTCGCCATGGTCAACCTGGCCCATTACCGGAACGACGCTGACCTTGAGCACGGCCTGCACTTCACCGGGCTTCCCACGCCTGTTGTGACCGGCATCTCGAACACCAACGACACCTACCGCATCGGTTCGTGTGTCGCTTGGGGCTTTGAGAATCCCGAGGCAAACGCCTTCTACCTGGAATTCAAAGGCGAGGGCCTCGGCCAGCTCCGCACCGGGAAAAAGGACAAGGAAGAGCAGATGGCCGCGCTCGGCGCCCGCATGCTCTCTCCGGAGAAGAAGGACGCCGAATCCGCCGATGCTTTGGCCCAGAAGCGTCAGGGCGAGAACAGCGCCCTTGGTGGCCTGGCCAATTCCTGCGCCCGCAGTTTCTCCCTCGTCCTGACCATGATGGCCGATTGGGCGGGCAAGGCAGCCGATGTGGTCGTCAAGCTGAACACCGATTACATCCCAGCCGCGATGCCGCCCGAACAAATCCGCGCCCTCCTGGAAGCCGTGGTATCCGGCAACATGAGCAAGGAGACCTTCTTTGAGGCGATGGTGAAGGGCGAGGTTATCGCTCCGGGCCGCACCTATGAGGAGGAGCAGTCCCGCATTGCTGAAGACGTCGCCAGCAACCCAAATCCGCAACCCTTAGATGACGACGAACAGCCGCCTCGCAGAGAAGCTGCGTAGACGGCAGCTCTACCTGTTACGCCATCAGGCGTCTTTTCGTGCTGAGATAGACCGCTACCTCACCAGCCTCGGCAAGGCCATCGCCGCCAACATCGTCACCGTGTCTCCATCGGAACCAGCGCGTGAGGCTTACCGTACCCAACGGGTGGACAGGCTCATTGAGGAGGTCTCTGCCACCATCGCTGGCACGTATCGGAACATCAACCGGTTCAGCCTGAGCGAGCTGTCGGGGTTGGCTGAGGTGGAATCCCTGTTCTTGCTGAACTCAATCAACGAGCTGCTTGACCGCCGCCTTACCAATATCGCCCTTGATCCGTCAGATGCGGTTGTCCTCGTCAAGTCCACGCTGATGACCGGAGCGCCCCTGAAAGACTGGTGGGCCACACAATCCGCCGCGACACAGACACGGTTCGCCCAGGAGATGCGCATGGGCATCCTCAGCGGGGCCAGCGATGCGGAGCTTATCGCCCGCGTCCGCGGCACGCCCCGGATGAATTACACCGATGGCATGATGGAGGCATCCAAACGCAAAGCCCGTATCCTCGTCCGTGGTGCCAGCAGTGCCGTCGTCGGCGCCCAGCGTGCCAAAAGCGTTGCCGACAATCCCGACATCTTCAACGCCGTCCAGCAAATCAGCGTGCTCGATGGCCGAACCTCGCCCATCTGCATCGCCTGTGCCGGTAAGTGCTGGCGCGTGCCTGGCTACAAGCCGATTGGCCACGCCATTTCCTACAACGGCGGCTGTCCGCGCCACCCCAACTGCCGCTCGGTCATCATCCCCGTCATCCGTGAGGAGCTGGGAGGAGGGCCGGCTGAGGATGTGAGCTTCGATGCGTTCTTGGCCGAACAGCCCGCCTCGATTGTTGATGAGCTTCTAGGGCGCGGTCGGGCGCAGCTCTACCGGGATGGGAAGATCACTCTATCCGATCTGGTCGATCAGCACGCGCGACCTCTCACACTGGAAGAGCTTCGCAAAATCAGTTGACGAGATTCATGGGTCGCTCCCATGATTCTGCATCGGTAGACCTTTTTGGGAAAGGAGCTGAGTAAACAAGTCGGGGACTTGATGAGTGAGCGATATCAATTTGGAAGCACCAGAGGTCAAGGCGGCAATCGCTGCTGAGGCGAAGAAGCTGGCAGATGCTGAAGTAGCGGGCCTTAAAACCAATCGAGACGAACTTCTCGACGAGGTGAAAGGCCTGAAGAAGAGATACGAAGGCATCGATCCGAAAGAATACGCAGACCTCAAAGCTGCGAAGCGTGATGCGGATGATAAAGACGGTGACCCCGTCAAACTCCGTGAGCGCATCGAAGGCGAGTGGGCTCCCAAGCTCACCAAAGCAGAGCAAGAGCGTGATGAGGCTCTTGGTAAGCTCAACAGCACCATCATCGAAAACCAGCTCACCTCCGCGCTCGCTGAGGCAGGGGTGGCAAAGGAATTCTTGCGCGTTGTGAAGGCAGACTTCTCTTCCAACCGCAAAGTGGAAGTCAAAGGTGACGGGGTCACGGTTGACGGCAAGCCCGTGGAGGACTTCGTGAAAGCGTGGTCCACCGACGAAGGGAAGTCCTTCATCGCAGCACCGAATAACAACGGTGGCGGCGGCAAGGGCGGCAACGGCGGCGGGGCCGCTGGCGACAAGAAACTGTCAGAAATGACGAGGGATGAGAAGGCGGCTCTCCAAAAGGAGATCGGCCTCAAAGCCTTCAAAGAAAAGGTCAACAATGAAAGACTGTCCAAGTGACTTCTTCCACCATCAACGACATGAAGTCGTATGACGAGCTGCTTGTCGGCTCCTACTACGAGCGCATCACTCAAAACATTGACGTACTGAACGAGGCTTCTGCAGGCACTCTGCGGATGGTCACCGACTTCGTCCAGGGCGATTTCGAGAAAGAGTCCTTCTTCAAGAACTTTAACGGTCTGAGCCGCCGTGATGACACCAGCCTCTCTGACGCGAATTCCGTTGGTATCAGCCAAGACGAAGACATCACCGTCAAACTGAAGCGAAAATTTCTCGTAGAGGCCACCCGCGACCAGTTCCGCAGCCTTGGCTACTCTATGGAGAAGTTCGCTCAGCTCTGCGGTGAGCAAATGGCCGATGAGACCAAGCAAGAAGCGCTTGAGCGTCTGATCGCCTCTCTCGACGCTGCTCTCAGCGCTGCCAACACCAACAACCTGAATGTATCGGGCGACGGCAATGGCGGAGGCATCACCCACCTGAACGTCAATAAGATGCTCGCGCTGATGGGGGACCGCTCCAGCGGCATCAAGGCGTTCGTGATGTCTGGCGCATGCTTCCACGCATGGGCTGGCAACATGCTCTCCGGCGTGGCTCCGCAGTTCAACGACTCCGGCATCAGCGTCTATAACGGCGGTGTGCCGACCCTGAGCCGTCCGGTAATCGTGACCGACAGCCCGACCCTCACTGGCGCAAACACCTACACCATTCTGGGCCTCCAAGAAGGTGCGGGTGAGGTGAAGATTTCCGAAGATCCGGATGTCGTCTTTGCCGACGTTACCGGCAAGGAGAACCTCATCAAGCGCTGCCAAGGTGAGGGCGCCTATAACCTGAGCCTTCGTGGGCACAAGTGGAACATCGCGGGCGGCGGCCGGAACCCCAGCAACGCTGCAGTTGCCACTGCCTCCAACTGGACCCGCAATGTTGCAAGTCACAAAGACCTTCCGGGCACCCGCCTGGTCGTCAGCCAGTAAGGAGGTGCACCATGAAAATCGGATTCTTCCATCATGGCGCATGCCCGACTGAGGACGTTGCTGTAAAACTGGCCGCGATGCGCGTTGCGATTTCTGGTCGTAACGCAACGCAGTTCTCCGCTTCTGACGGCGAACGCTTCGATGAGGTGCTCGTAGACGACGGCGGCAACACCGCCGCCATCCGCGAGTTCTACGAAGCGCAGGGCGTGCCGGTCTACCCCATCGAGGAATTCCTCAACGGTGAGATTCCCGCGGCAACCCCAGCGGCTGCGGAACAGCCCAACCTGGATGCAAAGCCCCAGCCGAAGCAGGCAGGCCGCAACCAAGGCGCCACCACTAAGCAGCCCAAGGCTCCAAAGCAGTCCAAGGCCGCTGAGGTAGAGGCTCCGGCAGCTGAGCCCGCCGCCCCGGTTGTGGGTGAAGCCTCCACCGCTCCGGCAGGTGAGTAATGCAGGTAGGCGTTGACGCGTACGCATCCATTGCGGAGGTCAGCGCCTATTTGTCTGCCCGTGGCTTAGACACGGCCTGGGATGCCGCCACCCAGGTTAAACAAGAGGCGGCCATTATTGAGGCCTCCAGCTTTCTCGATGCGTCCTTCACATGGACGGGACGTCTGCTCGATCCATCGCAGAAGCTGGGATGGCCACGCTACGAGGCATATGACGGCGAAGACCGTCCGCTTGAAGGCATCCCCAGCCAAGTTAAAGATGCCTGCGCCGAACTGGCAAACCTCGCCCTGGGCGGGCGTCTCATGCCCATGGCCATCGCCAGTGGCAGTACCGGCATCAAGCGCGAACGCATCGGTGACGTGGAGATCGAGTACGACAACGCCACCACAGCGGCGTCATACGGCTACGTGCAGCTCATGCTCCGGGGTCTGGGCGGTATGCGCTCGACCAACGCGGGCAACATGAAGCTCATCCGTGCATGAGTGGGATGAATGCCCGTCTCGCCGTTTCGCTGAATTCGTTGCTGTCCCGCGAGGGTTTCGATGCAACCCTGCAACAGAGGGCGCCGGAAACCGGTGGCGATTTTGAGCCAGAGACCCCGGCCCAAGGCTGGGTGGATCTCGCTACGGTGAAAGCCGTCTGGGACAATCCCCGCAACCAGGTGCTGGGGCTGAATGACAGCGGCGCTGCATCGATGGTGACCCGGCGTATGACCATTGCCTATCGGGATGACCTGAAAGCCCCTGAGAGCGCCGTTGAGCTGCGCGTGGTCGTGAACGGCCAAGCCAACAAGGTGCTCGGCATCTCCGAAATCGGGGAGAAGGTCGGCCTTCGGCTGATGCTCGATGCGGGGACGGAACGATGACCGTCCTCGGCGCCGACGCCCTAATGAGAAAGATTGCCGACATTCCGCGCCGGGAGCGCAAAGCCATCAAGGATGCGCTACTCGTGTCCGCGAATGAGATGAGCAATTTCTGGGTCGTCCGTATCCAGAAGAACAGCGGCACCGGTCGGAAATACAAGCGCGGCAAGCGCACCCACACAGCTTCATCTCCCGGAGAATACCCAAACGCGGACATGGGCGAACTGGTTGGGAAGCGCTTCGTAGATCCGCGAGGAGACTTGGCCGTCGCGTGGGGGACATCGGCAAAGCACGCGCTGCCGCTTGAGGTCGGGACGAGCAAGATGGCAGCACGTCCGCACATGCGCCCAACATTCAACGCACTGCGGGCAAGGGCATCCGCCCGCGTCCTGGCGGCAGTGAACGAGGCTCTGAGGGCTGCCCGTGGATAGCGCCGCCGCACTCCTCACCGCCGTCCAGGCTCTGCTGAAGGCAAACGCGCCGCTAACCGATCTCGTTGGTCAGCGCGTCTACGGCAAGGTGCCGGCAGATGTGACCTATCCCTACGTTTACATCAGCTGCACCAGCGCACCGGACTCGACCGACGACACAGAGGACATGGAGCATACGCTGCGTGTCCAAGGGTTCTCCCGTGAGACAAAGCCGGGCACTGCACTGGCCATCCGTAAGCTCGTCTATGCCGCTCTGAATCGCAAAGAAGATGCGCTCGTCCTGAGCGACGGTGAGGTCGTCATGATTGAGCATGAGGGCATCACCGAATGCTTCCCTGAACCTGATGGCCGCACCACGCAGTCCATCATCGAGTTCAAGGTGAAAGTGAATTGAGTTGCACGCTGAATCATCTCGTGTGCAGAATCCATCAATAACGAAAGGGTAAATCCTTGGCTGCAAAGAATGGCCGCCTGCTTCTTATCGAAGTGGAATCCGCACCAGGCAATGGCGTCTTCGTCCCCGTGGGCGGTCTTCGCACGAAGAGCCTGAAGATCAACAACGAGTTGGTAGACATCACCACCGACGATAGCTCCGGTGTTCGTGAGCTTCTCGATGGCGGCGGCGTGAACAGCATGGAAGCTTCTGGCTCCGGCATCACCAAGGACACACTCGGTTTCGACATTCTCCGTGAGGCTGCCGAGAACAACGAGCAGATCAACTGCCGCGTCACCATCCCCGGTGACACCTACAGCCGCGTTTACACCGGCCCGTGGTTGCCGAGCGAGGTGGAGCAGACCGGAGAATATAAGGACTCCGTGCAGTTCAAGGCGACCCTCGCCAGCGCCGGGGCCATCACCAAAACAAGAATTGGAGCTTAATCCATGAAGAAGTTTCTTCTCGCCACAACCGCGTTGATCGCAACGTGCGCCGTAGCTCAGGCACAGGTTGCCACGGTCAGCACCACCAACGCTGCGATCACGGGCGTCAATGCGAATACCGGTCTTCAGAACGCGACTGGCGTGACCTATTTCGACAACGACGGCAAAACCCTGCTTATGCTGCGGAACAACAGCGCCGCCGCCATCACCGCGACCGCAGTGAACCAGCAGTCTCAGATCTGCAAGGACGGCTATGGCTGCGTTCCGCTGTCCAATGTCAGCTTCACCGTGCCGAGCGGCACAACCGTCCTGGCCGGGCCTTTCCCGACCGGCCGATGGAATACGACCAAGGGCACGGTGGGCGTGTCCCTGTCCACACCGACCGGTGTGAGCGCAACAGGTCTTCGGGTGCAGTAATGGCAGACCGGACGCGCAATGAGATTGACTTCGTCGTAGGCGAGAACACCCGCGTGATGCGGGCGACCGTCGATGCCATGTTGGCCATCGAGGGTGAGCTGGGCAAGAGCTTGATGCGCGTTGTGCAAGAGTTCACCCAGGTCGATTACGGCATGAGGACTCTAACTTCGGTGATCTTCCATGGGCTCAAGGGCGGCGAAAACAAAGTTAGTCCGAAGGAAGTGGCCGAAGACATCTTGGCCATCGGAACTGACCAAGCGGCTTACTTCGCTATGAAATTCCTGAACGTCGCTATGAATGGTCAAACGTTGGGAAAGCCGGAGGAGGCAGCGGCGAGCCTCTAGAAGAGCTGCCTTGGGACAACATCTTCAGCACCGCCCTCGGCGTGTTGAAATGGAGCCCTGAAACGCTCCGAAGGGCCACGATGTACGAGTACACCTCGGCGATGAAGGGGCACCTGATATCCCAAGGCGTAACCGGCAACGAGACGCCTTCTGTGGCTGAGGTGGACGACGCCTGGGCCGAGCATAAGAAACGAATGAAAGCTTCGGGGATTGGCAACTAGAACGGACGAGCTGATTGTCCTTCTCCGAGCGGATATCAAAGGCCTGGAGGCCTCTCTTCAGTCTGCCAACCGGCAGATCTCCAGTTTCAGGAAGAATGCTGACAGCGAGACGATGCAGTTGGAGCGTTCGCTCCAGCGGGTGACCGCCCGCATCATTACGATGGCAGGGGCCTATGCGGCCTTCCGAGTCGGGAAGGGCATCGTGGACGCCGCCGTCCAGATGCAGGCTCTTGAATCCAAGATGCTGGCGGCGACGGGTAGCGCCGAGATCGCCGCCGCCGCCATGCAGTATGTCCGCGATACTGCACAACGGTTGGGTCTCGACGTCAGATCCACGGCCGATGGTTTCGCTAGCTTTTCCGCCTCCGCGCTGCGTGCCGGCCTCACGTTCCAGGAGACGAAGGACATCTTCACGGGTGTCAGCGAAGCCGCAACGGCAATGCGCCTGTCCAATGAGCGTACCCAGCTTGTCTTCATGGCTCTCGGCCAGATGGCCAGTAAGGGCACGGTCAGCATGGAAGAGCTTCGCCAGCAGCTCGGTGAAAGCCTTCCCGGCGCCCTGCAGATCTTCGCCAAGGCGATGGGCAAGCCGAACGACGAATTCATCAAGATGGTGGAGAACGGGCAGGTTACGACCCGCGACCTCATCAAATTCGGTGCCGCACTAAAGACGGAATTCGCTGGAGCAGCCTCACAAGCCGCAGACAGCGCTCAGGCGTCGTTTAACCGCTTTGGCAACGCCTGGCTCGACCTAAGCAACAAAATGGCCAACAACGGCTTTCTGGACGCCGTCACCGACGCCACCAAACGTCTTACCGATCAACTCGGCGATCCGGCGACACAGGAGGGCTTAACCGCCTTTGCCAAGCTCCTTGGCGACATTGCCCAAGGTGCCGTCACCGCCGCCAGTGCTCTCGGGAAGCTCTATGGCGCCGGAACCCGAGCAATCGAACTGATCGGCGATACCGCGTTCAGTACCCTTTTCGGTGAGGAGGGGGTAGCTGCCCTAAACCGGGCTCGCATGGAGCGGCGTGGCTTCGGTAATAGCGCCGGAGACTCAGCGTACACCGGCAACGCCACACTTGATGCCATGCTTGCCCAGGCTGAAGCCGGGATGAAGGCGAACGCCAGCAATGCCACTGGCGACTACACCCTGAATCCTGACGCGAAGAACGGCGGAGAAACGGCAGCACAGAAGGCGCTTCGAGAACGGTTGGCTCGCCAACGGGAGCAGCTTCGCAACCGGGTGGACGGCATCCGCCGCAACAACGCCGGAGAAACCGACCCCGGCAAACAGGCTGCCCTTGAGTATGCGGCTCAGCAGAAGGAGCTGGAGAAGGCGCTCAAGGCAAAGGCCATTTCTGAGCAGGAGTACCGTGACGCCTCCCTTGAGGCCGAGATTGCCTACCAGTCGAAGCTTACGGACGTCCGTCAGAAGGCCAGCGATCTTGAGGTGGATATGCGGGAGCGGACCTTCAACTCCATCGCGGGCCTCATGCAGGTCTTTGCCGGGAAGAACAAGGCCATCGCCATCGCCATGCTCGCCTTCGACAAGGCGCGGGCGATTTCTCAGGCGATCATGGAAACCCATGTCGCCGCCGCCGCCGCGCTCAAATACGACCCGACTGGAGCGACATCGGCACGCGTCACCACTCTGGGATATATGAACGTGGCCGCCATCGCCGCCACGGGCATCGCCCAGCTTGCCACGATGGGCGGAGGTGGGGGCGGCTCATCCGTTTCGGCGGGGAGTTACAACTCCGGCTCCAGTGACTACGACAGCCAGACGTCCTCCAGCCCCAGCCGGTCGCGCACCTATTTCATCGACCTCGGTAAGAAGACGATCTTCTCTCAAAACGACATCCGCAATCTTCTGGAACAGATGCAGGAGACGATTGATGACGGCACATCGTTCGTGGTGAGCCGATGAAGACCCGTATCGGCTACGATAATCTGCTTGAAAAGGGGGTGGTGGCCGCCTCCAGCCAGGACGCCGCGAACCCGGTGGAGAACTGCTTCGACTGGAATACGGCGGATTGGTTCAAGTCGGCAGCGGGCGGCACCATCAACCTCGAACTCACCCTCGCTACGGCGGGGGCGGCGGATTACCTCGCGTTCTACGGCCATAACCTGCCTTCGGTCGCGGGCACCATCAAGCTGCAGTATGACCTTGGCGCCGGGTACGTGGACGCTACGGCGACCATCACACCGACTGATACGAAGCCCGTTATGGTGTTCTTCGGTTCTCAATCCGCCACAAATTGGCGCGTGGTCATCACCGCCAGTGCGGCAATCACACTCGGCGTCCTCTCCTTCGGAACGGCCCTCGTGCTGCCTCGTGGCATGTATCTGGGCTGGACGCCGCCACGCCTGGCCCGCGCAACCCGACTGGTCAACAGCGTGTCAGAGGGCGGAGCCTTCCTCGGCCGCAGTAGGATCTCGACCGGGGTTATGACGTCTCTGAACCTGAACAACGCCCCTGATGCCTGGGTAGATGCCAATTGGCCTGCTTTCGTCCTGCACGCCGAATCCAAGTCCTTCTTCTTCGTGCCGGATGCTCTCGGCCATCCCGCCGATGTGGCGCTGTGCTGGGTTGACGGGGAGCAGATGCCGCCGCCGTCTCATGTCCACTTTGGCTACATGGGCGCCAGCATCCCGATTGCCGGGGTGATCGAATGACGTTTGAGACCGAACGCAAGAAGCTTGGCCGCCGCCCCATCGTGATCGTGGAGGCGGATCTGGACGCCTGTGCCAATACCTACGGCGTGGCCCCATGCACTGCGGAAGTCGGTGAGACGGGCTCGCAGAAATGCTTCAACTGCTTCAAGACCTGCCAAGACCCGGAGAATTTCGCCAAAACGACGAAGACTTATCGCTTCTGCTCCAACACCGACGCACGGCCCATCGGGGAGACGATGTTTCCCTGCGTCACCGGGGTAGATAAAGCTCCCACTCAGCTCGATCCCAAGGGCCTGTCGGTGAACTCCTCCGTCACCGTGAACCTGTCGGACTTTCCCCACCATGATCGGGGGATTGACCCGTACGTGGCTGAACGGCCGGAGCCGACCCAAGGGACGTTTTTTGGCAAACTGCGTGCGCGCAACCCCTACATCGTCAATCGCAAGCTGCGGGTCCTGGAAGGATATGTGGACGACGCCCGCCAGCTCCACACGAAGACCCGAACATATTTCTTCGACCGGATGGAAGGCCCGGATGCCGGCGGCAATGTCCGTTTCATCGGCAAAGGCCTCCTGAAGTTCACCGACGACGACAAGGCGCAGATCCCGGCCCAAAGCCGAGGGAAGGTGAAGGCCGCCATCACAAACACGGGGCTCTCGCTCACGCTGGAGCCCGCGGGGATTGGGGCGGAGTATGCCAACAGCGGCAAGCTGCGAATCGACGATGAGATCATCACTTATTCGTCCCGGTCGGGTGACACCTTCACCCTAAGCGCCCGAGGAAGCGACAACACGGTCGCCGATGCCCACGATGTTGATGCATCCGTGCAACAGTGCGTCCAGTATAGTGGGGCGACCGTTCCTGACGTTCTGTATGACATGCTCGTCACCTACGCCAAGGTCGATCCTGCCTTCATCGACAAGGCCTCATGGGATGACGAGGCGACGACCTGGCTAGGCACGTTCCTTATCGACACCGTCCTCACCGAGCCGACCGGCGTGAAGGAGATGATGAGGGAACTGCTGCAAAGCTGCGGCGCTGCGGTGTGGTGGGATGAGGTTGCGGCACAGGTGCGCCTCAAGGTCATGGTGCCTTTCCAGACGACTGGAACAATCATGGCTGTGAACGAGACGAGCCATATTCTTAGAGACTCCGTTAGCGTTCGTGACCTTGAAAAGGAGCGCATCAGCCGAGTTGTCATCCACTTCGATTGCACCGATTTCCTCTCAAAACCCGAAAAGGCGACGTGCCTGCAAACGCAGGTCTCCATCCAAACCGTCGAAGAGAGCGAAGACGCTTACGGCGTTCCTGTCACGCTGGAGTTCGCCACGCGTTGGATCACCAGCCAGACCGTGGCGGAGGAGGTGGCAACCCGCCTGCTGACCCGCTACGCGCAGACACCGCGGGAGGTAACGTTTAGCCTGGACGCGAAAGATTCAGATCTCGGTGTCGGCGATCTTCTCGATATGGAGACGCGTCAGGTGCAGTCCATCTACGGCAAGGCCGAAAATCTTAGATATGTCATCACCGAAGACCGCGACATCGAGCCGGGGAGCCATTTCCAATTTAAAGCCCTTCAGATCACGCAGACACGGGGGACACAGGCATATGTGTTTGCCGATGTGACGACGCCGGACTGGCTCGCCGCAAGTGACGATGAGAAGTTCAGATATTTTTTCATCAGCGACGACGACGGCTTGATGCCGGATGGCGCTCAAGGCGCAGTGTTTGTTTAGAGTTGCCGCTACTTGGTGGGTCTGTCATTCTGAAGGGCAAGGAAAGCTCGATGTTTGGCAACTTGGAATGATCTTCTCGACGCGGTTCTCGACGTAGGGAAACCGCTCACATACACCATCGCCCGCGTCTTTCGTGACAACCCAATAGCGATTGCCGAAGGAGCTTCTGGCGCCCCGCGCATCGTACCCGGCGCGCTGAATTTCCCCTATTTCCTCGCTACGCGCACGGCTGTGCAATCACCCTCCGGGGCGGGCTCTATCAAGATCCAAGCCAACACTGAGGTCTACGATCCCGACAACCTCTATGACAACGTGACGAACTATCGCTTCACGCCGAACAAGGCTGGTCTTTACCGAGTCTCGCTTTACATCGAAGCGGTTGTCGAAACAGGCGCTCCCGCCTTCCAGGCAGTCATCCAGAAAAATGGGACGTCAATCGGAGCCAATCGGTCGGCGACCGGGGGAGCCGGTGAGGTACAATCGGCAATCTGTGAAGTGATTGTGCAGATGAACGGCACGACAGATTACCTTGAGCCTTTCGTATTTTATGGCGTCAACACCGTTCATACGGTCAACAATGCCCGCTTCTTCGCACATGCCATCTGTGAAATCTAATTGTCAGCAACGGCGATGCGCGCTCTAATCAATCAACGAAAGATAACGGGATGAAACTCCGACTCCTTGCGGCGCTGTTGCTGCTTCCTCTCTCCGCATATGCGCAAGGCTACGGTTCCGGCGTGGATGGCCAAAGCGTTTTCCGCATCAGCGACACCATGGCGCCGCTCTCGGTCAGTGGATCTGCCGTCCGCAGTCCGGTCATTGCCAGCGACACGCGGGTTATCCGGGTAGTCTCAACCATTGACGCTCACATCGCCATCGGCGGGTCCAGCGTCACAGCGACGCCTTCCACAACGTTCCTTCCGGCCTATTCCGTGGAGTATTTCAAGCTCCCGCAGCTCTCGGCCGGAAGCTATCTCTCTGTCATTCGTGAAGCTGCGAACGGCACGCTCTACATTGACCGAATGAAGCCGTAGGCATTGGTACGCGCAGGCTTTCCCGGACGGATGGGGCCAGTAGGCTCACGACGCCGACGCATGGCATTGCCGTGGGAGCCTTCCCAAGAAGCCGCGATGTTCGATTATTTCGATTACCGGGACTTGCCAGATGGCGCTGTTGGCTCCTGGCAGGGACGAGGGAGTCTTCCGCGCACCTTAGCCAATGCGACGGGTACCGAGCAGCCAATCAAATCCGCAAGCGGCGTGCAGTTTGATGGAGTAGATGACCGTCTTATCAGCGGAATGCCAACGGTTGCATTCACAAAGGCTACCAAAGTTCCAGAGATCCCAATTGGAGGGACGCCGGGTGAGGGGTTCTCAAACAATGGCCTTTGCCGCGCCCCTGACGGCACATTCTGGATGACATCTGGTGGCAAGCCGAAGGCTGGAGGTCTACGCAATACAGCGCTTGTGCATCTTGCGGCCGATGGCGTCACCATCCTTCACTTTATCAATTTGCGGGATTTGTTTTTCGCCAAATACGGCATGTACCCGCTGATGGACGTCGCCGCCAAGGGCTGCGCCATCGACCTCCGCGATGACCCCCTCAATCCCGGTCACTACACGATATGGACGGTCATGGAAGGATCTTTGATGCACGTCGGCGGGCTGTTCACCACGCCGTACATCGCAGACGACACGATTCTCATGCAGCAGCTTGCCGACAGCATCGCCTACATGCCCGAATTCAATCGCTTGCTCGTCTATTATCAGACGGGCAGCACGCTCCGCCAGTTCAACCCGGATACTGGGGCGCAAACTCTTTCTGTGACTGTTGGTGGCCTGACCTATCCGGACCAGGTTGGATATGACCCGAACACTGGCGCGGCGCAGATCTGGTGCGGCGACAACAGTGGTGCTTGCACCGTGCAGAACGTCAACCCCTTCACGGGCATTCCTATCGGCACCGCCATCACGCTGCCCACGATGGACGGTGCCATCGAGCAGGGGGTGATCGTAGACAACAAGATGTGGGTGAACTGCAACGGCAACTACCACGACGCGCCGACGCCGATAAACCGGCTCATCGAATTCAACTACGGAAACAAGCTAGCGTCACCTGTTATCGAAGGGTGCGCTGTCTTCAAGGAAGCGACCGTAGCGGGCTCCGTAGACTTCCTGTTTGGTCCCGACCAAGCGGGGAAGTATTCAGGCTGGGCGCTGCAAACCGTCGCCTCAAACCTCGCAACAACGATGGGCGCGTACCTCAATCTCGGCCCCGGAGATAGCACGACGTATCGAGACGGCGGCGCCACGACGGGCGTTCCAACCCGCCTTAACGAGCATATCTGGTCTTGGCGCTTCGAGCCGGGTGTGAGCATCCAGGTCTGGTGTGACGGCGCGCTTGTGACCAACCTCACCGCGCCGCTAACGGCAAGCCGTGGCCCAGTGCATCACCATATTCTCCGCGTCTCTTACGCCCGTGAGAATGGCTACTTCACCTCCATCAACCTCAAGGCTCTAACGGTCTTCGGTCGTCAGGCCGGCTCGGATGCCACCATCCGTCAAAAGGCGGAGGGATACATGGCCCACCAGTTCGGCCTCACAGGAAACCTCCCGAGCAATCATCCCTACAAGAATGTCGCTCCGAATGCCTGACAATCTCGCCCCGCTGATGCAGATGATCTCCTCGAACTTCGAGCAGCTTCATAAGCGCTTGGACGTGATCGATGCGAAGAACGAGCAGCGCGATATGCGCGTGAACACCATGGACAAGGAGAACAAGGCGGAGATCGCCTCGATCCGCAAAGAGGTCGATGCTGTGAAAACGCTGTGGAAGGCTGCCTGTTGGGTGGGCGGGGGCATCGTGACGCTATTCAACATCGGCCCGGAGATCATGAAGCTGTTTCACAAAGCATGAAGCTCGTCCTTACCCGCCTTAGCATCCAGGGCAATGCCGTCATAGGCACGCTTGGGGTGCCGGGCATGCCGCTCCCACTTTGGACGCTCGAAGATCTGCCAAACGGCAACAAGCCCAACATCAGCTGCATCCCGGCCGACGATTACAAATGCCGCGAACACGGCTGGAACGGTGAGCCTGTCAAATTCAAGAAAGTCTGGGAGGTACGCAACGTGCCCGGCCGATCAGCAATCCTGTTCCACGCTGGCAACACCGAGGCCGACACGCGTGGTTGCATCCTCGTGGGCATGGGTGTGCAGCAGGGAAGGCTCCTTAGTAGCGCAGAGGCTATTGCACAGATGCGTTGGAAGATCGGAGCCAACGGTTTCGATTTACAGATTCGGAACTGTGTGCCAGCTTCGTGATGCCCGCCGCGCAGCTCCTGTTGTAAGCGCTGTTAGACGGGCTGCGTTGGTTGCCGGGGAGGGGTCCCCGGCTTTTTGTTTGACAAGCTTTGCTGTTGGACTCAGGCTTTTACCCAATGAAAGGGTAAGGCTGTGGTTGAAGCGTTTAAGGCTCTCTGGAGCATCATCAAGGGCAACGTCTGGAAGGTCGTCATCATCTTCATTCTGAGCGGCACCGCAGGCGTGCTTGGTCTGGTGCCCGGTACTGAGAACGTGAGCAACGTCATCGGTAGCCAGATCACCAACGTCAAAGAGTCGCTCGGCACTACTGCGAGCCCAACCATCGTCCAGTAATGCCCGCATGGCTATCCGCGCTGCTTGTTGCATTGTGGGAGCTGATAAAGCCCTGGCTTATGCCCACGGCAGCCGCTGCGGTCGGCTCGGAGCTGCAGAAGGGCAAGCAGGCGCAGGACACCCTCAAAGGGGTGCAAGATGCGGCTAAAGCTTCTGCTGACAATCGGCGCCTGCCTTATGATGAGCGCGTGCAGTTCCTCGAAAGGCGGGGCCGGGTGCGTGGCTTACGCAAGTAACGCCTTTACGGTAGATCTGGTCCGCGACACGTCCGAAACCGTTGCCGGGTTCTCGGATCTTGAGGCCGCGATGATGGGGGCCTGCGAGTGAGGCCGCTCACCGCCCTTTGTCTGCTTATCACCATCTGCTTCGGCATGATGGTCATGCAGCTCTTTACGACCATTCTGGCCTATATGGCCGCCGCTCTGCTCGTAGGCGGATTCATTCTTCTGTTCGTCAAAGGCGCCCGCAGCGGCAAACCGTCTTAGGAACAACCCTCCGCCTCCATCGTTGTCGGGGAAATGGAGGAACCCATGCTTACCGAAGAACAGCTTGCAGTCCTGCGGGATATCGACAACTCGGTCGCCTTTGATGACGCCGCCAAGGCCGATCAGCTCGTCTTGGAAGGCTATGCCGAAAAGGACGGCGATATCTACCAGCTTACGTCCAAAGGCGAGAAGAGCCTGCTGGACAACGGGGCTCTCGATCCTGGCGTATAAAAAGAGCCCCCAGCGGGGGCTCTGTCTCATTCGGCAGCCTGAAGCTGCTGTTTCGTTTGCAGGAAGTCCGCCGCCTTGCTGGCATGGCTCGCCGCGGTGAAGATCGCCCTGGTGTCGTTCTTGAAGATCTGCAGCCAGTTGGCGATGTAGGCGGATGAGCGAAACCCGGTAGGGATCTGCAAGGTTGCGCATACGAAAGCACTCCCCAACTCCGCCACCAGCTCCTCCGCCGCATAGGCTTGGTCTCCGAACCTCTTCCCCATCTCACGGGCGAGGCGGTCCTTGTGACCGGTCCAGTGCGTCCCCTCGTGCCACAGTGTCTGCCAGTAATCATCCTCAGTATCGAAGGACGCCACCGGCGGCATAACAACTCGGTCGAAGGTGCGGTTATAGGACGCGTCGTTGCCTCCGTGTGTGACCCTCATGCCAGTCCGCTCCAACAGGGCGCGGGCATCGGCATGGGTGGTCGCGACCGTCTTCTGCTCAAAGGCCGGCAGCTCGGGGAGGTTATCGAGCTGGGCGACGTTGAACACGGTGAAGACACGGGCGACGACATAGGCCTTGTCTTCCTCGTCGTCCCTCATCGGCTTGGCGAAGACTACGGGGGTTCCTTTCTCCCCGCGGCGAACATTCGC
>NZ_JBIISY010000374.1:0-4137 GCF_044340795.1 Tardiphaga sp.
GATGCCTCAAAGGCATCCACTTGACTGCCGCGGATAAAGGAACTGTCGCGAATGGTAGTTTCGATCGCAGCATCAATATCAGACTTGATGGTCTGATACTGAAGCCAAAGGTCGGCATAAGGCACGTGCATCAACAGTTCCCTTTCGCATCTGCCATGGACAGATTTACTTGGTGGCGAGGCGGCGTGCCGGGTTGCCGGCGTAAATCCCCGCCGTCAGGATGTCCTTTGTTACAACAGCACCAGCCCCAACGACAACGTCGTCGCAAATTCGGACCGGCATGATGGTCGCATTGGAGCCTATCGAAACCCTGTCGCCGACAATGGTATGGCGCCACAACTCCTTCCTGCCACGTGCAGGCCCGCCTATGCCAAAGGTATCATTTATAAACATCACTCCGTGACCGATGAAGCAATCCTGACCGATTGTCACAAGTTCGCAGATGAAAGCATGAGATTGAACACGCGTGCGTGCGCCGATAGCTGCAGTTTTCTGTATCTCCGTGAACGGTCCGATGAAACAATCATCGCCAATCTCGCAACCGTACAGATTGCAAGGTTCTGTGATCTTCACATTAACGCCGAACGTAACATCCTTCACGCCGACATGATGGATAGCCGGAGCGTTCATGAAGTCATGCCAAGACGACATTGACGGGGACTGAAAACCAAAGGCACCTCTCGTCCCGTCTCGATCGATTCGTAAAGAGCTGAAATCAACTCGAGACTGCGGCGACCTTCGAGCCCATCCACCAGCGCCGGGCTCTTGTTAATCAGACAATCGACGACATGCTCGTAATAGGCCTGATGCCCGAAGCCATACACGTTAGGGGGATTAACCGAAAACTTCTCGATCACTTCAGCGTCTGATGGCAGCTCATCGATGAATTGCCAGTGCCGAATCTGATTAACGGCGAAGCCGGCAATCTCGACCGTACCGCCGGATCCCAGTATCGAGAGCGACCCTTCCAAATCCTTTGGACGGATCGCGGTCGTTGCCTCGATGATGCCAAGAGCACCATTGCGGAACTTCAGCGTAGCAACTGCCGTATCCTCAGCTTCGATCTTCGCAAGCGCTGTGACGGCACGCGCATGGACGCTGACGATATCTCCGAAAAACCACTCAAGCATATCCACGTGATGGCTAGCTTGGTTGGCCAACACGCCGCCATCATGCGCCCACGTCCCACGCCAAGCGTCCTGATCATAATAAGACTGATCTCTACACCAGCGAACGCGAACGGTTCCGAGAATGAGCTTGCCGAATCTTCCAGCTTCAAGAGCTTGGCGGGCCTTTACCACTGGCACATTGAAGCGATTCTGCTTGACAACGAATAATTTGACGCCTGCACGGTCACAGGCCCGAATCATGGCATCTGCGTCTTCCAGACGCAGGGCCATCGGCTTTTCAACGACCACATGCTTGCCGGCACCGGCAACTGCG
Organism: Tardiphaga sp.; assembly: GCF_044340795.1. Classification (GTDB taxonomy): domain Bacteria; phylum Pseudomonadota; class Alphaproteobacteria; order Rhizobiales; family Xanthobacteraceae; genus Tardiphaga. The sequence goes on from NZ_JBIISY010000374.1 coordinate 1,444, forward strand.
ATTGCATCAGCGGCGTGCTGTCCGCTCGGCGTCAACACGGAAACTGCATCAATCTCCTTGCTCGCCAAGAACTCGTCGCGATTGTAATAGGCTTTTATGCCATAACGTGCCGCGATAGCGTCAGCTCGTTCGGGAAGCACGTCGCACACGGCCGTAAGACGTGCGCCGTCAATATGACCTCCTCCGAGCAAATCAGAGTGGCGCTTGGAGATTCTGCCACACCCAAGCAAACCGAATCGGATCATTTTCCCAACCACTAGCTAATTGCCCATCAGGAGCGCTTGTTACCCACCCGACCACCCAATTCAAGGGTCCAAACAAAAAAAACCAGCGTGAAAACAGGAGCGGAGGAACGTTCTTCAGCAATTGTCATCCTCCCCATGAGTAGAAGCCGGCCTTGGCGAGCTCCGAGACGTCGCGAGGCTCGTGTAAAGGCCGTCAAACTGATGGTACCCACCTCAGAAGTGCTTCGGTCAGCCGCTACGCGCGAAAAACCTTCGACCGGAGGAGCTCCGCTAGCGCTATTAGATTTGCCCGCCGACGAGTTTCTCCAAACTGGCTATTGCTGCCACAGCCAATTGCAACAGCGCGGCACCCCCCATGAAATAGCGAAGTATCTATCCTAACCTGGATGGCGATGGTTCTCGGAGGCTGCCTGATACAAATCTCCCGGAGAGTGGATTTTGTCGGTTAGAGCATGACAACATAATCAGATTGCGCGACAAGTTACGCCTTGGCTAACTTTGCGTCAGGAGCCTTCTGGATGCATCCCCCTCACGCCTCCTCCGCCCTCTCACGTTTCACCGTCCTCGACCTCACCCGCATCCGGTCAGGGCCAACCTGCGTTCGCCAACTCGCGGACTGGGGTGCCAACGTCATCAAGATCGATGCGCTCAGCGATGATGCCGGTTCGGAGCAACCTGGCGGCCCGCGGCAGGGGTTCGACTTTCAGAATCTCCATCGCAACAAGCGAGCCATGACGCTAAACCTGAAGGACCCGCGTGGCCTCGCGGTGTTCAAGCGGCTGGTCGAGAAGGCTGACGTCGTCGTGGAGAACTTTCGCCCGGACGTGAAGGACCGCCTCGGTATCGATTACGAGAGCCTGAAGGCGATCAATCCCGGCCTCGTCTATGGCAGCATTTCCGGCTTCGGGCAGGATGGGCCCTATCACAAGCGCCCCGGCTTTGATCAGATTGCCCAGGGCATGGGCGGGCTGATGTCGATCACCGGCGCGCCTGGCGAAGGACCGATGCGGGTCGGGATTCCCGTTGCCGATCTCACCGCCGGCCTCTTCTGCGCCACCGGCATCCTCACGGCGCTGCTGGAGCGCGACGTGTCCGGTCAGGGCCAGTGGGTGCAGACATCGCTGTTGCAGGCTCAGGTGTTCATGCTGGATTTCCAGGCCTCGCGCTGGCTGATGGAAGGCGAAGTACCGCAACAGGCCGGCAACAATCACCCGACCAGCATTCCCACTGGCGTGTTCAAGACATCGGACGGCTACATCAATATCGCCACCACCGGCGGCAAGATCTGGGAGCGCTGCGCGCAGGCCATCGGCGCACCGGATCTGATCACCAATGCCGACTATGCCACTGGCCCTGCCCGCTCTAAAAATCGCGACGCGCTGAATGCCGAGATCGAGCGCCGGACCGCGCAGAATTCCACGAACCATTGGGTCGAGACGCTGAATGCTGCCGGTGTGCCCTGCGGGCCGATCTACAACATCGACCAGATGTTCGATGACGCGCAGGTCAAGCATCTCGGCCTGGCGCAGGACGTGCCGAACGACCAGAACCGCAAGATCACGCTGGTCGCCCAGCCCTTCACGCTGTCACGCACCCCTAGCAAGATGGCCGCGCGGCCACCTGAATTCGGCGAGAATACCGAGGACGTCCTTGCCGAATTCGGCTTCAGCGCGGATGAGATCGCCGCACTGCGCGACGCCAAGGTGGTCTGATCGGGCCTTGCAGCTGAGCATGATCCGATCCGGAACGCCGGCCCCGCTTTTCGGATCGCTCTATCCCGCCGCACTCGCCGGCCGCAGCATGCGGCCGACGCCCGTGAAGATGCGGTCGATTACCGGCCAGAACAGCAGCGTGATGGCCAGCGTGGTGATGGTGCCCACCAGCCCGTTGGACCAGAACACGCCGAGGCTGCCGCCGGAGCCGATCATGGCGAGGCGGAAGGCGTCTTCGGCACGGCTGCCGAGCACCAGCGCCAGCGTGAACGGCGCCAGCGGGATGCCGATCTTCTTGAACACATAGCCGACCACGCCAAAACCCAGCATCAGCCAGATGTCGAACATGGCGTTCTGGATCGCATAGGCGCCGATGGCGCACGACACGACGATCATCGGCGCGACCGCCGCAAAGGGCACCCGCAGGATCGACGCGAAGATCGGCACCGTCGAGAGCACCAGCACGAGGCCAACCACATTGCCGAGATACATCGAGGCGATCAGGCCCCAGACGAAATCCTTGTGTTCGACGAACAGCAGCGGGCCGGGATTGAGGCCCCAGACCATCAGGCCACCGAGCAGGATCGCCGCGGTGCCGGAACCGGGAATGCCGAGCGCCAGCATCGGCAGCAGCGCTGCGGTGCCGGATGCGTGTGCCGCCGTTTCCGGCGCAAACACGCCCTCGATGCGGCCTTTGCCAAAGCTTTCCGAATCCTTGGAGAAGCGCTTGGCAAGAT
>NZ_JBIISY010000125.1:0-16836 GCF_044340795.1 Tardiphaga sp.
TGACCGCGGTATAGACATCGATACCCGCCGCGAGCAGTTCAGCGACATCGAGATGGCGCTTCGGATGCCGCGAGCCCGGTGCATTGGTATGTGCGAGTTCATCGACCAGCACGAGTTTTGGACGACGCGCCAGGATGGCATCGAGATCGATCTCGTCGAGGGTCTGGCCCTTATGCGCGATCACCCGCCGCGAGATGACTTCGAGGCCGACCAGCAGCGCCTCGGTCTCGGCGCGACCATGGGTCTCGACCACGCCGACCACCACATCCACGCCGGCCTTGCGCTTGGCATGGGCGCTTTGCAGCATCTCAAACGTCTTGCCGACGCCGGGGGCGGCGCCGACAAAGATTTTCAGCCGCCCGGCCACACCTTCCTCGCGCCGTGCTGTCTCCAGCAAGGCCTCTGGCGAAGGGCGTTGGTCCGGGTCGCGGCTTGGATGTGCCATGGAGCGATATATAGTCTCCGTCTCAAGACCGGCCTAGATGGCTACTTCGTGCCAGCCTCATCCAGTGCCAGATTCAACGCGAGGACGTTAACGCGCGGCTCGCCCAGCACGCCGAGCAGCCGGCCTTCGGTCTTCTCATTCACCAGCGCCCGCACGCGATCTTCCGGCAGGCCCCGCGCCTTGGCGACGCGCGGCACTTGGAACAGCGCGCCTTCCGGCGAGATGTTCGGATCGAGGCCGCTGCCCGAGGTGGTGACAAGATCCACGGGTACCGGCGTCGACGGATTCTCCGCTTTCAGCTTCTCGACATCCTCCTTGATGCGATCGCTCAACGCCTTGCTGGTCGGGCCGAGATTGGAGCCCATGGAGTTCGCGGCATTATAGGGTTGCGGCACCGTCTTGGTGGCATCCTGCGGATCGGCCCCCGTGGTCGCGGAGGGGCGCCCATGGAAGTAATTGTCGCCCTTGAACTCCTGGCCGATCAGCGAGGAGCCGATCACCTTGCCATCCCGCTCGATCAGGCTGCCTTTCGCCTGTGCGGGGAAAAGGACACCGGCGATGCCGGTCATTGCGAGGGGATAAGCAACGCCGGTGATCGCGGTGAGCAGCACCAGCACGCTGATGGCGGGGCGAAGTTCTTTCAACATGATGGTTCTCCTCAGACCAGACCGAGCGCGGAGACCGCGAGGTCGATGAGTTTGATGCCGATGAACGGGACGATGAGGCCGCCGACGCCATAGATCAGCAGGTTGCGGCCGAGCAGTGCGCCGGCGCCGATGGGCTTGTAGGACACGCCCTTCAGTGCCAGCGGGATCAGCGCGATAATGATGATCGCATTGAAGATGATGGCGGACAGGATCGCGCTCTGCGGGCTGGCAAGGCCCATGATGTTGAGCGCGCCAAGCTGCGGATAGAAGGCGATGAACAGCGCCGGGATGATGGCGAAATACTTTGCCACGTCATTGGCGATGGAGAAGGTGGTCAGCGCCCCGCGGGTCATCAGGAGCTGCTTGCCGATCTCCACCACCTCGATGAGCTTGGTGGGATTGCTGTCGAGATCCACCATGTTGCCGGCCTCGCGCGCCGCCTGGGTGCCGGTGTTCATGGCGACACCGACATCAGCCTGCGCCAACGCCGGCGCGTCATTGGTGCCATCGCCGCACATGGCCACCAGCTTGCCCTTGGCCTGCTCGTCGCGGATCAGTTTTAATTTATCCTCAGGCGTTGCCTGCGCCAGGAAGTCGTCCACGCCGGCTTCCGCAGCGATGGCCGCGGCCGTCATCGGATTATCGCCGGTGATCATGATGGTGCGGATACCCATCTGACGCAGCTCGGCAAAGCGCTCGCGGATGCCGCCCTTGACGATGTCCTTCAGATAGATGACGCCGAGCAGCTTGCCGTCGCGGACCACGCCGAGCGGCGTGCCGCCGGCCTTCGCCACCTCATCGGCAATCGCCTGCAACTCACGCGCGGCCGCCGACGTCGCAGGCTGGATCGCCCGCGCGGTATTGCCGACTGCAGTGGTCATTTCACCACCGCTGACATAAGCGAGGATCGAATCCACCGCACCCTTGCGCACCGACATGCCGGCCGCATCGATACCGCTCATGCGCGTCTGCGCCGTGAAAGGCACGAAGGTCGCGCCGAGCTCCGCCATGTCGCGGCCGCGGATGCCATACTTCTCCTTCGCCAGCACGACGATGGAACGGCCTTCCGGCGTCTCGTCGGCCAGCGAGGCGAGCTGCGCCGCATCGGCCAGCTCCTGCTCGGTGACGCCACGCAGCGGACGGAACGCCGTCGCCTGGCGATTGCCGAGTGTGATGGTGCCGGTCTTGTCGAGCAGCAGCGTATCGACGTCGCCGGCCGCTTCCACCGCACGGCCGGACATCGCCAGCACGTTGAAGCGCACCAGCCGATCCATGCCGGCAATGCCGATGGCCGAGAGCAGCGCACCGATGGTGGTGGGGATCAGCGTGACGAACAGCGCCACCAGCACCACCACCGAAATCGTGCCGCCGGCATAGGCGGCATAGCTCGGGATCGTCACCGTCGCGAAGACGAAGATGATGGTGAGGCCGAGCAACAGGATGTTGAGCGCGATCTCGTTCGGTGTCTTGGCACGCTCGGCGCCTTCGACGAGCTTGATCATGCGATCGATGAAGGTCGAGCCTTGCGCCGCGGTGATGCGGACGCGAATCCAGTCCGACAGCACCTGCGTGCCACCGGTGACGGCAGAGCGATCACCGCCGGATTCGCGGATGACAGGAGCGGATTCACCGGTGATCGCCGCTTCATTCACCGAAGCCACGCCTTCGATCACCTCGCCATCGGACGGGATGAGATCGCCGGCCTCGACCAGCACGATATCGCCGACCTTCAGCGTGGTGCCCGCCACCATGCGGTAGCTGCGATCGGCGTCATCGCTGCTGGTGAGCAGCTTGGCCTGGCTTTCGGTGCGCGTCTTCTTCAGCGTCTCCGCCTGCGCCTTGCCGCGGCCCTCGGCAACGGCTTCGGCGAAATTGGCGAACAGCACCGTGAACCAGAGCCACAGGATGATCTGGAACGTGAAGGACAGGTCTTCACCGCCGGTCATCACATTCTTGATGAAGATGACGGTGGTGAGTGCGGCGACGACCTCCACCACGAACATCACCGGATTTTTCACCATCACCCGCGGATCGAGTTTGGTGAAGGAGGCTGATATGGCCGGCAGCACGATCCTGGGATCGAGCAAGGCCGATGTCGCAGCGCGCTTTTGCAGTTTGAGGGTTTCCATGGGATGGCTCCGATCAGAACAGGTTGCCGGAGATCATGGCGAGGTGCTCGACGATCGGCCCCAGCGCCAGCGCGGGGAAGAAAGTGAGACCGCCGATGATCAGGATGACGCCGATGACGAGGCCGACGAACAGGCCGCCGGTGGTCGGCAGCGTGCCGGCCGACGCCGCGATCGACTTCTTCGACGCGAGCGAGCCCGCCATCGCCATGGCCGGCACGATCATGAAGAAGCGGCCGAACAGCATCGAACAGGCGAGCGTCAGATTGTAGAAGAACGTATTGCCGGTGAGGCCGCCAAAGGCCGAACCGTTATTGCCGGTGGCCGAGGTGAAGGCATAGAGCACTTCGGTGAAGCCATGCGGACCGCTATTGGCCATCGACGCCACCGCCGACGGCAGCACCACGGCCACCGCCGTCCAGCCGAGATACATCAGCGGCAGGACGAGAATGGCGAGCATCGCCATCTTCACCTCGCGCGCCTCGATCTTCTTGCCGACATATTCCGGCGTGCGGCCGACCATCAGGCCGGCGACGAAGATCGCCAGCACGACGAACAGCAGCATGCCATAAAGGCCGGCACCGACGCCGCCGACAATGATCTCGCCAAGCTGCATGTTGATCAGCGGGATCATGCCGCCGAGCGCAGTGAAGGAGTCATGCATCGCATTGACGGCGCCGCAGGAAGCCGCGGTGGTGACGACGGCAAACAAAGCCGAGGCAACGATGCCGAAGCGCGTCTCCTTGCCTTCCATATTGCCGCCGGTGATGCCGAGCGCCTGCAGGGTGTTGGTGCCCGATGCCTCTGCCCAGTAAGTGATCGCGACGCCGACGATGAACAACACGCCCATCACGGCCAGGATCGCCCAGCCTTGCGTGGGATTGCCGACCATGCGGCCGAACACATTGGTCATGGCCGCACCGATGGCGAAAATCGCCAGCATCTGGATGAAGTTGGACAGCGCCGTGGGGTTCTCGAACGGATGCGCGGCATTGGCATTGAAGAACCCGCCGCCATTGGTGCCGAGCATCTTGATCGCCACCTGCGAGGCCACCGGGCCGACCGCGATGGTCTGCTTCGCGCCTTCCAGCGTTGTGGCATCCACATAGGCGCCAAGCGTCTGCGGCATGCCCTGCCCGATCAGGATCAGCGACAACACCACGCAGATCGGCAGCAGCACGTAGAGCGTGGCGCGGGTGAGATCGACCCAGAAATTGCCGATGGTGCGCATCGACGACCGCGCGAAACCGCGGATCAGCGCGACGGCAATCGCAATGCCCGTCGCGGCCGAGACAAAGTTCTGCACCGTGAGGCCCATCATCTGGGTCAGGTAGGACATGGTGCTTTCGCCGCCGTAGTTCTGCCAATTGGTATTGGTGACGAAACTGACGACGGTGTTGAAAGCGAGATCCGGCGCGACGGCCGACTGGCCCTGCGGATTGAACGGCAGCACATCCTGCAGCCGCAGCAGCGCATAAAGAAGCGCGAAGCCGGCCACATGGAACAGCACCATGCCCACCGTATAAGTGAGCCAATGCTGCTCGCGCTTTTCGTCCACACCGGACAGCCAGTAGATGCCGGCTTCGACCGGCCGCAACACCGGCGACAGCAGCGTCCGCTCGCCATTGAAAACGCGCGTCATGTAGCCACCGAGCGGCTTTGTGAGCGCCAGGATCACCGCGCAGAACAGCGCGATCTGTATCCATCCGATGAGTGTCATTGTGTTCGACCTTGTGGCGTGCGATCAGAACCGCTCGGGGCGGAGCAGCGCATAAGTGAGATAGACGAGGAGAGCCGCCGAGACCGTGCCGGCGAGCACATAGTCAAAGACCATGACCCATCTCCTCACAGCCGCTCGCAGGCATAGGCGTAGCCCAGCGTGAGAAGGAAAAAGCCGAGCCCGAGACCCAGCATGAGAATGTCCAGCATGGAAAGCTCCTGATGCACTGGCACAGGACGCAGGGACTGCGCCCGATGCTGGATCAGGTGCCATTCCGGCCGTAGGTTTTCGAGATGAGGGGAACGGCGAGTTTATAGGAATCCCATAAAGACGCGGCGCGCACAGGCCGTGATGCCTATGGCCCGCCTATATCTTTGGCCTGCCAATCGTCTCGTATTCACACGGCGCGGCGCGCAAATCTCATGCTGCGATCGCCCGACGATCGCGCTGTTCATGGAGTTTCGCCATGTCGCGCCTCTCGCTTCTTCCCGTTACCATCCCGCATGCGGCATCTGGTATCGACGCCGCAGCTTTCACGGACATCTGTCTCACTTCCTGCAAGCGCCTGCCGGCGATGCGCCGCACGCTGGAGGCCCGGCATCTCGACCGCCTTGTCGCCGCCGGCGCATGGACGGATGCCGCCCTCGCCTTGATCGCCATCGAACTGCCGGACTGGCAGCTTCGCCGCCTCATCTTCGACGAAGGGGAATGGCACTGCGCCCTTTCCACCGAGCGCAGCATGCCGGACTGGCTCGACGATGCCGTGGAGGCCCATCATGCCGATCTGGCGACGGCGATCCTCCACGCGTTTTGCAGTGCCGTTGATCGCACAGGCCCGTCGCATCTCACCGCGGTGCCGACAGCCGTCGCGTCGCACGGCGATTTCACGCCGGTGTCTTGCGAGAACTACTGCTAAGCACCGCGCTTTCGGCTAAGCTTGGCGCCTATTCGTGCCAGTAGAGCCGGAGAACAATGTGACTGTGAGGAAACCGGCTTTTGTCGCCGTCGATTGGGGCACCAGCAGCTTTCGCGGCTGGTTGATGACCGCGAACGGCGATGCACTCGCAGAGACGCGCGGGCCTGAAGGCATGCTGCATTGTGCGACAACCGGCTTTGCCCCGGTGCTCGCGGATCATCTTGCAAGACTTGGCGCGCCCCCGGACCTGCCCGTGCTGATCTGCGGCATGGCCGGCGCCAGGCAAGGCTGGATCGAAGCTCCCTATCTCCGCACACCGACCCGCCTCGACGCCCTGCATGACGGCGCGCAACGTGTCGCGGCAGAAGGCGACATCCGCATCCTGCCCGGCATCGCCCAGGCCGATGCCACCGCGCCCGATGTGATGCGCGGCGAGGAAACGCAGCTGCTCGGCGGCACCGAATCCGATTTCACCGGCCTCGTCTGCATTCCCGGCACCCACAGCAAATGGATCCGGATCGACAAGGGCAGCGTGGTGTCGTTCACGACCTATATGACCGGCGAACTGTTTTCGGTCATCGCCCGGCACAGCATCCTGAAACACGCCATCGATCCCGATGCGGGATCGCCTGCCGCGAATGATGCGTTCCGCGACGGCCTGCAGCGCGCCATCGATACACCATCTGCGTTGCCTGCCTCGCTGTTCAGCCTGCGCGCAGCGCAGCTGCTCGGCTTCGAGAAACAGGCGGATGGCGCGGCGCGTTTGTCGGGCCTGCTGATCGGCACCGAGATCGCCGATGCGCGTTCACGCTATGGCAGACATCCGGGGCGCCTGATCGGCGCCGGCGCGCTGAAGGATCTCTATGCCGCGGCGCTGGCTGCTGCCGGCTTCGAAGCAACCATCGTCGATGCCGAACGCGCGTCGCAACAGGGCCTCACCAAGGCCGCCATCCATCTGTGGGGAGCCCAGTTCACATGACCCAGCCCATGCGTTGGCCGGACGTGAAGCGCCCGCTCGTCGCCATCCTGCGCGGCGTGAAGCCCGATGAAGTCGAAGGCATCGTCGAGGCCTTGATCGACGCCGGCTTCGAGATGATCGAGGTGCCGCTGAATTCGCCCGATCCGTTCGAGTCCATCGCCCGCATCTGCAGGCGATTCGGCCGCGACACCCTGATCGGTGCCGGCACCGTTCTCACCGCCGGTGACTGCGCCCGCGTGGCGGATGTCGGCGGGCGGCTGATGGTGAGCCCGAATGTGGATGTCGATGTGCTGGCGATGGCAGCGAAGCGCGGCATGGTCACCATGCCCGGCGTATTTTCGCCCACCGAAGCTTTCCTCGCGCTCCGCGCCGGTGCTTCGGCGCTAAAGTTCTTTCCGGCCTCGATCCTCGGCGCCTCCGGCATTGCCGCCATCCGCGCGGTTCTGCCAAAGGATGCGGTGATCGGCGCCGTCGGCGGCGTGTCTGACAGGAATTTCGCGGAATACGTCGCGGCAGGCATCCAGGCCTTCGGCCTCGGCAGCAGCCTCTACAAGCCCGGCATGAGCGCGACGGAGGTCAAGGCGACCGCGCAGGCCTCCGTGGCCGCCTACGATCAGGCGATCGCAGGCTAGGCTGGCTCGACCGTCAGCGGCTGCAGCTTGCGCAGCTTCTTCGCGGCGTGGTCCAGCAGTGTCTTCGATGCTGCATGTTCCTGGCCGACCATCACGCCCGACGCAAAGGCCAGCGCTCGGCGATTCGCACGCGGCGCCTTCATTGCTGCCTCCGCCGCAATCGCGCGATGCGCGACGAGATCGTTCAGCGATCCCAGTGCCGACTGGATCGCCTTGAGCAGGGCGGATCGCTTCGCGAGCTGGCCACGATCATCCTTCGAATAGAGGCTCTCGAAAAAATCCAGGCCGTAACGGATTTTCTTGATCTTGATGCGCAGCTTGTGCCGCTTGCGGGCCTCCAGATCATGGATCGCCCTGCTTTGCTTGCGGGCCTTCCTGATGCGCCGTGCCAGCAATGCAGAAGCATAAGGACCGATCGCGCGGTCGGACGCCGGTGCCTTCATCGTGACGATCCATTCGAACAGATCGATCAGCAGCGTGCGATATCGCGGCGAAGAGACGGCCGTCCTGGCGCGATCGAAACAGGCCTTGCGTTGCTCGGCAAAGCGACGCGCGATGGCGCGCGCACCGCGTGCAGGCACGCTATTGCGCGGAATGGCGCCGATCCGCTCGGTGAGAAACACGTCGATTTCGCGCGCCGGCGCGAGTTCGCCCGTCAGCCATTTCAGCTCGGATTTCACACGCGCCAGATTTCGCCGCGGCAGCACATCGTTGAACAATGAGATGGCAGCCCGCAGCCGACGCAGGCCGACGCGCATCTGGTGCACGGCCTCGCCCGCGCCGGCGCGTACGCCATCCGCATTGCTCGCGAAATGCCGGAGCGTGGAGGCAGCGATCGTCCGAAAGGCATGGACCGGCGGGGCTTGCGGATCGAGGGTGATCGTTTCGGCAAGAAACGCGCCTTCATGGCCCGCCAGCAATTCAAAACCCTTGTCCGCCTTGCCGCGCAGGTCGAGCTCGGCACCGACGCCGCGCTCGAGCGTGCGGGCCAGCGCGAAGAGATCGGCTTCGCGGCCACTTTTCAGCTCGAGTTCGAATTCCGAGATGGGCAGCGTCCGCCGGCCGGCGGCGATGGTGCCGCGGTCGATGGCGAATTCGATTTCGCTGCGACGTGTGTGCAGCATCTGCGTCCGCCGTCGCACCGATGTCTTGAACAGCGGCTTCAGCTTGCGCTGCAATTTTTTCGGCTTGAACGCATCCAGCGGCGAGCCATCCGCCTTGGCCAGCACCGGCTTGCGGCCATCGATCTCGCTCTCCCATTCGCCACGCGAGGCCGGGCCGACTGCGCCGGCCTTGATGGTCTGGATGAAGTGATCGTCGCTCTGCCGCACCCGCAAGGTCAGTCCGCGGCGCTTCAGCTTGCATTTCGGCGTATCGAAATAGGTGGAGACAAGGGCCTTGTCGGTGCGATCGCCACGCTGTGCGCCCTTGATGCGCCGGCGCGAGATCATCGCCAGCTCTGCTGGCGCTACGCGAAATTTCAACTCGGTCTCGATACCCATCATCAGCTCCGGCAAACAGCGGGCTAAGCGAAGGGAGCTTAGCAATGTTCCGGAAAACGACGATTGAGTGACATCAAGCCGCGCCAGCGGCGCACGAAAGCGCGTCCAGCGCGCTACCGAAGACGAAATCGCTTTGATTTCAAAGATTTGCGAGCACCAGTGGTGCCCAGGAAAGGACTCGAACCTTCACGGCCGTTAAGCCACTGGCACCTGAAGCCAGCGCGTCTACCAATTCCGCCACCTGGGCACATGCGGTGAGGCATGTGGCGCGGTGTGTAGGGGGCCGTTACGCACTTGTCAAATTGCTTTGTGCAATTCCTTTCCGCTGTACAGGCCAAGCGCGTTGGCGTATCGCGAAACGGTCTAAACTGCCGCCTCTCCCGCCGGCTTTTTGCAAGGAATCGACCCCATGGCTGCCCCCCTCGACACCCTCGTGACGGTTTTCGGCGGATCCGGCTTCGTGGGGCGGCATGTGGTCCGCGCGCTGGCCAAGCGCGATTACCGGATTCGCGTCGCGGTGCGCCGCCCGGAGCTCGCCGGCCACCTGCAGCCGCTCGGCCGCGTCGGCCAGATCCATGCCGTGCAGGCCAATATCCGCAACCCCGCCTCCATCAAGGCCGCCATGCGCGATGCCTCGATCGTGGTGAACCTGGTCGGTATCCTCGCCGAAGGCGGCAAGCAGAGCTTTGATAGCGTGCAGGCCGAAGGCGCCGGCGCCATCGCGCAGGCCGCGGCCGAGATTGGCGCCCGTCTGGTGCATGTCTCCGCCATCGGCGCCGATGCGAACAGCGAATCGGCCTATTCACGCGCCAAGGCGGCTGGCGAAGCCAATGTGCTGGCCGCCGTGCCATCGGCTTCGATCCTGCGCCCGTCGCTGGTCTTCGGCCCGGAAGACAGCCTCACCAACCGTTTTGCGTCGCTGGCCCGCATGGCGCCCGTGATGCCGGTATTCGGCGCCGAGACCAAGATGCAGCCGGTGTTCGTCGGCGATGTCGCGCAGGCCGTGGCCGAAGCGGCCGATGGCAAGACCAAGCCGGGCGCCGTCTATGAGCTGGGCGGGCCGGAAGTGCTGACCATGCGGGAGATCGTCGAAATCGTGCTCAAGACCATCGAGCGCGAGCGCATGATCCTGCCGGTGCCGATGGGCATCGCCAAGCTGAAGTCGTATGTCCTGCAATTCGCCCCGGGTGACTTCAAGCTGACGCCGGACCAGGTCGCCATGCTGAAGGTCGACAATGTCGTCTCCGACGCCGCCAAGGCGGCCGGGCTGACGCTGGAAGGACTCGGCATCGCCCCGGATTCGATGGAAGCGGTGGCGCCGCAATATCTCTGGCGCTTCCGCGCCACCGGCCAGTTCGCCCATAACGGCGCGAACTGAGCGACTCGCTCAACGAAAAACAAAGGCCCGCAACTGATGTTGCGGGCCTTTTGCGTTTCTGCCCTGCCTCTGTGTTGCCGCAAGAATTGCCGCAACAAAGACACAAGAAATCACGCCAGATCGAGTTTTGAGGCCACCGTGGCGTCGGCATTCAGCCTGTAGATGATCGGTGCGCCGGTGCCGAGTTCGCGGGCGAGAATCCCTTCTGGCGACAGCTTTTCCAGCACCATGATCAGCGCGCGCAGCGAATTGCCATGGGCGGCCACCAGCGTGCGCTCGCCGCGCAGCACGCCGGGCAGGATTTCCTGCACATAGTAAGGCAGCGTGCGCGCCAGCGTATCCTTCAGGCTTTCACCACCGGGCGGCGGCACGTCATAGGAGCGGCGCCAGATATGCACCTGCTCCTCGCCCCACTTTTCGCGGGCATCGTCCTTGTTGAGGCCGGAGAGATCGCCGTAATCGCGCTCGTTCAGCGCGAGATGCTTGGTCACCGGAATGCCGGTCTGGCCCATTTCTTCCAGCGCCAGCTTCAGCGTGTGCTGGGCGCGGGTCAGGTCCGAGGTGAAGGCGCGGTCGAAAGTGAGGCCCTGCGCCTTGAGCTTGCGGCCGGCTTCCTTGGCTTCCGTAATACCCTTCTCGGTGAGGTCCGGGTCTTTCCAGCCAGTGAACAGGTTCTTCAGATTCCAGTCGCTCTGGCCGTGGCGGACGAGCACGAGAAGGCGGTCAGTCATCACAGATTCCAATTCTGGTCGTTTTTATTTTTCACCAAGGCCGAGCACATCGGCCATCGAATAGTGTCCAGGCTTCTTGCCATGCGCCCACAGGGCCGCTTTCAGCGCGCCATGGGCGAAGATCATGCGATCCTCGGCCTTGTGCGTGAGTTCGATACGTTCACGCGGGCCGGCAAAGATTACGGTGTGCTCGCCGGCGACGGTGCCGCCGCGAAGTGAGGCGAAGCCGATATCGCCGGTCTTGCGCGCGCCGGTGATGCCATCGCGGCCACGGGCGGAATGCGTGTCGAGCGAGACCCTGCGGCCGTCGGCAGCGGCCTGGCCGAGCATGAAGGCGGTGCCCGACGGCGCGTCGATCTTCGCCTTGTGGTGCATCTCCAGCACTTCGATGTCGAAGCCGTCATCGAGCGACTGCGCCACGCGCTTGACCAGCGCCGCCAGAAGATTGACGCCGAGGCTCATATTGCCGGACTGCACCACGATCGCCTGTTTGGTGACGCTCTTGATCACGGCGTCGTCCGAGGCCGACAGGCCGGTGGTGCCGATCACATGCACGATGCCACGTTGGGCGGCGATGGCGACATTGGCGATGGTGGCGGCGGGCACGGTGAAATCGAGGATGCCGTCGGCCTCTTTCGATAGGGTCCACAGATCGGCCGAGAGTTTGATGCCGTTTTCCGGCAGGCCGGCGAGCACGCCGGCATCCTGGCCGAGCAGTTCCGAGGTCGGCGCTTCCAGCGCGCCGGCGAGCACGGCGCCCGGGGTTTCGGCGATGGTGCGGATCAGCGCGCGGCCCATACGGCCGCCGGCGCCGGCAACGATCAATCTCATATCGGACATCTGGCGTTCCTTCGTATCCAAGGCGGTATAGCGGCGCGATGTCGCCACGGCAACACGCGCGCGCCTCCCGAAATCCTCAGATACCAATCAGATCAAGGAGATGCTTAAGGCTACTCGCCGGGCTGCGGCCCGTCATAGCCTTCGATAATCACAAGGTCGCTCTCGCCGTGGGGCTTCCGCATCTCGACGAGACGCTGGTATTCCGGCGAGTTGTAGCAGGCGAGCGCGGTCGCATAATCCTTGAATTCGAGCACCACATTGCGCGTGCGCGAAGTGCCTTCCTTGGCCTCGAACTGGCCGCCGCGGACGATGAATTTGGCACCGTATTTCGCGAAGACGGGGCCGTTCTCGGCGACATACTGCTTGTAGCCGTCCATGTTGTGAACGTCGACGCGTGCGATCCAGTAGGCTTTTGGCATTTGTTTTCTCCCTGCTTTCAAGTTTCAGCGTCATTGCGAGAAGCGTAGCGACGAAGCAATCCAGCTCTTGGCTTTCTGGATTGCTTCGCTCAAGCAAAATTGGCAAAGCCAATTTTGCGGGGCTCGCAATGACGGAATTTAGGCGCGCGCCTGCGCGATCTCTGCAACGATCGCCTCGGCCGCCGCTTTCGGATCATCCGCCGCAAGGATCGGTCGACCGACCACGAGGTAATCCGAACCTGCCGCAATCGCCTTGGCCGGCGTCATCACGCGTTTCTGGTCACCGATGTCGGCGCCGGCAGGACGCACACCCGGTGTCACGAGCATCATTTCCGGCTTGATCAGCTTGCGCAGATTGCCTGCCTCTTCCGGCGAGCAGACCAGGCCATCGATGCCGAGCGCCTGCGCCTGCTGCGCGCGCGTGGTGACGAGATCGGTGACACCCAGCTGATAGCCGGCGGCCTTGAGGTCTTCGTTGTCATAGGAGGTCAGCACGGTCACCGCGAGAATGCGCAGATCGGAGCCCTTGCTGGCATTGGCCGCGGCCTGCATGGTCTGCGGATAGGCGTGCACCGTGAGGAAAGTCGCGCCAAGGTTGGCAACACTCTCGACACCACGCGCCACCGTGTTGCCGATATCGTGCATCTTCAAATCGGCAAACACCTTCTTGCCGGCATCAGCGAGCTTGCGCACCAGCGGCAGCCCACCGGCATAACCGAGCTGATAGCCGATCTTGTAGAAACTCACGCTGTCGCCGAGCCGCTCGATCATCGCTTCGGCCGAAGCGACGTCGGGCACGTCGAGCGCGACGATCAGGCGGTCGCGGGGATCGATGATGGTGGTCATGTCTGGCTCACTTCATCTGCTGGGCGACATCGATCAATTGCCGCACCATGGATTGCATCGCCGCGATATCGGCGGGGTGTTTGAGACGATCCATCTCGTCATATGCGTCGTCGGCATGCGACAGCGCGAGCTGGCTCGGGATCACCAGCGCCCGGCAGGCGGACAGCACGAGCCGCAGCGCTTCGAGACAGCGCGTCCCGCCAAGACGTCCGTTGGATGCGGCGGCGATGGCGAAGGCACGGCCGCGAAATACATGACCCCTGCCCTCCTGCCCGTCCGTCACGCGCGACACCCAGTCGATGGTGTTCTTCACCAGCGGCGGCAGCGAGGAATTGTATTCGGGCGTCACGATGAGCACGCCGTCATGGGCAGCCATCATGCGCTTCAGATTGAGCGCCTCTTTCGGCACGCCGGATGACGCTTCGAGATCGCCGTCATAGATCGGCAGCGGAAAATCGCCCAGCGAAATGCGGGTCACTTCCGCATCGGCACGCACCAGCTCATCGACAGCCGCAGCCGCCAGCTTTGCATTCAGCGAGCCGGTGCGCAGGGAGCCGGGAATGACGAGGATTTTTGGTGCAGCCATGTGTCCGATCGCGTTGGTGGCGGAGCCGCCGCGCGATCGCGAACGGCCTCAGCCCTTGCGATACACCCAGACGCGGGCGGGCGGAAGGTTCATCCAGATCCGCTCGGAGGCCTCGGTGGATACACCGGGGAGCGACTTTGGAATCGGAGGCGCCACCGAATAGGTGAACTGCACGAAAGGCGCATTCGGCGCCAGCGCCGCGAAGGCATCGCGGATCAGCTTCAGGCGCGTCAGCATCGGTTTTGTTACGAGCGGCAGGCCGGAGACCACGGCAGACGCCGGCTCCTTCAGCACGTCCCAGAGCGTATCGCGGAGTGTGTAGGCATCGCCCTGCACCACGGTCGCCTGCGGATAGCGCTCACGCAGCAGGGCACAGAAGGTGGGATTGAATTCGACGAGCACCAGACGCTTCTGATCGATACCATGCGCCAAAAGCGCAGTGGTGATCGCGCCGGTGCCGGGGCCAAGTTCGATGACCGGACCGGTCCCTTGCGCATCGACATACTGCGCCATGGTACGCGCCAGCGCTTTGCCTGACGGCATCACGGCGCCCATATGCAGCGGCTTGTCGATCCATGAACGGATAAAGCGAACTTCGTCATCAA
Source organism: Tardiphaga sp. (assembly GCF_044340795.1). Lineage (GTDB taxonomy): Bacteria > Pseudomonadota > Alphaproteobacteria > Rhizobiales > Xanthobacteraceae > Tardiphaga. The sequence continues at coordinate 14,373 of NZ_JBIISY010000125.1, forward strand.
GACGGAGTGGCTTTTTCAGCGTACGCGCGGACGATTGCAGAGGCATTGTGCTTCCAAGCAGACCGCGGAACGTGCGGGAAGTCAGAATTTCGTCATAAAGAGGTATCGTCAACCGCGGAGACGGTCAAGCATTGTAACGTCAGGACGCGCTTCGTGTTCCGAAGAAGTCCTTGACCTTGGTGAAGAATCCCGCTGCTTCTGGTTGCGTTGCACCAGAAGAGAGCTTCTCGAACTCGCTGAGAAGTTCTTGCTGTTTCTTGGTCAGGTTCTGCGGTGTTTCCACCACAACCTGGACATACATGTCGCCGGACTGGCGCGAACGCAGCACAGGCATGCCCTTGCCGCCAACGCGGAAACGACGGCCGGACTGCGTGCCCGAAGGCACCTTCACCTTGTTGCGGCCACCTTCGATGGTCGGCACTTCGAATTCACCGCCCAGCGCAGCCGTGACCATGGAGATCGGCACGCGGCAATGAAGATCGGCACCATCGCGCTGGAAGAAATCGTGCGAGGCGAGCGAGAGGAAAATGTAGAGGTCACCGGCGGGACCGCCACGCGTACCGGCCTCACCTTCATTGGCAAGACGGATGCGGGTGCCATCCTCGACGCCGGCGGGAATGTTCACCGACAGCGAGCGTTCGCGTTCGACACGGCCAGCGCCGGAGCAGCTCGGGCACGGGTCCTCGATCATCTGGCCACGGCCATGGCAGCTCGGGCAAGTGCGTTCGAGCGTGAAGAAGCCCTGGGCCTGACGCACGCGGCCCTGGCCAGCGCACGTCGAACAGGTCTTTGGCTTGGTGCCAGCCTTGGCGCCGGTGCCGGAGCAGGCTTCGCAGGTGACCGCGACCGGGATCTCGATCTGTGCGGTCTTGCCGGAGAAGGCTTCCTCCAGCGTGATTTCCATATTGTAGCGCAGGTCGGCGCCGCGCTCGCGACCACCGCTGCCACGGCCGCCGCGCTGACCGGCCATGCCGAACAGGTCTTCGAAAATATCGGAGAAGGAGGACGCGAAGCCGGAGCCGAAGCCCGGGCCACCGCCGCCGCCATGACCCTGCTCGAATGCGGCATGGCCAAAACGGTCATAGGCCGCGCGCTTGTCGCCGTCCTTGAGGACGTCATAAGCCTCGGCAATTTCCTTGAACTTCACTTCGGCGGCAGCATCGCCCGGGTTCTTGTCCGGATGCCACTTCATCGCAAGCTTGCGGAACGACGACTTCAGAGTCGCATCATTGGCGGTGCGCTCGACTTCCAGCGTCTCGTAATAACATTGCTTGGTGGACATTCGTCAGATCCGCCCGAAATCCCAGGTCGCCGCATCGTCATGATGCGATATATGCCGATGCAGCCGCCATGCCAGCCGCGCCGGTTTCACAAAAAATGACCCCCATCCATCGTCAGCTGCATCGCGCTGCTGTGGATGAGGGTCATCGTTTTGCTCGTGATCAGGCCGACTTCTTCGGCTTGTCGTCGTCGACTTCCGTGAATTCGGCGTCGACGATGTCATCCTTGGCTGCGTCGCGCTTGGCGTCGGCTTCGGCCTGCTGAGTGTACATCGCCTCGCCGAGCTTCATGGAAGCCTGGGCCAGCGTGTTGGTCTTGGTCTTGATCGCCTCGGCGTCGTCGCCCTTCAGCGCTTCCTTGAGGTCGCTCATGGCGTCTTCGATGGCGCGGCGCTCGTCCTCGCCGACCTTGTCACCATGTTCGGACAAGGCCTTCTCGGTCGAGTGGACCAGCGCATCGCCGTGGTTCTTGGCATCCACTGCCTCACGACGCTTCTTGTCGTCGGCGGCATTGGCTTCGGCGTCCTTGACCATCTTCTCGATGTCGGCTTCCGACAGACCACCAGATGCCTGGATGCGGATCTGCTGTTCCTTGTTGGTCGCCTTGTCCTTCGCCGACACGTTGACGATGCCGTTGGCATCGATGTCGAAGGTCACCTCGACCTGCGGCATGCCGCGCGGCGCCGGCGGAATGCCCATCAGGTCGAACTGGCCGAGCGGCTTGTTGTCCGCCGCCATTTCGCGCTCGCCCTGGAAGACCCGGATGGTGACCGCGTTCTGATTGTCTTCGGCGGTCGAGAACACCTGGCTCTTCTTGGTCGGGATCGTGGTGTTGCGATCGATGATGCGGGTGAAAACGCCACCCAGCGTCTCGATGCCCAGCGACAGCGGAGTGACGTCGAGCAGCAGCACGTCCTTGACGTCGCCCTGCAGCACGCCGGCCTGGATGGCGGCGCCGATGGCCACGACTTCGTCCGGATTGACGCCCTTGTGGGGCTCCTTGCCGAAGAACTGCTTCACGACTTCCTGGATCTTCGGCATGCGGATCATGCCGCCGACCAGCACCACTTCGCCGATTTCACCTGCGGTGAGGCCGGCATCCTTCAGCGCCTTGCGGCAGGGCTCGATGGTCTTCTGCACGAGATCGTCGACCAGCGCTTCGAACTTGGCGCGGGTCAGTTTCA
>NZ_JBIISY010000126.1:0-16717 GCF_044340795.1 Tardiphaga sp.
GAGCGGCCGGCCGCGGGAGGCATCCGCGTGCTCGATATCGGCGCCACGCGCAATAAGCAGATCGCGGTTTTTCGGCCGCTTCGTATCCATCGCGTTGAAAATTGGCGTGCGGTGCATGCGCTCAGCGATCGCATTGGGATCGCCACCATAATCGAGCAGCTTTTCGAGGTACCGCTCATTTTCATGCTGTGCGGCCAGATGAACAGCGGTCGTCCCGTGCCAGGCACGCATGTTCGGATCTGCTCCGTTTTTCAGTAGATCCAGGAGTGCACCGTAGTCACTGGCCAGTATTGCCCTCAGCAGCGGTGTCTTGTCGTCTGCATCGGGCTCGCTCAAATCCGGCCGAATGGTTGGTCGCCGGGCCTCCTGCTCGGGCGTACCGACAACGGCGCCGAGAACACCAAGTGCAACGAGCACACCGAGGATCACGCCGATCTTCCAGAACCTGGTGCTTCTCAATTCAGGCCCCTGCCCGCCTTGTAGCGTTCCAGTGATCCCTTCAGCGGCGCGTGGAGCAGATCCCCATTCAGGCGCGGCGGCGGCCCATAGCCAAAGGCGAATTTGTAGACGCCGTCACGCTCGATCGTAATGTCGGCGATTGTCCATACGGCGTTGCCGCTCGCGCTCATCGCGTTACGCAAGGCCAGAATTTTGGCCTTGGTCGCCATGCTCAGGCGGAAGTCGAGATCCTCCAGTTCACCGCCGGGTCTGTGCGCGAGCACGGCCGTCTGCGTGCTGGAGCGCCGCCCGTCCTCGACCAGCAATTCGGTATTCACCGCGATGTGGACCCATTCACGGTCTTCCCATTCGTGGTCCTGAAGATCCGTTCGGTCAGCGACCACGCTCAGCACCACGTCGTCCTGCAAGGCGGCAATATTCTCGGGCCCATCAGAAGACTTGGTGCCGTCTCTGCGCAGGACGGCCATCAGACGCTTGAACATCAGACCTCTCGTTTTTCACGGCGTTGCGGAAAGGAGCCGGGCCGCTGCGCCCGTCGATGTTCGCGCGCTGTGCTTGGAGCGGACATTGCAACACGTCCTATTTATGGCGGCGTGCGCCATCGGAGACAGCGCGCGCCAAAAAGCCGCGGGCTGGATGTGTGGGACCAGCTGCGCTATCGCAATCTCATCACTCGCATGCCCCGACATCGAAAACGTGGGACGGCAAGATGCTGCGTCGATCGCATAATGGAGCCTGCACGTGAGACTGGCCCTCGCCATTCTTGCGCTCGTCTCTGCGCTGTCCGTCCCCGCGCGCGCCGACAGCGCGAAGGAGCTTGCCGAAGGTCTCGGCAAGGTGGTCGGAGCGTTCACGGCGACGGAACTTTATGTCGAGCACTGCAATCGAAAAGATCCTGCGAAGGCCGCATCGCGGCGTGACGTCCTTGCGGGATGGTCGCATGGCAACAAACGGGCGAGTTACGATCGGCTGATGCAGGGCCTTCGCGCGCGCATCCCTGACCTTGCAACGCAGCTCGGGCGTGAGCGTCAACGCATGTCCGATCTGGTCGCGCAGGAAATCGCAACCCATCCCGCGCGATGCGATGATCTCCAGGCCTTCTTCAAGGAGAACAAGCAGCTCTCGGTGGGGACGCAGGTTTCGCGTCTGACGCGCCTGTCGGCCCGGCTCGGCATCGACATCCCTGCAGCGCCGGAGATTGTGCCCGCCGAGAAATCCGTTGAAAGCACCCGGATCCTGAGATTGGCGGCTTTGTCCGCCCGGCTGGAAACCAGGATGGCCGAAATCGGCAGCAAGGACGGCGGCCGTCGCATGTCGGACCTGAGCCGCGCCCGCGAGGACCACGCCGAAAACTGGCTCGCCGCCGACGGCATGCAGGTGCTGTTCGGTCGCGTCACGGCGAATGATGAACTGCGCGAATGGCGCGGCGACCAGCAGTCCGCCTTCAAGGTCGAATGCAGCAGCTTTATCACCGATGCCCACAAGCAACGGATGGCCGAGGCAATGCATCAGGATCGGGTTGTGGTGGGCAGGCCGCGCTCTGTGCTCGACGCCCACACCGGCGGCAAGCTCAAGCTCGACAAATGTAGCGTCTTCACCGTGCAGGAGACGGGTCGCCCCTTTGTCGAGGAAGAGGACAAGGCCGGGTTGATGCCGCGCCCGCTCGAGGAAAGTGAAGCCTATGCAGGGCCGAACAAGGGCATCGCGGTGAGCCAGATCGACCGCGTTCTTTACGAAGCCAGCTTCAACAATCGGATGGACGGCTTCGGAAATGGCTATGTCGACCGCAAGGAAAATATCTATGTCTTGCTGCGCGACGGAACCGCCTATCGGCACCAGTGGAGCTTCCCGTTCACCGATCTGGCAATCACCCTCTCGAAGGCGCGCGAGCCGGAACGCTGGTTCACCTGGGGTGAGCGCAATGGCCAGGTGACGCTCACCAGCGGTGGCGACAAGAACGAGCGCCGAACCATCGAGATCGAGAAGGCACAGAAGTTACGCCCGATGCGCCCCCGGTCCTTGCAGGCCTCATATTATTATCTGCAGGTCGGAATGGGCGGGCGGCGACAGGACCGTCGCTACAGGTTCGCCGCGGACGGCACGCTCGTCTATCATCGCAGCGGGTTCGTGGCGGGGAATGTTGTGACGAGCTACATCATCGTCAATGGCCCTGCCGTGAAAGACGTCACCGCGCGTTACCGCTTCGAGGATTACGCCCTCGTCGTGGAGCGCGACGGCGAGATCGAGCGCCATTTCTTCGCGGTGCCCGAAAGCGCGGACGGCGCGCTGCCCGACACCGTCCTCGTCCGCGGACAGGCCTACTGGCTGGACAAGAAATGAAAGTTGCAGATCGCGGCTGTCACTGGTCACAATGCAGCAGGCTTGTCGGAACCAAACGTCCGAAAATCAGGCCACCAAACCAAACATCTGAGAATGTTGGGAAGTTTTGGTGGGCGCACTAGGGCTCGAACCTAGGACCCGATGATTAAGAGTCATCTGCTCTACCAACTGAGCTATGCGCCCGGATCCAATCCGGATATCCCCGCGGGGACGGCTGCGTGTACCAAAGCCCCCCCAGGATGTCCAGCGCGAGCGTCATAAAAAATGCATCGAATTTCGCTTTTGCGAAAATAAGAAAAAGCCGCCGGGATTCAGCGGCTTTTCCGTCATCGAGAGCAGTGGAAAACTGACCGGCCTCAGAGCCGTTCCGCATCCGGCGGATCATCCTGGCCGAATCCCGGACCACGAGGCCCGCGATCGCGCTCATCGAAACCGGGAGGGCCAAAACCAGGGCCTTCAAAACTGCCGCGCTCGAAGCCGCCCGGACGCGGGCCGCGATGGCGCCAGCCCTCACCGCCGCCGAAGCGGTGGCCCATATGGGTCAACACCGCCAGACGACGCTTCTGGCCATCGTCGAGAGTCTTGTAGAGCGGGTCCGCGGACTCGGCGATCTTCTTCATCGCTGCGGCCGTTGCCGCCATGGTGTCGGCGCGCTTCTGCAGGCGCTCGACGGGATTGGGCGGCGTGTCGTTGTTGCCACTGGCGTCGCGCGCCTTGCGTTCTTCCATGCGCGCATTGGCGCGGTCGATGCGCAATTTGGCGAAATCGCGGACCGAGTTCTCGACCGCCGGCCACAGCTTTTCCTGATCGGGCGTCAGCTTCAGTCCGGCCTTCACCGCGGCGATGCGCGCATCAGCAAATGCGGCACGGTCCTCCGGATTCATGCGCATGTGGTGATGCATCCACGGACGGTGCTGGGCATAGACCGCAGTGGATCCCGCAATCACCGCAACCGCGGCACCGGCAAGCAACAGCTTCTTCATGGCAACCTCCTTTGAAAGAGCTTGCCATGAAGATGATCGCCACGCCGCGGCGCTTCAACTTACGCTTTGGCCATATGATGTCGCGATGTTGCTGGCGCCGCAGCGCGCTGCACCGCGACACATAAATCCCGCTACAGCATGCCAAGCACGCGTGGCAGCCACAGCGAAATTTCCGGAATGAACGTCACCGCGACGAGGAACATCAGCATCGTCAGCAGCCACGGCCACACGGCGATGGTGAGTTCCGTGATGCCCATTTTGGCGATACCCGAGGCCACATAGAGGTTGAGGCCGACCGGCGGATGGCACATGCCGACCTCCATGTTCACCACCATCAGGATGCCGAGATGCACCGGATGCACCCCGAGTTTCACGGCGATGGGGAACAGGATCGGCGCCGTGATGAGCACGATGGATGACGCCTCCATCACATTGCCGGCGACCAGCAGCAGGATGTTGACGAAGATCAGGAACGTCCACCAGTTGACGCCCTGGTCCAGCATCCAGGCGGCGAGCTGCTGCGGGATCTGTTCCGAGGTCATCAGGAACGAGAACAGCACCGCATTGGTGATTATATAGAGGATCATCGCGCTCATGCTGGCGGATCCCAGCAGCACGCGCGGCACGTCCTTGAGGCCCATGTCCTTGTAGACGAAGACGGCGATGATGAACGCATAGACCGCACTGACCGCTGCGGCTTCGGTCGGTGTGAACCAGCCGCGATAGATACCGCCCAGCACGATGAAGATCAGCAGCAGGCCCCAGATACATTCGCGAAACGCCTTGACGCGCTCGCCCCAGGAGGCGCGCGGCAACCGCGGATAATCGAACTTCCAGGCACGATAGACCGTGGTGACGCCGAGCAGCGTCGCCAGCATCAGGCCGGGAATGACGCCGGCGATGAAGAGCTGCCCGACCGAGGCCGAGGTAACGCGCGCGCCGTCCGGTCCGAGCGCGACGCTGCCGCCGGTCGCCACCGCATAGATCACCATCACGATGGACGGCGGGATCAGGATGCCGAGCGCCCCGGATGTGGTGATGACGCCGGCACCGAAACGCTTCGGAAACCCCTGCGCGATCATCGCCGGAAGCAGGATCGAACCGATGGCGATCACCGTCGCCGGCGACGAGCCGGAGATCGCCGCGAACAGCGCGCAGGCCATGACGCCGGCGAGACCGAGACCGCCATACCAGTGACCGACCATGGAGGTCGCGAAATTGATCATGCGTTTGGCAACGCCGCCATGGGTGAGGAAATTGCCGGCGAGAATGAAGAACGGGATCGCCATGATCTCGAAATTCTCGATGCCGGTGAACAATTTCAGCGCCACCGCCTCGATCGGCACCTGGGTGAGGAAGAACAGGAAGGTGAGCACCGTGAGGCCGAGCGCGATGGAAATCGGCATGCCGGTGAGCATCAGCGCAATGAGCAGCGCGAAAATGAACAGCGTGGTCATCGGGCGCCCTCCGGCGTCGGACCAACTGCCGTATCGACCTCGATCCCTTCGACATGGGTGTGATCGTGATGCGGCAGATCGTCATGGCGCCAGTAGTTCCAGGCCACCTGCAAAAAGCGGAAACACATCAGATAGGAGCCGAGCGGGATGCAGAGATAGACGATCCAGCTGGGCAGTTCGAGATCAGGCGAGGTCTGGTCGGTCTCCGAGAGGCCGATCACGAAATTCGCGCCCATAGTGCCGATGATGCCGGTGAAAAGCGCGCCGCACAGCAGGCCGAACAGGATCGTGCCCTTGCGCCATTTCGGCGGCAGTTTCAGCACCAGCACGTCGACGCCCACATGGATGCCGGTGCGCACGCCGTAGGCAGCGCCGAACTTCGCCATCCAGACGAACATGTAGATGCACGCCTCCTGCGCCCAGGAGAGGTGAATGCCGGCGAGGAATTTGTAGACCGCCATCGCGCCCGGCAATGTGCGGTTCGAGACCACGAAATCCGTGGTGTAGCGATGCGCGACCGCGACGAAGATCACCACCGTCGCCGCGCCGATCAGCGTCGCGATCAGGGTTTCCTCGAGACGATCGAGGATGCGTAACAGGAATTTCAAGTTCGGTCCCCCACCCGTACAGTCGTCATTGCGAGGAGCGTAAGCGACGAAGCAATCCAGCTTTTCTTTGTGGCTTTCTGGATTGCTTCGCTGCGCTCGCAATGACGGCTACTGGCTCCGCCAAAGCTCAATTGGTCTTCGCGTTCGCTTCCTTCTGGAAATCCGCGATCAGCTGCTTACCGACGCGCGAGGCCATGTCGGCGGTGACGGGCTCCATCGCCTTCATCCATTCGGCGCGCTCTTCCGGCTTGAGCTCGTAGAAGGTCGTGGTGCCCGCCTTCTTCATGGCGACGATGGCGTCGTCATTTTCCTTCTGCGACAGGCCGTTGGCATAAGCCGTAGCCTCGTCCATCGCCTTTTCCACCTGCGGCTTCACGTCGGCCGGCAGGCCGTCCCAGAACTTCTTGTTCACGATCACGGCGTAGCCGATGTAGCCGTGGTTCGAGAGCGTCATGTGCTTCTGCACTTCATGCATCTTCTGCGTATACACATTGCTCGGCGTGTTCTCGTTGCCGTCGACCACACCGGTCTGCATGGCCTGATAGACTTCCGAGAAGGCCAGCACCTGCGGAATAGCGCCGAGCGCGCGCATCTGGGCTTCCAGCACCTTCGACGACTGGATGCGCAGCTTCATGCCCTGGAAGTCGGCGACCTTATGCATCGGCTTGTTCGAGGTCATGATCTTGAAGCCGTTGTCCCAGTAAGCGAGGCCCTTGATGCCCTTGGGTTCGAGCTTGGCCAGCAGGCCCTTGCCGATCGGACCGGTGGTGATGCGCTGCAGCGCCGCCTTGTCCGGCAGGATATAGGGCAGATCGAATACCTCGAACTCCTTGACGCCGAGCGGGCCGAACTTGGCCAGCGACGGCGCCAGCATCTGCACGGCGCCGAGCTGCAGCGCCTCGACCTCTTCCTTGTCCTTGTAGAGCTGGGAGTTTGGATAGACTTCGACCTTCACCTTGCCATTGGTGTATTTCTCGGCGAGTTCCTTGAACTTCTCCGCCCCCTGCCCCTTCGGCGTATTCGGCGCGACCACGTGGCTGAACTTGATGACGATGGGCGACTGGGCCTGGGCCGGCCCGACGAGTGCGAGCGCTGCGATGGATGCTGCGGCAGCGAGGAATTGGCGTGTGGTGAGATGACGCATGCTGTTCTCCCTGATGGTTGCGCGAGCTGTTTCAATTCGCCGCTGCGCTTGGATGCCACAGGCAGATGTATCGCCATTAAAACGAGATGACCACTGCTCCCTTCGTCAGGGGTTGCAAGAATAGCTTTACTGCAATGCAAAAACGCGACGTCTTGCGACGCCGCGTTTCATTGCACGTTTGCAATGTTAAAGAGCGATCAGCTCGCCGCAGCGACCGGCGCCGGCTTGTCGCGCTCGCGCTTCATGACGATCTTGTTCAGCGCGCCGAGATAGGCTTTTGCCGAGGCCACCAGCGTATCCGGATCGGCCGCACGCGAGGTCATGGAGCGACCATCGTGAGCCAGACGCACCGAGACTTCGGCCTGTGCGTCGGTGCCTTCGGTGACGGCGTGGACCTGATACAGTTCCAGCGTCGCTTCATGCGGCACCAGCGCCTTGATGCAGTTGAACACCGCGTCCACCGGGCCATTGCCCTCGGCTTCCTCGATCTTCACGGCGCCATCGACATTCAGCTTCATGGTCGCGCGCTGCGGCCCGTGCGTGCCGGCGATCACCGTCAGCGAGGTCAGCTTGATGCGATCGTGGGCCTGGATGATTTCCTGATCGACCAGCGCCTCGATATCCTCGTCATAGATATCCTTCTTGCGATCGGCCAAAGCCTTCATGCGGATGAAAGCGTCCTCGATCTGGTTCTTGCCGAGCTTGTAGCCCAGCTCTTCCAGACGATGCACGAAGGCATGACGGCCGGAATGCTTGCCCAGCACGATGGACGAGTGCTTCAGGCCGACGGACGCCGGCGTCATGATCTCATAGGTCGAGGCGTCCTTCAGCACGCCATCCTGATGGATGCCGCTCTCATGGGCGAAGGCGTTACGGCCGACGATGGCCTTGTTGTACTGCACCGGGAACGAGGTCGCGGCCGACACGATCTTCGACGCGCGCGTCAGGGTGGTGGGATCGATGTTGTTCCAGTATGGGAATTTGTCGTTGCGCACATTGATGGCCATCACGACTTCTTCCAGCGCCGCATTGCCGGCACGCTCGCCGATGCCGTTGATGGTGCATTCAATCTGACGCGCACCGCCGTCGAGGCCGGCCAGCGTGTTGGCGACGGCCATGCCGAGATCGTTATGGCAATGCACCGAGAAGATCGCCTGATCGGAATTCGGCACGCGCTCGCGGATGGTGCGGAACATGCGGGTGTATTCTTCCGGCGTGGTGTAGCCGACGGTGTCGGGCAGGTTCACCGTGGTGGCGCCGGCCTTGATGACGGCCTCGGTGATGCGGCACAGGAAATCGATGTCGCTGCGGGTGGCGTCTTCCGCCGACCATTCGACATTGCTCACCATGTTGCGGGCGCGGGTGACGCCGGCCACCGAAGCGTCGATCACCTGCTCCGGGGTCATGTTCAGCTTGACGCGCATATGCAGCGGCGAGGTCGCGATCACCATATGCACGCGGGCACGATCACCGGCCGGCTTCACGGCTTCGGCGCAGCGATCGATGTCCTTCGGATTGACGCGGCCCAGGCCGGCGATGACCGACTTCTTCGAGCGCTTTGCAATTTCGTGCACCGCTTCGAAGTCGCCTTCCGACGAGATCGGGAAGCCGGCCTCGATGATGTCGACGCCCATGTCGTCGAGCATCTCGGCGATTTCCAGTTTCTCTTCGAACGTCATGGTGGCGCCGGGGCACTGCTCGCCGTCGCGCAGGGTGGTGTCGAAAATGAAGACGCGGTCCTTCTCGGACTTCTGGGTCGGGCTGGTCATGGGACTTTCCTTAAAGATCGGGGCGCGGTCTGTGTAGGCGCCGGGAGGTTTGCTTGGTTTTTGTTCGCATCCCCTAAGTGCCCAGGCATGACTGCCCAGCCGGCGCTCAGGGGCCGATAAGGAGAAGCAGACCGCCGAGAAGGAGAGCGGGAGACGCAGGCGCAAGGACGCGCGGGGCAGCGATGATCGCTCCCGTGTCCATGTCAGCACTGTCGTTCCGAATCAGCATTGCTATCCTTCGAGGCCGCGTCGGTGAATGTCGGCGGAAACCGTTGACGGTTCCTTGCCGGACGCGACGACCTTGTTCTAAACGCAAAAGCCGCCGCGTCGCAACGGCTAAGAGGGTCAGGGAGACTGACCTATCGGTAGCCGTAGGGCGGATAAGGCGAAGCCGTCATCCGCCGCCGAGGCTCAACCGCGAATTCCGCCGGCGGATTACGCTTCGCTCATCCGCCCTACATGATAATTGTTTGCTGCAACTGCGAGGACCCGACCATGAGCTTCACCAAAGGCTTGTCCGCCTTCCCGATCACGCCCATGAATGCCAATGGGCGGGTGGATACGCCGGCTCTGCAGCGCCTGGTGGCGCCGCTGGCGGCGGCCAGGGTGGACTCCATCGGTCTGCTCGGCTCCACCGGCTCCTACCCTTTCCTCACCCGCGACGAGCGCCGTCGCGCGACTGATGCGGCCATTGCCGAAGTAAATGGCCGCGTCCCCGTGCTGGTCGGCATCGGCGCGCTGCGTACCGACGAGGTGGTTCATCTGGCCCGCGATGCCAAGGCTGCCGGTGCGGCCGCCGGCCTGCTGGCGCCGGTGTCCTATACGCCGCTCACCGGCGACGAGGTCTATGAGCTGTTCAAGACCATTGCCGGCGAGACCGGGCTGCCGCTGGTGATCTATGACAACTTTGCCACCACGCATTTCACCTTCACCCCGGAGCTGGTCGGCCGCATCGCGCGCATTCCCGGCGTCGCCACGCTGAAGGGCACGGCGCCGGATGCCGATGCGATCGCCGATCATCTCAAGCAGCGCCGTGCGGCGGTGCCGGCCGGTTTTCCCATCGGCTATGCCGGCGACTGGAACGTGACCGAAGCGCTGCTGGCGGGCGGCGACGCCTGGTACTCGGTCGCGGCGGGCCTGTTTCCGCAGAGCTGCCTCGCCCTCACCCGCGCGGCGCTGGCCGGCGACGCCGCCGAGGCGCGGCGGCTGAACGGCGCGCTGCAGCCGCTGTGGGACCTGTTCAAGCAGTATTCCAGCCTGCGCGTGATCTATGCGGCGGTGGATATTCTGGGCATCGCCGATGCGAAGCCGCCGAAGCCGGTGCTGCCGCTGCCGGATGCCGCGCAGGACAGAGTGGCGAAGGTGCTGAAGGAGCTGGCGCTGAGCTAGATCTTCTCCCTCCCCCAAGCGTGGCGAAGCCACGCGCAGCGGGGAGGGTGGATCGAAGCGAGCGTCCAGCGAGCTTCGAGACGGGTGGGGTCTATCCCCACGCTCTGTCCTACCGTGGGGATAGACCCCACCCCCGCCCTCCCCACTGCGCCGCTTCGCGGCTTGAGGGAGGGAGCACGGCTTTCCGCGCGTCGTTGCGGATCAACCTGTCAAACAGCCACGCTCTCGTAATCTCGCGGCGCTTGCGCGTCCGAGGTGTGAGCAGTTCTCCCCTCGCAGACATGAGGGGAGGTGGCACGCCGCAAGGCGCACTTGAGTGGACTTGACGCGTTTCGTTCAACGCTGGATCGCCAGCGAGACCGAACCGCGCAACGCCTTACGGCGCGCCACCGCGACGTTTTGCCAGTCGAAGGACCGTTCTTCCGGGTACTGGGCAACATCCCGCAGGATGTTCATCCGGCGGATTTCTCCGCCTTCACCCGCACCACGTCCAGCCGCGCAATAGCGGCAGCCTCCCATAGTGGAGGCGGACGGCGACCCCCGACCGCCCGAGTGTGAAGGATACGTCCTCCCTCACCCGCAGGCGCCGCATCCGGCCCCGCTTCAAGACGCCTCTAGAAGCGCCCCTCACGAACCGAACAGCGCGGATCTTATTCCTGAACGACAGGCTGTCAAGGGCGACAGGAATACTGATCACCATTGCCCATGCCGTCCTCCGCGATGGCGCGCCATTGCGCGCACGGCCGGGTGACGACAAGCGAGCGCTACGTCTTCTTTGTCGCCTTTTTGCCCGGCACCTTCTTCGCCCGCACGCGCGACGGGGCTTTCTTCACCACCGGGCCGCCCTCCTTCTCCAGGGCTTCGCGGACCATCTTGAATTCCTTCAGGTCATCGCCATCGACCACCGGGAATTTCAGATCGAGCTGCTCCAGCGCATGCACGATGGTCGAGCCGATCACCACGCGGGCGAACCATTTGCGATCGGCCGGCACCACATGCCATGGCGCATGGTCGGTCGCGGTATGGCCGATCATGTCCTGATAGGCCTCCTGATACTGGTCCCAGACCGCACGCTCGGAGATGTCGGCCATGGAGAACTTCCAGTTCTTCGCGGGCTCGTCGAGGCGCGAGAGGAAACGCTCGCGCTGCTCCTCCTTGGAGACATTGAGAAAGAATTTGAGCACCACCGTGCCATTGCGCGCGAGATATTTTTCGAAGGCCGTGATGTCCTCGAAGCGCTCCTTCCAGATATGTTTGCTGACCAGCTCCTGCGGAATCTTCTGTTTCGCCAGGATCTCTGGATGCACGCGCACCACGAGGCATTCTTCGTAATAGGAGCGATTGAAGATGCCAATGCGCCCGCGCTGCGGCAGCGCCACGGTGTGGCGCCACATGAAATCGTGATCGAGCTCGTTCGACGATGGCTGCTTGAAGGAATGCACCTCGCAGCCCTGCGGATTGATGCCGTCGAACACCGCCTCGATGGCGCTGTCCTTGCCCGCCGCATCCATGCCCTGGAAGATCAGCAGGAGCGACCAGCGATCCTGTGCATAGAGTTTTTCCTGCAGCTCCTGCAGGCGGCGACGATTGACCTCGATCATCCGCTTCCCGGTGTCCTTGTGGAGACCGCCCGACGCATTGGTGTCGTGGTCCTTCAAGCGGAAGGTCTTCGACCCGTCGACGCGATAGGGATCGACATAGGACTTCAAGGTGGCTTTGATGGGGACCTTGGCGGATTTGGCAGGCATCGGGGCACTCCGGGACGAACGCGCGACCGTAGCGCGCGCGTCGTCGCCGCGCCAGCCTGCGGCGCTAGCCCGCGGCAGGCTCGAATTGCGCCTCCAAAAACGCCGTGACGAAAACCGGCATGGTCGGCGTGAAATCGGCAATGCTGCGCACGAGATGGATGTCGCTCAGCTCGGGCTCGGCTTGAGCGGCGAGATTGGCTTTCAGCTTCTGGCGCAAGACGTCGCCGGGCAGATCGGATGTCAGCACACGCATCATGGCGATGGCGTGATCGGTGACGACGCAGCACCACTCATCGGCACTGCGAAAATCATGCACCGTGAGGCCTAGCTCTTCCTCGACCTCGCGCAGCACGCTGCCCGCGATATCAACAGTATCGCCACGAACATCATTCAGATCGGGCGTGCCTGCCGCAAAATAGATGCGGCCGGCATTGGCCGTATGCGGGCCCATCTCGCCGAGCACGAAAGCACCATCGTTGCTGCGGAGCGCGCCCATGCCAAAGCCGTTCAGCACATCGCGATCGGAAAATCCCCAATCGCGCCAGGCGAGGAAGCTGGCAAAATCTGTCTCGAAATATTCGGTTGAGAGCCGCTCCCCGGTGAACAAGGGATGCCGCGCCAGCAATACGCGGCCATTGAACATCGCGGGCTTCTCGACGCGCCTGGCGGCGAAATACGCGTCGATCTCGGCACGACGCTGCTCGGCGAACGGCCAGCGCCAATCACTGAAAAACAGATCGAGCCGCGTGACGCGATGAATCGCCGGCACCGTCATGCGTCGGATAACCTATTTTGCATTCGCCCTGTATTGCTCGACATATTTGTTCGTATAGGTCTTGCTGACATCGATATTCGCTTTCGCAACTTCCGGCGATCCCTCGCTGAACACCGCGAGCACCGCGGCGGCGCCCTTCGGGTCCATCAGGCCGGTCTCGGAATACATCGGGATCGTGTTCTTGAGCGCGGCGAGATACAGTTCCTTGTCCTTGCCGACCATGTTCTCGGGCATCTTCGCCATGATCTCTTCCGGCGAATGGGTATGGATCCATTTCAGGGTATTCATCATCGCGGTGGTCAGCGCCTGCACTTCCTTGTCGTGGCCCTTGATCCATGCGGTCGTGGTGTAAAGCGCGCCGCCCGGATACTCGCCGCCGAACACATCCAGCGTGTCCTTCTGCGTCCGTGTATCGCTGAGAATCTTGAGGTCTTTGTGACTGCCCTGCAGCACGGTGACGGCGGGATCGAGCATCACCGCCGCATCGATCTGGCCCTGCTGCATGGCCGCAACCGCAGTGGCCCCCAGGCCGATGCCGATGACGGCGGTGCCCTGGGGATCGAGGCCGTTCTTCTTGAGCTGATATTTCAGGAAAAAGTCCGTCGACGAGCCGGGCGCGCTGACGCCGACCTTCTTGCCGGCGAGATCCTTGATGGAATTGATCTTGCCGGTCTGCTTCGGCGACACCACCAGCACGAGGCCGGGATAGCGGTCATAGACCACGAAGCTTTGCAGCTCCTGCTTCTTGGCGGCGAGATTGACGCAGTGATCGAAATAGCCGGACACCACATCGGCGCTACCGCCGAGCACGGCCTTCAGCGCATCGGAGCCGCCCTTGAGATCAACCAGTTCGACAGCGAGCCCGGCCTTCTCATATTCGCCGAGCTGCTTTGCGAGGACCGTGGGGAGATAGCAGAGACACGCGCCGCCACCGATGGCGATGGTCACCTTGGATTGTGCTGTGGCGGTCTGGGTCAGGCCAAGCGTCACGACGAGCGCCAATACAAATCGCAGCATGCGGGTCTCCCGGATCTTCTTTTGTAGGGTGGGTAAAGCGAAGCGTGCCCCTCTTATCACAAAGAGTCGCGGGGCCGTAGGGCGGATTAGCCGTAGGCGCAATCCGCCGGCCGATTCCATGGCCGAAACTCCGCGGCGGATTACGCTACGCTAATCCGCCCTACGGATCAGCCACGCGCATCCGGCTTCCACACCAGCAGCCGCTTCTCCACCACGGTCACCAGCAGGTCGATGGCGATGACGAACACCGCCAGCACGAACATGCCGGCAAACACGCCGGCGACATCGAAGGAACCCTCAGCCTGCTGGATCACATAGCCGAGCCCCGCGGCCGAACCGAGATATTCGCCGACCACGGCACCGACCACGGCAAAGCCGACGGAGGTGTGCAGCGACGAGAACATCCAGGACAGCGCCGACGGCCAGAACACATGGCGCATCAATTGCCGCTCGCTCATGCCGAGCATGCGGCCATTGGCCAGCACCGACGGCGAGACCTCCTTGACGCCCTGATAGACATTGAAGAACACGATGAAGAACACCAGCGTGACACCGAGCGCGACCTTCGACCAGATGCCAAGGCCGAGCCACAGCGCGAAGATCGGCGCCAGCACCACGCGCGGCAGCGCATTGGCCATCTTCACATAGGGATCGAAGATCGCGGCCAGCAGCGGCTGGCGCGCGAACCAGAAGCCGATCAGCACGCCGAGGGTCGAGCCGATCACGAAGGCGAGCAGCGATTCCAGCAGCGTGATGCCGAGATGTTTCCAGATCATGCCCGAGGCGAACCAGGACACGACCTGGCTGAACACATCGGACGGCGTGGAGAAGAAGAACGGCGGCAGCAGGATGCGTCCGAAGATCTCCACCGACGTGAGCAGATGCCACAGCGCGATGGTGACCACCGCGACCATGAGCTGACAGAGAAGCAGGACCGGGCGGCTCATGCTGCGCCTCCCGTGCCTTGCGCATAGGTCTTCATCACCTCGGCCTTCAGAACGCCCCAGATCTCGCGATGCAGCGCGTGAAACGCCTTGTCGAGGCGGACTTCAAAGATGTCGCGCGGGCGCGGCAGCGCGACGCGCCAGTCGCCGATGATGCGCGCACTCGGCCCGGCCGACATGATGACCACGCGATCGGCCAGCGCAATCGCCTCTTCCAGATCATGGGTGACGAACAGCACGGCCTTGCGATCCCGCGTCCACAGATCGAGCAGCAGATTGCCCATCACCTGCCGCGTCTGCGCGTCCAATGGCCCGAACGGCTCGTCCATCAGCAGGATCTTCGGATTGCGGATCAGCACCTGCGCCAGCGCCACGCGCTTGCGCTGGCCGCCGGACAGCATATGCGGGTAGCGGGCGGCAAAGGCGCCGAGGCCGACGGCATTGAGCCAGCCTTGCGCGCGCTCGGCCGCCTCCTCGCGCGCGACGCCGGCGACCTCGAGTCCGATGGCGACATTGTCGCGCGCTGTCTTCCACGGGAACACGGCATCGGCCTGGAAAAGATAGCCGGCCTGTCTGTTGAGGCCGCGCAGCGGCTGATCGAAGATGCGGACACTGCCGGAGGCCGGCTGCAGCAATCCGGCGGCGACATTCAGCAGCGTGGACTTGCCGCAGCCGGTGGGCCCGACAATGGCGACGAATTCACCATCCGCCACGCGCAATGTCGCCTGCTCCACCGCCGTATAGACCTTGCCGCCGGCGACATCGAACGCCACCGTCGCACCATCGAGCGCCACCGCCATCGATGCCGCGGCTTCCACTGCCTGCACGCGCATTCCCCCGACTGGATCGTTTCCTCACCCGCTGTAGCGTTGCAGGCCGCATATTTCAACGCCAGGCGCGGCTTGGTGGCCGCGCGTCGCCATGCTAGTCGGAGACATGAGCTCCGCCGTGATCAGCTTCAGGCACGTCACCAAGCGCTTCGATGACGGGCGCGTCACGGCAGTGGACGATGTCTCGCTCGATGTCGCGGCCGGCGAATTCCTCGCGGTGGTCGGCGGCTCCGGCTCGGGGAAGACCACCCTGCTCCGCCTCGCCAACCGGCTGATCGTGCCGGATGGCGGCGATATCCATGTCTCCGCCAAGAATATCTCCAATGTCGATCCGATCGCGCTGCGGCGGAGCATCGGCTATGTCGTGCAGAGCGGCGGCCTGTTCCCGCATATGACGATTGCGGACAATATCGCCATCACGCCGAAACTGATGGGCGTCGCGGCCGGGGAGATCGCGGCGCGCGTGGATGAGCTGCTGGATCTCGTACAGCTCGATGGCAAGGCGCATCGCGACCGCTATCCGCATGAGCTCTCCGGCGGCCAGCGCCAGCGCGTCGGCGTGGCGCGCGCGCTCGCGGCCAAGCCCGGGATCGTGCTGATGGACGAGCCGTTCGGCGCGCTCGATCCGCTGACGCGCGATGCGCTTGGCGACGAATACCAGACGCTGCATCGCAAGCTCGGGCTCACCACGATCATGATCACCCACGACATGACCGAGGCGATCCTGCTCGCCGATCGCATCGCCGTGATGCAATCCGGCCGGCTCATTGCCGAGGGCACGCCGGCGGAACTGTCCGCGAGCAGCGACGCCTATGTGAACGAACTGCTCGGCACGCCGCGCCGGCAGGCCGAACGGCTCGGGCATCTGATCGCGAGGAACGGCGCATGAGCCTGTTCAGCGATCCCCGCTGGAGCGAGGCGTTTGCCCACCTGCCCGACTATCTCGGCAGCCATGTCCGCGTCTGCCTCGCAGCGCTCGCGCTCGGGCTGATCGCCAGCCTGCCGCTCGCGATTTTGGCGCGGCATCGGCCGATCCTGCGCGGCGCCTTGCTTAGCGTTGCCAGCATCGTGCAGACGGTGCCGGGGCTTGCGCTGCTGGCGCTGTTCTATCCGCTGCTGCTGGCGCTGGCATCGCTCTCGATGAACTGGTTCGGCGTCGGCTTCTCGGCCTTCGGCTTCCTGCCTTCGGTGCTGGCGCTGGCGCTGTATTCGATGCTGCCGGTGCTGCGCAACACCATCACCGGGCTGAACGGC
>NZ_JBIISY010000375.1:0-4107 GCF_044340795.1 Tardiphaga sp.
TGCGAAGTATCAGCGCCCCAAAAACCCCTCCTATCGATACTTTAAGGAAGGAAATCTACCCGCTGACCTTGGTAGCTACATCGCCGTAAAGGGTGCTGCTACCCCAGCGCTACCCCAGACCTCCGGTAGCACACCCGAAATTCCTCCGCAGAGGAAGGAGGAAGGAGGGTGTAGTAGGGTGGAAAAGGAATCGGATTCAAAAGAGCGCGCGCTTTTTGATGAATTCTGGAATGCGTATCCACGGCGGGACGAGGCTGAGCAACGCGAACGGGCGGAAACCGAGTTCGCGAAGCTGATTGCGTCTGGCGTCGATCCTGCCGTGGTCACGTTCAACGCGAAGGCCTACTGCGCCAAGGTTCGCAAGCAAAACAGCTACGCGACGAAGTTCGTGAAGGTCGCTTGGCGTTGGCTTGGCGAGCAGGATTTCAGCGGCGCGGCGCCGGTTCTGGTCCATAGCGACTCCCCATTCGAGCCCGCCGATAAAGATTGGAGAGGCGCTGTTCGGATGTGGAAGGGCAACGAGTCCAACTGGCCGCGATGGGCTGGCGGTGCGCCCGGAATGGTCTCATGCCGGTGCCCGCCGGCAATACTAGCATCCGAGGGCATTTGCCCGAACACGGCGCGCCGGATCGACGACAGCTGGTTCTTTGCCGACAACGGGACGATCGAGCTGCGGGCAAACCTTGGCTTCGCGGAAGAGCATAAGCTCAAGATTCGGCTTTACACGATCGACATCGAAGGAGTCGAGCGCACAGGCGCGTGGTTCATGAAGCGACTGCCGCCCGGCTACGACGAAGCCACTGGCGAGAAGCTTCCTCCCGCGTCCGACGACGCTGCAGCGTAACCCACCGCGTACCCACTTGAATTCTCGAAGATAGGAAGCAGGAAATGAGCGCGGTCGGATTGCATGAGCTCAAGGTCGGCGATTTCGTCGGGATGGTAGATGTCCCGCCGAATGTCTGCGAGATCCCGCAGACGCCGCCGATTTGGCACATCATCACTGCTGTCCCGAACAGCGAGAAGGTGGTCCGGGAAGGGCTCAATGAGCTCGGCATCAGGTCGTATTCGCCGATCATCCGGAAGTTCGTGGGCTCGGCTCAGCGGAATCCGAATGGCCAGCGCAAGATGGTCGAGCGGTCATATGCGATGTTCCCGGGCTATGTGCTGGCCGATGTCCGCGGTGGTGACGCCGACCTTGCCCTGATCGCCGGCATTAAGGGCGTGCGGAAGCCCGGCCACCTTGCGTTCGCTGTTGGCGATCGGCAGGTGCCGTGCATCCTGAATGCGGAGCTTGTGGCCGCTATCCGCCAGCGCGAGCAGATCGAGGATGAGGCATTCAAGGACAAGCTGTCCGGCCGCAAGCGCGCTCCGTTCGTGAAGGGTGAGGGTGTGAAGATCGCCGAGGGGCCATTCCATGGGTTCTTCGCGGAGGTCGCCAAGCTCGACGATAAGGGCCGTGTGCAGCTGCTGATCAGCATGTTCAACGGCAAGCGGTTGACCTGGATGAACGGCAATCACCTTGAGAAAGTGTAGTTGTGAAGAACTATCGGAAATAGTTGCATGTCGACCGCAAATCACATAGGCGTCAATAGTCGCTCAGGTGATGCAGATACCCGCCAGCGCCGTGTCAGTAAGTGGAATGCATCACCGCCGGCCAATGCCGGTAGCTGCCCGCATGCTCGGGCCTTAGAGAAAATCTGTCCCGCAAATATGTATCTTCGCACCAACGCCCCGCAGCCCGGGCGTCCCATGGACCTCGATGCCATGAAGGCATCAGGCTTCCGGAACGCCGGCATTCTGGTCGTCAATCTTAATGATCAAAGGCTGAACCATATGGATGTCGAGCGGCTCAAGGCCATCGGCACTAAGCTCTATGGACCCAAGGCCAGCTAATGTCTTGGCGTTCTCGACTTCTCATTGGCTTGCGCTGGCTCAAGCCACTCGTCCGTGCCGAGTTGGAAGAGCGGGTGGTCGATGGTTGGCTTAAGCGTCGCCGAACGGGTCGCGCGTTTGTCGAATTTCAGAGGGTAGGACTGACGATCCCTTGGTTCAGCGTTCCAGCTTGCCCACCATTTGAGACCACGATTGGGTAAGCCACTCGATCGCCGAGTCCGGAATCGTGAGTACGACACCAAGCGCAGGGAAGAGAAGCCCTATCGCAACTGGTATAAGCTCAAGCGGTGGCAGCTGATCCGGGATCAGCAGCTCGCAGCCAAGCCGCTATGCGAAAGATGTGAGGCTCGAGGCAAGATCACCCCTGCCACGGTGTGCCACCACACCATCAAGCACGATGGCGACCCTATCATCTTCTGGGCTGGGCCCTTTGCGTCGTCATGTAGGGACTGCCACGACGTGGATGAGCAGCGGATCGAGCATGGCGGCAGCGCCAGGCAGGTCGTGGATGACGATGGATGGCCGACTTAGGCGCGCGATGCAATACTCAGGCACCGCTAACGGACAATGGAACTAAAGTTCCTGGTATATTTTGAACAAAAGTTCCATCATGTATCATTTATGCGACATATGGAACAAAAGTTCCACGGCCGGGGGGGGGGTGGAACAAAAGTTCCATCGATTTCAGCCCGGACCGGCGCCCAAGAACGACGCGCATTTCCGCAGGTTTTGAGGTGGGGGGTCTAGGTGGGTAAGCGGGGTCCAAAGCCAAAGCTCTCTGCGCTCGACAAGCTGGAAGGAAATCCCAGCAAGCGAGTGGTCGAGGAGAGCGGGATTGAGGCGCTCGGCGAGCCTTTCACACCTGAGCATCTGTCCGACGACGCCCGCGGCTGCATCGAGGCGATCAAGATGTCGATGCCGTCCGGGGTCTATTCAGCCCTTGACAGTTTCATCCTCTCGGCGTTCGCGACTGCCTGGGCGCTGCACAAGTTGGCGGCCCACAAGATCAATGATCCAGCGTTCGAGCACGTCATCGAGGTGGGCGACAACGGCGCGCAGGCGCAAAGCCCATGGCTCGCAATCCTAAACAAGCAGGCCGCGCTGATGGCGACGCTAGGCGATCGCCTCGGGCTCGATCCGAAAAGCCGCGCCGCGCTCAAACTGCCCGGCGCCAAACAGCGGAAAAGCAAGTTCGCCGGTCTGCTCGGGCAGACCGGATCATCGCCTTCATTGAGCAGCTAAAGGTCCCATCAGGCGAAGGGCAGGGTGGCCGCTTTCTGCTGCGTGAGTGGCAAAAGCGGTTCATTCGCGACATTTACGAGCCGCACGGCGCCGACGGTCGCCGGCGCGTTCGCCGCGCTATCCTCTCGATCGCGCGAAAGAACGGCAAGACGGCGCTGATCGCCGCGCTGGTGCTGGTTCACCTGGTCGGGCCGGAAGCGGTTCAGAACGGCGAAATCTATTCGGCGGCCAACGATCGCGAGCAGGCCGCGCAGGTGTTCAAGGTCGCCGCGCAGATCGTGCGCGCGGATCCGGAGCTCAGCGACCTGCTCAAGGTCGTCGACTCCACCAAGCACATCGCATGCTTTGCGAACGGTTCGTTCTACAAAGCGATGTCGGCCGAGGCCGGCACCAAACACGGTCTCAACCCGACCTTCGTCATCTTCGACGAGTTGGCGCAGGCAAAGAACCGGGAACTCTACGACGTCCTCGACACCTCGATGGGCGCGCGCTCCGAACCGCTCTTCATTGTGATCTCGACGCAGTCGAACGATCCTGAGCATATCTTGTCGAAGCTGATCGACGACGGCCGGGAAGCAAAAGACCCGACCATCGTGTGTCACCTCTACGAGGTTCCGGAGGACTGCAAAGACATCTTCGACCCGCGGGTCTGGAAGAAGGCAAACCCGGCGCTCGGCGATTTCCGATCGCTGGCCGATCTCAAAGCGATCGCTGACAAGGCGAAGCGCATGCCGGCAGAGGAACCGAAGTTTCGGAACCTCTATCTCAATCAGCGTGTGGCGCCGATCGCTTCGCTGATCTCTCGCGCGGAATGGACCGCATGTGCAGCCCCGAACAAGCTGCCGGTTCTGTTTGACGAGAAGGAGCGTGTCTATCTGGCGCTCGACATGTCGGCCATTGTCGATCTCACCGCTCTGGTGATGATCAGCGACGGTGACAAGACGAAGGTCAAGCCATTCGTTTGGAAGCCTG
>NZ_JBIISY010000376.1:0-4103 GCF_044340795.1 Tardiphaga sp.
AAGAGCGGCGACTTTGCCGCATCGCCCACAGTTTGTGGTCCTCCCACCGAACCATTAAACTCCTGATATGACCGACGTTTCCGCTTCCGACTTTCGCCATCCGCGCCGTTATGTGCGACTCGACACGATCCTGCGCCTGCGCTGGCTGGCCGCGCTCGGGCAGCTCGCCGCCATTTTCGTGGTGGTGCAGGGCCTCGAATATGACATGGCGATCATCCCTTGCGTGACGATCATCGGCCTGTCGGCAGCGCTGAACCTGGTGCTGCAGACCCTGTTCAATCCGGTGCATCGCCTGGAAGCCATCAGCGCGGCGGGATTGCTGGCGCTCAACATCATCGAACTCGCCGCCCTGCTCTATTTCACCGGCGGCCTGCAGAACCCGTTCTCGTTCCTGTTCCTGGCGCCGGTGCTGATCTCGGCCACCGCGCTGCCGACCAATTACACTATCGGCCTCGGCGTCCTCGCCGCCACCTGCACCACGGTGCTGGCCTTTTTCCACCTGCCGCTGCCTTGGGACACCGCCGATCCGCTGGTGCTGCCGCAGATCTATCTGCTCGGCGTCTGGTTCTCGATCATGACCGCCATCGGCGTCACCAGCCTCTATGCCTTCCAGGTCACCGAGGAAGCGCGCAAACTCTCCGACGCCCTCGCCGCGACCGAACTGGTGCTGACGCGCGAACAGCACCTGACCCAGATCGACGGCCTGGCCGCTGCGGCAGCCCATGAATTGGGAACGCCGCTGGCGACGATCTTCCTGATCTCGCGCGAACTGGTGAAGAATGTCGACAAGAATCCGGAGCTCGCCGGCGACCTGCGCACCATGGCCGAGCAGGCCCAGCGCTGCCGCGAAATCCTCTCCAAGATCACGCAGCTGAATTCCAGCGGCGCGCCGTTCGACCGCATGCGCATCTCGCAGCTGATCGAGGAATCCGTCTCGCCGCATCGCGATTTCGGTGTCGCCATCAAGGTGCGGATCGCGGTGTCCAATGCGCCGGAGCCGGTCGGCATGCGCAATCCCGCAATCCTCTACGGCGTCGGCAACATACTCGAGAACGCCGTCGATTTCGCCCGCGAACAGGTCGAGGTGAATGCGTGGTGGAACGCGGATGCCATCGTGCTCTCGATCTCCGATGACGGCCCCGGCATTCCCCCGGACCTGCTGAAGCGCATCGGCGAGCCTTATCTGTCACGTCGCCGCAATACCGAAGACGGGCCCCGCCGTGGCCTCGGCCTCGGCGTTTTCATCGCGCGTACCTTGCTGGAGCGCACCGGCGCCAAGGTCACCTTCAGCAACCGCACGTTTCCCGACCACGGTGCCGTGGTGCAGATCGCCTGGCCGCGCGATGCGTTCGAGACGGCGGGGCAGCTGGCAGAGGTGGATTGATCTCTTTGTCCCGGACGCGGAGCAGCGCTCTTGCGCTGCTCCGCAGAGCCGGGACCGCATCAAACGCCGGAGTTTGCGATGGTCCCGGCTCAGCGCGGCAGCGTTTCACGCTGCAGCGCGTCCGGGACACAGGACATTAGATCGCCGGGTCCGGAAACGCCTGCGCCTGCTTCAGCGCACGTCGTTTCGCAAAGCCTGCAATCATCAGCACCGCCAAGCCCAGCACCACCGGCGGGAAGACCACGGCATTGACGGCGTTCCAGCCGTAATTCGCCAGCAACTGGCCGGACGAGAACGAGCCGATCGCCATCAGGCCGAAGACGAGGAAGTCGTTGAACGCCTGTACCTTGTTGCGCTCCTGCGGCCGATGGGTTTCGAGCACCAGGGCGGAGGCGCCGACGAAGCCGAAATTCCAGCCAACACCGAGCACCACAAGCCCGACCCAGAAATGCATAGCGGTAACACCGGACATGCCGATGATCGCAGCCAGTGCTTCCAGCAGGAGACCGACGGCCACGACCTTCGGCGCGCCGAAGCGCGTGATCAGCGCGCCGGTGAAGAAGCTCGGCCCATACATGGCGACCACGTGCCACTGAATACCGAAATTGGAATCGCTGAGGCTGAGGCCGCAGAGCTTCATGGCCAGCGGCGCCGAGGTCATCACCAGATTCATCATGGCATAGGACACCACGCCGCAAATCGCGGCGGCGACGAAACGCGGCTGCTTGATGATCTCAACGAGCGGCCGGCCGCCATGCATGTCGGCCGGCGCCGGCTTTGGCGCATCGACCGTGGAGAGCAGTGCCATCGCAATCAGCGCGACGACCGCCTGTGCGAGGAAGCTGAAGGAGAACAGGTAGGGCGACCAGATATCCATGGTCCATTGCACGAGCTGCGGGCCGAGCACGCCGGCAAACACGCCGCCGGCCATCACCCATGACACCGCCTTGGGCCGATAGGCCGGGCTGGCGCCATCCGCCGCCGCAAAACGATAGGATTGCGCAGCGGCGCCGTAGAAGCCGCCGAACAAGGTCGCAACGCAGAACAGCACAAAGGATGCCTGCAGAATGGCGATGGCACCGAGCAGGCCGCACAGCGCCCCTGCCCCGCTCCCGATGATGAACGCAACGCGCCGGCCAAAGCGACGCGAGATGATACCGACCGGCAATGTCGCTGCGGCAAGGCCGACCACATACATCGACAGCGGCACCGTCGCGAGCGAAGCACTCGGCGCCAGTGTCGCGCCGACAATCGCGCCGGTGGCGAAGATGACCGCCGAATTGGCGCCGCCCAGCGCCTGCGCCGCCGCAAGCCGCCAGACCGTGGCGCGCGCGCGTGCATCGTCGAAACTCTCAGGACTCGTCGGTTCGCTCATGGGGATTCCGCCCGGATATCGGCCTGGTTCGTTCCAAGCCGTTGTTCTGAAATGACTATGCGGGCGTGCCTGCGACAGTTCAACACACGCCGACGCAGCCGCCCTATGCGGGTGCGCGCCTGAAAATGAGAATGAGATTATTGGCCGGCATCTCCACGACCTCGCTCAGCTTGAGGTCCACGCCTTCAGCGACCTTTTCCAGCTCTTCCACGTCGCGCACACCCCATTCGGGATTTCCGTTGCGCAGGCTGGTGTCGAAAGTCGCGTTGCTGAGCGCCGTGTGCTTGCCGCCCCGCTTGAACGGGCCATAGATAAAGAGCTTGCCATCCGGCCGCAGGTATTTTGCCGCGCCAGCAATCAGCCCCTCCGCCACCGGCCAGGGCGCGATGTGCACGACATTGGCGCAGAACACCGCCAGCAGCTCGCCCGGGCCGTTGCCATTTGTCATCTCGGGACACCAGAAGGGATCAGTGAGATCGATCCGCAACGGCGAGCGGACATTCGCGCGCTGTGTATGCGCGCGCCATGCCGCGATGCTTTTCAGATGCGCCTCATTGAGGTCGCTCGGCCACCAGGTGATGTCCGGCGAATGCTCCGCGAAGTACATGACATGCTGGCCGGTGCCGCTGCCGACCTCCACAACATCGCCGCTGTGTTGCTGCAAGGATGCCGCAAGAACTTTCCAGATCGCCGCATGATTTCGGTGAAAGGCAGCGGCATCCAGACGGCCATCCGGCTCGCTCCGCCCGCCATCCTTGCCGAACTCGACCACATATTCCGCCATATCCGCCTCCGTCCGGAGCATTAGGCCGACTGGCCGCCTGAAGCAATTCGTGCAGCAGAAAACATTCGCTCAAGATCGCTTGAGTAGGGTATTATTCTGACTTGAGGCCACTACATGGAATATTAAACCCCAACCAGCCTTGAGACACGGTGAGCGACATGATCTTCCGCCAGCTCTTCGACAGCGTATCGGGCACTTACAGCTATCTGCTGGCCAGCCGCCACGGCGGCGAGGCGCTGATCCTGGATCCTGTGCTGGAAAAGGTCGACCGCTACTGCCAATTGCTGCGCGAGCTAGACCTGCGGCTGGTGAAGGCCGTCGATACACATCTGCATGCCGATCATGTCACCGGCCTTGCCGAGCTGCGTGAGCGCACGCAATGCGTCACCGTGATGGGCGACCAGAGCAAGGCCGACGTCGTGGCGATGCGCGTGAGCGATGGCGACAAGGTGATGATCGAGGGCGTCAGCCTCGACGTGATGTACACGCCCGGCCACACCGACGATTCCTACAGCTACATGATGAAGGATCGCGTGTTCACCGGCGACACGCTGCTCATT
>NZ_JBIISY010000127.1:0-16699 GCF_044340795.1 Tardiphaga sp.
CACATTCGATCAGGTCGCTACCATCATCGCGGAAACCTGCGACATCCCGCGCGACACGATCACGCCGGAAAGCCACGCCATCGACGATCTCGGCATCGACAGCCTCGACTTCCTGGACATCGCCTTCGCGATCGACAAGGCGTTCGGGATCAAGCTGCCGCTGGAAAAGTGGACCCAGGAAGTCAATGACGGCAAGGCGACCACCGAGCAGTACTTCGTCCTGAAGAATCTCAGCGCCCGCATCGACGAGCTGGTTGCAGCCAAGGGCGCATAACGCGCTTCACGCATCGATGATCGCGTTCAAGGCCGCACCGATCTTTCAACAGGACCGGTGCGGGCATATGGACACCATGGCGAAGCGCCCGTGCTTCCCGCTTGAGGCAATGTCCACTCAAGGCGATGTCCCTGGCACCCTCTAAGGTACCGTCCAATGGCTGAAACCCGTCCCGTCGTATCCGAGCCTGTCGAAGCGTGGATCACCGGCATCGGCATCGTGTCGTCGCTGGGTGAAGGCCCCGACGCGCATTGGGATGCGCTCAACGCGAAGCGCGTCAATGTCGATGAGACAGCGTTCGCGCCCTATGTCGTGCATCCCCTCGTGCCGGTGAGCTACGACGCCCAGATCCCGAAGAAGGGCGATCAGCGGCAGATGGAAGCCTGGCAGCGCATCGGCACCTATGCGGCCGGTCTTGCGCTCGATTCCGCAGGCGTGAAGGGCAACAAGGACATCCTGTCGAAGATGGACATGATCGTGGCAGCCGGTGGCGGCGAGCGCGATCTCAATGTCGATTCCAGCATCCTCAATTCGGAAGCCCATGGCGATGCAACGCCGGGCTATCTGAACGAGAAGCTGCTCAACGACCTGCGTCCCACTCTCTTTCTGGCGCAGCTCTCCAACCTGCTCGCAGGCAACATCGCCATCGTGCATGGCGTCACCGGTTCGTCCCGCACCTTCATGGGCGAGGAAGCCGCGGGCGTCGACGCCGTGCGTATCGCGCTTGCGCGTATCGCCGATGGCCAGAGCGACATCGCCCTTGTCGGCGCCGGCCATAATGGCGAGCGCAAGGACATGATGCTGCTGTACGAGTTCGACAACTTCAATCTGCGCGACAAATATTCGTCGGTGTGGGATCGCAAGGACAAAAGCGGCTTCGCGCTCGGTTCGGGCGGCGCCTTCCTCGTCATCGAATCCAAGGCCCATGCGGAAGCGCGCGGAGCCAAGCCGTTTGCCCGGCTGAAGACTGTCGTGGCCGATCGCGCCAAGCGCAAGGACGGCGGCGAAGTCACCGCCTCGCTCGACAATCTGTGGGGCAAGGTCGGCGCGGGCGATGCGAACACCGCGATCATCACCGGTGCCACCGGCGCCGAGCCCGCGACATCGGAAGAACTGAGCTTCCTCAAGAAGCATGCGGACGTGCCGGTGCGTGCGACCGGCTCCTCCTTCGGTCACGCCGTCGAGACGCAGTTTCCGCTCGGCATCGGCCTTGCGGCGCTGTCGTTGTCGCGCGGTGCGCTCTATGCGCCAAACGATTCCACCGGCACCGAGATTGAAATGTCGAAGGCGCCTGCCCAGATTGTCGTGATCGGGACCGGCCACTGGCGCGGCGAAGGCATGGCGCTGGTCGAATCTATCTAGTTGAGCGGCCCGCACGGGCGACGGAGAAAAGATGTCAGCAACCCGCGATAAATTCGGCCGACCGATCGTCGTCGTCACCGGCATGGGCGTTGCGACTTCGCTCGGCGCCGGCAAGGAAGACAACTGGAAGAAGCTCACTGCCGGCGAATCCGGCATCCGCACCATCACGCGCTTCCCCATCGATGGCATGAAGACGACGATGGCCGGCACGGTGGATTTCGTGAAGGTCGACCCGTTCTCCTCGACCGATCTCGGCGAGAAGCTCGGCGAGATGGTGGCGGAAGAAGCGATCGCGCAGGCCGGGATCGGCGCCAAGGGTGACTTCCCCGGCCCGCTGTTTCTCGCCGTCGCCCCTGTTGAGGTGGAATGGCCGCAGCGTCAGGCGCTGGCCAAGGCCGCCGGCGCCAACACCGACATCAATTACGACACGCTGCTGCGCACCGCTGGCTCGGGCGGCTTCACGGAATATCACCGCCGCTTCCTGTTCGGTTCGGTGGCTGACTCGCTTGCCGATACGTTCGGCACCAAGGGCTCGCCGATCTCGCTGTCGACTGCCTGCGCATCGGGCGCGACCGCGATCCAACTCGGCGTCGAAGCGATCCGCCGCGGCGAAGCCGATGCCGCGCTGTGCGTCGGCACCGACGGTTCGGTCAATCCGGAAGCGCTGATCCGCTTCTCGCTGCTCTCGGCACTCTCCACCAATAACGAGACGCCCTCGAAGGCTTCGCGCCCCTTCGCCAATAACCGCGAAGGCTTTGTCATGGCCGAAGGCGCCGGCGCACTGGTGCTGGAGAGCCTGGAGTCCGCGAAAGCACGTGGCGCAAAAATTCTCGGCATCGTGGCCGGCTGCGGCGAACTCGCCGACAACTTCCACCGCACCCGCTCGAGCCCGGACGGCAAGCCGATCATCGGCTGCGTCAAGAACGGCCTGATCGATGCCGGCATGACTGTGGACCAGATCGACTACATCAACGCCCACGGCACCGGCACGCCGGAAAACGACAAGATGGAATATCTGGGGATTTCCACCGTCTTTGGTGAGCTCACCAAGACCGTTCCGGTGTCGTCGAACAAGTCGATGGTGGGCCACACCTTGTCCGCCGCTGGCGCCGTGGAGGCAGTGTTCTCGCTGCTCACGCTGGAACATCAGCGCATCCCGCCGACCATCAATTACGATGTTCCGGATCCGGCGATTCCGTTCGATGTGGTTCCCAACACGGCCCGCGACGCCCGCGTGACCGCCGTGATGTCGAATTCCTTCGGATTCGGCGGCCAGAACGCCTCGCTGATCCTCACCGGCGAGCCGGTATAGCGCCTCTCGCCGGTTGACGCGCCAGCGTGAACCGGCGATACGCAGGCCTCAGAAATCAACATCTTAGACCCGGAGACGCGGCCTATGCGTGCGCTCAATCTTGCTGCTGAACGCGAGCTCATCACCGCCGACGTTCCCCCGCCCTCGCCGCCCGCAGCCGGCGAAGTACAGATCCGCGTCAAGGCGGTCGGCCTCAACCATATCGACGTCTGGGGCTATCGCGGCATGGCCTTTGCCAAGCGCAAGCTGCCGATCACCATCGGCGCCGAAGCCTCGGGCGAGATTGCTGCCGTCGGCGAAGGCGTGACCAATTTCAAACCGGGCCAGAAGGTCGCCATGTATGGCGCGCTGACCTGCGGCCACTGCAAGGCCTGCCAGGAAGGTCGCGACAATTTCTGCGAAAACGTCGGCGGCCTCTATGGCTTCCATATCGACGGTTTTGCGCGCGAGCTGATGAACATGCCGGCCCGGCTGGTCATCCCCGCGCCTGACAAGCTGTCCTTCACCGACATCGCCTGCGCGCCGATCGCGTTCTCCACCGTGCAGCATATGCTGTTCGACAATGCCAAGCTGCAGCCGGGCGAGACGATCCTCGTCCATGCCGGCGGCTCCGGCATCGGTACCGTCGCCATCATGATGGCGAAGAAGATCGGCTGCACCGTCATCACCACCGTGGGCGACGACAGCAAGATCGAGGGCGTGAAGAAGCTCGGCGCCGACTATGTGATCAATTACCGCAAGGATCGCTTCGAGGGCGAGACACGCAAGATCACGAAGAAGAAGGGCGTCGATGTCGTGTTCGAGCATGTCGGTGCCGACACGTTCAACGGCTCGCTTCTGGTGATGAAGCGCGGCGGCCGCCTGGTCACCTGCGGTTCGACGTCGGGCCCGAGCACGACCATCAATCTGATGCAGCTGTTCCAGCAGCAATATCGCATCTTCGGCTCGTTCGGCGCCTCCATGCGCAACATTGCCGAGAGCCTCGACAAGATGGCGGACGGCATGCTGCCCGTCATCGACACCGAAGTGCCGCTGGATGATGTCGCCACCGCGCTGAAGCGCATGG
Source organism: Tardiphaga sp. (assembly GCF_044340795.1). GTDB lineage: Bacteria > Pseudomonadota > Alphaproteobacteria > Rhizobiales > Xanthobacteraceae > Tardiphaga. The sequence continues at coordinate 4,015 of NZ_JBIISY010000127.1, forward strand.
AGACGCGCCAGGTGTTCGGCAAGATCATCGTCAAGTTCTGATGCTCCGCCTGCTGCTTCGCACCAAGGCGCGCATCCGCGACGCCCTGAAGCCGGCAGGCGAAGCGGCCGTGGGCGCGCTGACGATCGGCATGCTCCGCACCACGCGCTATTTCGATCCGATCAAGACCGCCAACCTGTTCGGCAAGATCACGCGCCGCATCGGGCCGCTGTTTCGCGAAGACAAGATTGCGCGCGCGAATCTCACCGCCGCTTTTCCCGAGAAGTCGCCGGAAGAGATCGACAGGATCGTCACCGGCGTGTGGGACAATGTCGGGCGGATCGGCGCGGAGTTTGCGCATCTCGACCGCATCTGGGACTACGACCCCGCCAATCCCGGCAAGCCGAGCAACGTGGAATTCTCCAAGCGCACCGGCGAGATTTTCGACCAGCTCCGCGACGACGGAAAACCGGCGCTGATCTTCGCCAGCCATCTCGGCAACTGGGAAATCCCTGCCCTCGCCGCGGTGGCGCACGGGCTGGATACGGCGGTGCTGTATCGCCCGCCCAACATCGCTGCGGCCGATCGCGCCATCAAGAGCATCCGCGCAGTGAGCATGGGCAACCTGATTGCCGCCAGCCACGATGCGCCGGTGAAGCTCGCCCATGCCCTCGACGAGGGCAAGCATGTGGCCATGCTGGTGGATCAATGGTTCACCAAGGGCGCCGAAGTCGATTTCTTCGGCCGCAAGACCCGCGCCAATCCGATGCTGCCGCGCCTGCTGAGGCAGGTAGACTGTCCGATCCATGGCGTGCGCGTCATCCGGTTGCCGAACCATCGCTTCCGGATCGAGCTGTCCGAGGAGGTGAAGCCGGTGCGCACAGCCGACGGCAAGGTGGACATTGCAGGTACGATGCAGGCAGTGACGTCCGTGCTGGAAGGCTGGATCAGGGAATATCCGGATCAGTGGCTGTGGCTGCATCGCCGGTGGCGGTGATCGCGTAGCCCGGATGGAGCGAAGCGCAATCCGGGAACCGGCATTTGAACTGGCTCTGCTGTTCTCGGGTTATGCTTCGCTTCACCCGGGCTACAAGAAGCTCACTTCCCCGTCTTCACCTTCGTCCACAACCGGTTGATCACACGCTGCGTCGCCGGATCGCGGGCGGTGATGATGAAGAGCTTCGCCAGCATCGTCTCGTCCGGATAGATCGTCTTGTCCTCGATGATCTTGGCATCCACCAGCTTCTGGCTCGCCAGATTGCCATTCGCATAACCGAGATAATTCGAGTTCTTCGCCGCCACTTCTGGCCGATAGAGATAGTTGATCAGCTCGTAGGCTTCGGCGACATTCTTCGCATCCGCCGGAATCGCAAGATTGTCGAAGAACATCTGCGCGCCCTCTTTCGGGATCGCATAGCCGATCTCGACGCCGTTCTTCGATTCCGCTGCCCGCGCACGTGCCTGGATGATGTCGCCGGACCAGCCGACCACGAGGCAGATTTCGCCTGTGGCCAAGCCGTTCAGATATTCGGACGAATGAAATTTTCGCACGCTCGGCCGGATTTTTGCGACGAGATCGGCAGCCTTTTCGAGATCGGGCTGCTTGGTCGAATTCGGATCGAGACCGAGATAGTTCAGCGCTGCCGGCAGGATGTCGTCGGCACTGTCCAGCATGTGGACGCCGCAATCCTTGAATTTTGCGAGGTTCTCCGGCTTGAAGATGATGTCCCAGCTATCGATCTTCGCATCGGGGCCGAGAATTTTCGCGACCTGCTTGACGTTGTAGCCGATGCCCGTGGTGCCCCACATGAAATTGGCCGCATGGGCATTGTCCGCATCATAGGTCGCGAGGCGCTTTGTCACCTCCGGCCAGGCATTGGCGAGGTTCGGCAGCTTGCCCTTGTCGAGCGGCTGAAACACCTTTGCCTTGATCTGCCGCTGCAGGAAATACGCGGTAGGCACCACCACGTCGTAGCCAGACTTGCCGGCGAGCAAACGCGTCTCCAGCGTCTCATTGGCATCGAATGTGTCGTAAACGACCTTGATGCCGGTCTCCCTGGTGAAGTCCTCCAGGACTCCCGGCGCCATATAGTTCGACCAGTTGTAGAAGTTGACCACGCGCTGCTGCGCCTGCGCGGGCGAGGCCAGCATCAAAGTCAGCAATGCCAGTCCCGCCTTGCGCATGGTCACATCTCCAGCCGTAGGGCGGATTAGCCGAAGGCGTAATCCGCCGCGGAGTTTCAACTATGTATTCGGCCGGCGGATTACGCTTCGCTAATCCGCCCTACGCATGATCGTCAGCGGCGATGCACCGCATCCGACAGCCGCTCCAATGCGGCATCCAGCGTCGCGTCATTCTTCGCGAAGCAGAAGCGCACCACCGAGGTCACCTTGTCCTGCTCATAGAAGGCTGACACCGGAATGCCGGCGACCTTGTATTGCGTGACAATTCGCTTGCAGAAATCCTCGTCGGTCTCGTTGAGACCAAGCGGCGACAGATCGACCGTGAGGAAGTATGTACCCTGCGACTTGATCACCGGAAAGCCGATCCGCTCCAGCCCGGCCGCAAGACGATCGCGGCTGCGCGCCAGATCAGCACGCATCGACTTGAAGTACTCGTCCGACTTGCCGAGCCCATAGGCCACGGCCACCTGCAGGTTCGGCGCCGTGGTAAAGGTCAGGAACTGATGCACCTTGGCGCAGACGCGCAAGAGATGCGGCGCGGCGCAGACGAAGCCGATCTTCCAGCCGGTGAGCGAAAAGATCTTGCCGGCCGAACCCACCTTGATCGTGCGGTCGCGCATGCCCGGAATGGTGATCAACGGGATGTGCTCGTGGCCGTCGAAGGTCACGTGCTCCCACACCTCGTCGCAGATCGCGATGGTGTCGAACTCCTGGCAGAACTTTGCCAGCAGTTCGAGATCCTCGCGCGGATAGACGACGGCCGCGGGATTGAGCGGCGAGTTGAACAGCACCGCGCGCGTCTTGTGGTTGAAGACAGCGCGGAGGTCTTCTTCCGTCAGGCGCCAATGCGGCGGCTTCAGGCTGACAAGGCGCGGAATGCCGCCACACTGGCGGATGATCGGCAGATAGCTGTCATAGGCCGGCTGAAACACCACCACTTCGTCGCCGGGCTGCACCACCGACATGATCGACGAGGTCAGCGCCTCGGTGCCGCCCGAGGTCACCATCACCTCGGTCATCGGATCGAGTGTCAGCTTGTGCCAGTGCTGATAGTGCGTGGCGATGGCCTGGCGCAGCTCCGGGATGCCCATCATCGACGGATATTGGTTGTATCCATTGACTACGGCGTCCGCCGCGGCCTGACGGATGTCGTCGGGACCGGGATGATCGGGAAAACCCTGGCCAAGATTAATGGCGTTGTTATCGCGCGAGAGCTGCGACATCGCCTCGAAGACGGTGACGGGCAGCTCAGAGAAGATCTTGTTCATCGAGCAATCAGGCTTTCGTCGGCAGGCCCGCAGCCTTCCAGCCGATGATGCCACCGGCGAGATGCTTGTTGTACGGCAAGCCGGCGTCCTGCGCGGCGAGCGATGCCGTCACCGAGCGCTTGCCCGAGCGGCATGCGAACACGACCTCCTTGCCGGCGGGATCGGGAATCTCAGCGGGATCGAAGGTCGAGAGCGGCACGACCACCGAATCCGGATAGGCCTCCACCTCGACCTCGTTGGGCTCGCGCACATCGACCAGCAGATACTTGCCGTCCTTGATGCCCTGCGTGACGTCCTCGGGTGTCAAATCCTGAACTTCTGCCACCACAAACCTCCTGCGCTCCGGCGTCCGGAGCAAATCAGAAGGGGCCGGATCGGCCCCTGTTTTCGGGGGCCAAACTCGCGCTTTGGAGGCCGAAAATCAAGCGCCGAGAAGCTGCTAAATCGTCACCTGCGTCCCCACCTCGACCACCCTGCCCGTCGGGATCTGGAAGTAGTCGGTGGCGTCATTGGCGGTGCGGCTGAGGCCGATGAAGAGATGGTCCTGCCAGCGCGGCATGCCGGAATGCGCGGCGGGCTTCAGCGCCCGGCGGGACAGGAAGAAGGAGGTCGACATGATGTCGAACTGCCAGCCTGTCTTGCGCGCGATCGCCAGCGCCTTCGGCACGTTCGGTGACTCCATGAAACCGAACCGCAGCGTAATCTTCGAGAAGGTCTCGCTGATTTCCTCCAACCGAACGCGCTCGGAAATATCCACCTTCGGCGTCGGCGCCGTCTCGATGGTGAGAATAACGTTCTTTTCGTGGAGCACTTTGTAGTGTTTCAGACTATGCATCAGTGCCGTCGGCGCGCTCACGGGATCGCTGGTGAGAAACACCGCCGTTCCCTTCACGCGCTGCGGCGGCTTCTTCTCCAGCATGGCGACGAGATCGGCGAGCGGGAATTCCAGCTTGCGCGATTTTTCGAACAACAGCCGGCTGCCGCGTCGCCACGTATACATCAGCATGACGATCACGCCGCCCATCGCCAACGGCACCCAGCCGCCGTCGAACACCTTCAACAGGTTCGCCGTGAGGAAAGTGAGATCGATCAGCAGGAACGGGATGATCAGCGCGCCGGCCAGGACCGGCGACCATTTCCAGCCCTTCCAGATCAGCACGAAAGCCATCAGCGAGGTGACGACCATGGTGCCGGTGACCGAGATGCCATAGGCCGAGGCCAGCGAACTTGACGACTTGAACATCACCACCAGCACGATCACAGCAATCAGCAGCAGCGTGTTGACGCGAGGGATGTAGATCTGGCCGGAATGCGCTTCCGATGTATGGCGAATTTCGAAGCGCGGCAACAGGCCGAGCTGGATCGCCTGGCGCGTCAGCGAATAGGCGCCGGTGATGACGGCCTGGCTGGCGATCACGGTGGCGGTGGCGGCGAGCGCCACCATCGGGATCAGCGCCCAGTCGGGAAACATCAGATAGAAAGGATTTTCCAGCGCGGTCGGATCGCGCATCACCAGCGCAGCCTGTCCGAAATAATTGATGGTCAGCGACGGCAGCACGAGGAAGAGCCAGGCGAGCTGGATCGGCCGTTTGCCGAAATGCCCGAGATCCGCATAGAGCGCCTCAGCGCCTGTCACCGCAAGGAACACCGCGCCGAGTGTCACGAAGGCAATGATGCCATGGTGGAACATGAAGTAGACGGCATGGGTGGGATTGAAGGCGGCAAGCACGCCGGGATGCTGGATGATCTGCGGCACGGCGGCGATCGCGATCACGAAGAACCACAGGCACATGATCGGCCCGAAGAAAATGGCGACCTTCGCCGTGCCATGGGACTGCACGGCAAAAATCGCCACCAGCAGCACGATGGTGATGGGCACCACATAGGGCTCGAAGGCCTTGGTGACAAGCTTGGTCCCCTCGATCGCGGATAACACGGAGACCGCCGGCGTGATCACCGCATCGCCATAGAACAGCGCTGCACCGATGATACCGAGCATCACCACCACCGTGCCGTTTCCGCCAACAGCCCGCTGCGCGAGCGCCATCAGCGCCAGCGTCCCGCCCTCGCCGTTATTGTCGGCGCGCAGCAGGATCACGACATATTTGATCGTCACCACAATGATCAGCGCCCACACGATCAGTGAGAGGACGCCCAGGATCTCCGCATGGCCTACGCCGGGCGCCCTGTGGCCTCCGGCGGCGACCAGCGCCTCCCGGAACGCGTAAAGTGGACTGGTGCCGATATCGCCATAGACGACGCCGATGCTGCCGACGATCAGCGAACCGAGCGTGGCCGTGGTGTGGCCGGCGCCTTTGTCCGCATGGTTCGTATCCGCCGGCAGACCGGTGGCGGGGGTGGCGTTATCGCTCGTCATGGGATTGGCCTCAGGCGTATGCGCGGGGTCTGCATCGTACGGAATGTGATGAACAGCGGGGCAGCGAGGCCGTTCCCGGCCCCGATGGTCACACCCATTCTACCGCAAATCCGGGAACCGGGAATGACAAAGCCGACGCGCTAGATCGTCACCTGGGTACCGACTTCCACGACCCGGCCGGTCGGGATCTGGAAATAGTCGGTGGCGTCGTTCGCCGAGCGGCTGAGCGCAATGAAGATATGGTCCTGCCAGAGGGGCATGCCCGATTGCGCGGACGGCTTCAGCGACCGCCGCGACACGAAGAACGAGGTCGCCATGATATCGAACTGCCAGCCGAGTTTTCGCGCGATCACGAGGGCTTTCGGCACGTTCGGCTGCTCCATGAAGCCGAAACGCAATTTCACCATGGAGAATTTGTCGCTGATATTCTCCATCCGCACGCGCTCCGACGGATCGACCGTCGGTGTCTGCGCGGTCTCGATGGTCAGGATGACATTGTGCTCGTGCAGCACCTTGTTGTGCTTGAGGTTGTGCAGCAGCGCCGTCGGCACGAATTCGGGGTCGCTGGTGAGGAACACCGCAGTGCCCTTGACGATATGCGGCGGACGCTTCTCGAGGCTCTTGATGAGGTCGCGCAGCGGCACTTCGATACGGCGGGTCTTCAGCACGAGGATCGCAGCGCCACGGCGCCAGATCCAGATCAACCCGGCCATGGAGAGCCCGAACAGGAGCGGCACCCAGCCGCCTTCCAGCAGCTTCAGCAGGTTGGCGCTGAGAAAAGCGAGGTCGACGAACACCAGCGGCGCGATGATGGCGAAAGCCGTGGCTGCCTTCCAGTTCCACAGCTTCCAGATCACCACGAAGCCCATGATGCCGTCGACCACCATGGTGGTGGAGACGGCGATGCCATAGGCCGAGGCAAGGCCGCTCGACGACTTGAACAGCAGCACCAGCAGCACAACGCCGATCAGCAGCAGGCGATTGACGCGCGGCAGATAGATCTGGCCGGCATGGGTCTCGGAGGTAAACACCACCTCGAAACGCGGCAGCAAGCCCAGCTGCACGGCCTGCCGCACAAGCGAATAGGCCCCCGTGATCACAGCCTGGCTGGCGATCACGGTCGCTGCCGTCGCGAGCACGATGAGCGGAATCAACATCGATTCCGGAGCCATCAGATAGAACGGATTCTCGATCGTCGCGGGGTTCGAGAGCACCAGAGCGCCCTGCCCGAAATAATTGATCAGCAGCGCCGGCAGGACGAAGAAGAACCATCCATATTGGATGGGCCTGCGGCCGAAATGACCGAGATCGGCATAGAGCGCCTCGCCGCCCGTTACCGCGAGGAACACGGCACCCAGCGTCACCAGACCAACGACGCCGTGGCTCATCATGAACTGCACGGCGTAATAGGGATTGATCGCATAGAGGACCGTGGGGTCATCAGAAATATGCGAGGCGCCGAGCAGCGCCAGCGCCGTGAACCACGTGATCATCACCGGACCGAAAGCGGACGCGACCTTGCCGGTGCCTATCCGCTGCACCGAGAACAGCACGACCAGAATGAGGATGGTGATCGGCACCACATAGTGCTCGAGCGCCGGGGCCTTGAGCTTCAGGCCTTCGACCGCCGACAGCACCGAGATCGCCGGCGTGATCATGGAATCGCCGATGAACATCGAAGCGCCAATGACGCCGAGCGCGAGCAGAACCCAGCTCTGGCGGCCGAGCGCACGCTGGCCGAGCGCCATCAGAGACAGCGTTCCACCTTCACCGTTATTGTCGGCGCGCAGCAGGAACAGCACATATTTGGTCGTGACGACGATGAACAGCGCCCAGAGGATCAGCGACAGCACGCCGAGCACGATCACCGGCGTGGCCGGCCCGCCATGGGTGGCACCATGTACCGCTTCGCGAAATGCGTAGAGCGGCGAGGTTCCGATGTCGCCGAACACGACACCGATGCTGCCGACCATGAGCGACCAGAAGCCGGCATGTGCCACCGGAGCTTCGGTCGTTCCCTCGCCTGTTGTTTCCGTGACAGCCATGCTGTTCGTGACGCCTAAGGACAATTCCGGGCGCCCGCTATGGCGCGCCGGATCATGCCAGTCAACAGGGAGCCTAGCCTATCCCATGGTCGGATGCCTCTCCCCGAATGTCGGAAAATCAGGGGAGAGTCGCGAAAAAAAGATTTGACTGGATCACGGCTTGAGGTTTGGCGGCAGCGGCGGATCTTCGCGCATCAAGGTGATGGTCACGCGCCGGTTGGCAGCCATGGTCGGATCATCAGGAAACAGCGGCTGGCTGTCGGCCTTGCCGGATACCGAGAAGATATGCGACGGCGGCAGCCCTTCCCGCTCGAGAATTTGTCGCACGACATTGGCGCGATCCGACGACAGGTCGAAGGCATCATAGTCGTTGCGCGACGGCACGAAACCGGCCGCCGTATGACCGACGATCGCGACGCGCAGCGGCGTCGCCTTCAAGGGAGATGCGAGTTTCTGCAGCAGCTGCCGCGTGCGCTCATACGGGACCTTGGAGCCCTCGGCGAACATCGAGCGACCGTTCTGATCGATGATCTCGAGATTGAGGCCCTGCTTGGTTTCCTCGAACATGATGTTCTTCGAGATCTCGGTGATCTCCGGCATGTCCTGCAGTGCCTGTCGCAGCGATGCGGAAGCCAGCGCGAATTCGCGGTCCATCTTCAGCCTGGCGCCGGACGGACGCGACGTTCCACCCTTCTCGTCGGGACTCGTCACATTGGACGCATCCTGCGGCGAGACGTGATCCTTGTTCTTGGTGACACCGCGTGTCGGCAGGCCGTCCGACTCGATGATGCCCGAATAGCGGGAGTCGCTTTGCACGCCGAAGGCTTCGCGCACCGAGCCGGCGACGATCTTGAGCTTCGCGCCATCAGGGCTGGAGAACGCCACCAGCATCACGAAATAGCTGAGCAGCAGCGCCATGAGATCGGCGAAGGTCACGAACCAACCGTGACCGCCATGTGCCTCGCCGCGTTTTTTCTTCGCCATCTGCCGCTACTCCGCGGATCCCGGAGCGATTACGCCGGGACCGGCTCACCCTCTTCGTGGCGGTGCTTCTCGGGCAGATAGGCCAGCAGCATTTCGCGCACCAGCGCCGGGCTCTTGCTGTCGCGGATCATCAGGATGCCGTCGATGATCAGCGTGCGGTTGGTTTCCTCATCCAGCACCTTGACGTGCAGCTTGTCGGCCACGGGCAGACAGACGAGGTTGCCGACGATGGCGCCATACAGCGTCGCCAGCAGCGCCACCGCCATGAACGGGCCGAGCTTCGACGGATCCGACATGTTCGAGAACATCTGCACCATGCCGATCAGGGTGCCGATCATGCCGAACGCCGGAGCGCAATCGCCGATGGCGCGATAGATCTTCGAGCCCTCGTCGAGATGCATGAGGAAGTTGTCGCGGTCGCGCTCGAGATTGTCGCGGATGAATTCGAGATCGTAGCCGTCGGCCACGAAGCGGATGCCCTTGGCGAGGAACGGATCGTTGGTCTCGACCTTTTCAAGACCAACTGGCCCCTGCTTGCGCGCGATTTCGGCGATGCGGGCGAGTTCGTCGACGAGGTCACGGGCGTTCAGGCGGCTCAGCGTGAACGCGAATTTGAAACCGAGCGGCAGGCCGTGAAGAATGGACGACAGCGGGAAGCGGATGAGCGTCGCGGCGAACGAACCGCCGAAGATGATGATGACAGCGTGGACGTCGTAGAACATCCCGAAGCTGCCGCCCATCAGCACCAGGGTGACCAACACAATAACGCCGGCGACGAAACCGAGCAGTGTGGTGATATCCATGACAACTCCGACGCTACGCGTACTGACCGACGCCCGTCCTGGACGGCGGTACGCTCCCATCGAGCGCACGGAGGCCACTTAACGATAATGCGATTAAGGACGGGTTACCGTTCACCGCGCATTAACCAGCAATTAACGCGACGGATCGGCTTCGGAACGAAAAATGCGGAGGCGTTTCCGCCCCCGCATGTCGCTTGCCGCTATGGGCTTGTGTCAGTGGATTTCCGAGGCCTTGGCCATCGCGTCACGCAGCTTCGCCAGCGAGAAGCCGGGATCGCGCGCCACCGCCAGGATCGGCTCTTCGCGCCGGGCGCACAATTCCGCAGCTTCCGGCAGCTTCGCCGCTACATCCGGCGGGATCACCACTGCGCCATGGCTGTCCGCATGAATCAGATCACCGGATGCCACCGTCATCCCGGCGACGCGCACTTCCTTGCCGAAGTCGGTGACATGGACATGCGCATGCGACGGGCCTAGCGAACCGGCCAGCGCCTGAAAGCCGTCCGCCCATTGCGGGATGTCACGGATCGAACCGTCGGTGATGACGCCAAGGCAACCAAGCGCCTTGTGGATTGCACTGTTCACTTCGCCCCAGAATGCGCCGTAGCCGGCATCGGGGCCGTCGATGTCCTGGATCACGCTGATCTGCGGTCCCGGTCCGCTGCCGACATATTCGTAATAGTCCAGCCGGCGCTTCTTCTGCTCGGCGGGCGGCAGGCCCGACGCCGTCGTGGCGCGGATGGTCGCGGTGCGGGCATAGCCGACGATGGGCGGCAGATCGGGAAACGGGCAGACCAGCGGCCGTGTGGTGTAACCGATCAGCCGGCGCTCCGGCGCCACCAGTTCGAGTGCGTTGCAGATCGTCGGCGTGTCGATGCGGCGCAGCGCTTCGAGCACGGATGCAGGCAGCATGGTATCGGGCTTGGTCACAGTGTTTTCTCCCTTTTGATTTTTGCTCCGGTCATTGCCGGATGTCTTTTGTCGCCGGTCAGGGCAAAGGCACCGGCCGGTCGTCCGATTGCGGTGGCTCTTCGGCTGGTGCCGACGGGCTCGCCGCCATCCGAGCGGCCAGCGCACGCTCCTGCTGGCGATAGGATTTCCAGCCGAATGGCAGGCTGGCCAGATAGAAGATCGAGATCAGCGACAGCATGTGCCAGGGATAGCCGATCAGCAGCGCCACGAAGAGGACTGCCGAGGCCGAGATCAGCAGCACCAGCTCCCGCGGCACGCGCATGTTCACGGCCTTGCCGGAGAACACCGGCAGGCGCGACACCATCAGGAAGGCGATCACCAGCACATAGGCCGTGGTGATCAAGGCGGGCGGCATCGGCACGTCGAGGAAGGACAGATAGACCGGCAGCATCACCGTGATGGCACCCAGCGGCGCCGGCATGCCGGTGAAGAAATTGGCTGCGAAGGCCGGCTTGTCGGGATCGTCCATGGTGGCGTTGAAACGCGCCAGACGCAGGGAACCGGCGATGGCGAACACCATCGAGGCGATCCAGCCGACATTGTTCAGGTCGTGCAGTTGCCAGAAATACAGGATCAGCCCCGGCGCCACGCCGAAATTGACGAAATCGGCCAGGCTGTCCAGCTCGGCACCGAATTTGGACTGGCCCTTGATCATCCGCGCGATGCGGCCATCGACGCCGTCCAGCACCGCGGCGAACACAATGGCGGCCACCGCGAGTTCCATCCGCCCCTCGGTGGACAGCCGTATCGCGGTCAGGCCAGCGCAGATCGCCAGCAAGGTGATGAGATTCGGCACCAGCATCCGGATCGGGATGGTGCGGAACCGGCGGCGACGGGTTTCGGGAATCTGGGGAGTATCTGGCATTTCCATGGATCGATCTTAGCAGACCCACCTTGGCTCCGCCATGACGGCACAGGCGGGCCTCGGGAGGCCCGCCAAAGCGGTTAATCGACCCGGTAGGTGCGACCACCGTCACCGATGCGGAAGTCCGCCAGCACGGTCTCGCCGGCAATCGCCGTCTGGCCCACCGACACCAGCGCCTTGCTGCCTTCCGGCAGGTAGATGTCCAGACGGGAACCGAAGCGGATCAGGCCGAACCGCTCGCCCGCCTCCAGCGTCTGGCCTTCCCGCACGAAGGAGACGATCCGCCGCGCCACCAGGCCTGCGATCTGCACCACGCCGATCCGGCCGCCGGAGGTGGCGATGACCAGCGAATTGCGCTCATTGTCCTCGCTGGCCTTGTCTAGCTCAGCATTGATGAATTTGCCCGGACGATAGGCGATGCGCTCGATCCGGCCGGCCACCGGACTGCGATTCACGTGAACGTTGAACACGCTCATGAACACCGAAATGCGCAGCAGCGGCTGGTCGCCGAGGCCGAGTTCGGCCGGCGGCAGCACCGGCTGCACCATCGAGACCTTGCCATCCGCGGGCGACACCACGACGCCCTCGCGGGTCGGGGTGACGCGTATCGGGTCACGGAAAAACAGCGCGCACCAGACGGTTAGGCCGGTGCCGATCCAGCCGAGCGGCGTCCAGATCCAGAACAAAACCAGGCTCGCCAGCGCGAAAATGCCGATGAACGGATAGCCCTCCTTGTGGATCGGGGGGATCTGGCCACGGATGGAATTGGCGATGGACATGGGTGGTTCGGACCTGTGTTCAGATGAAATTTGCGCCTGCTTTAGCAGACTTTATTCGGCTGCGTCAGGCCTCGCGGCGGCTTCGACCGCAGACGTCTGTTGAATGAACAGGAGCAGGAAAAAGCTTGAGGGATCATTCCGCAGCGTTCGCGCGCGGCGCAGCCTCGTTATGCGCAACCAAGGCCCTCAGCGCGCCAGCTCGAACAAAATAACGCGGCCGATCGCCGCCCTGAGCTCGCATGAGTAGTTCAGGCTTGATTTCGAGCAGATCGTCGTCGCCAGCCGTTGCTGCCGCCGATCGGTGTGCGTCTTCCAACCGCCGACGCCGCCGCCTGACCGATACGCCGGTCGCATAAGCAACAACGAAAGCCATCACCGCCCCCGCGATCGGCACAGCAAGCGCCAGAATTTCTGCGTTAGTCAGAGTCA
>NZ_JBIISY010000128.1:0-16608 GCF_044340795.1 Tardiphaga sp.
GGTGATCATCGGATCGATCTGGATCTTGCCCTGCATGTACCAGTCGACGATCTTCGGCACATCGGTGCGGCCGCGCGCGCCGCCGAAGGCAGTGCCCTTCCAAACGCGTCCCGTGACCAGCTGGAACGGACGCGTCGCGATCTCGGCGCCGGCCGGCGCCACGCCGATCACGATCGACTGGCCCCAGCCACGATGGCACGACTCCAGCGCCTGGCGCATCACGGTGACATTGCCGGTGCAGTCGAAGGTGTAGTCGGCGCCGCCGATCTGGTCGGCACCGGACTTGGTCATATCGACGAGGTGAGGGACGAGATCCTTGCCGAGTTCCTTCGGATTGACGAAGTGGGTCATGCCGAAGCGTTCACCCCAGGCCTTGCGGTCATTGTTGATGTCGACGCCGATGATCATGTCGGCGCCGGCGAGGCGCAGGCCCTGCAGCACGTTGAGGCCGATGCCGCCGAGGCCGAACACGATCGCCTTGGCGCCTTGCTCCACCTTCGCGGTGTTGAACACGGCACCGACGCCGGTGGTGACGCCGCAGCCGATATAGCAGACCTTGTCGAAGGGCGCGTCCTCGCGGATCTTCGCCACGGCGATCTCCGGCAGCACCGTGTAATTGGCGAAGGTCGAGGTACCCATATAATGATGCACCGGCTTGCCCTCGAGCTTGAAGCGCGAAGTGCCGTCGGGCATCAGGCCCTGGCCCTGGGTCGAGCGGATCGCGGTGCAGAGGTTCGTCTTGCGCGAGAGACACGACGGGCACTGGCGGCATTCCGGCGTGTAGAGCGGGATGACATGGTCGCCGGGCTTCACCGAGGTGACGCCGCGGCCGACTTCGCGCACGATGCCGGCGCCTTCGTGGCCGAGGATGGCAGGGAAGAGACCTTCCGGATCGGCGCCCGACAGGGTGAATTCGTCGGTGTGGCAGATGCCGGTTGCCTTGATCTCCACCAGCACCTCGCCATCGCGCGGGCCATCGAGCTGGACGGTGGTGATCTCAAGCGGCTTGCCGGCGGCAATGGCAACAGCGGCGCGAACATCCATGGCGAATTCCTTAGTTGATCAAAGAAGTATCAAGGTTGTGATCGCAGCCGGGCAGGCCCGCGCAATCAGCCATTGCCGCTTAGCACATCATGAGGCACTGAGCAGCCCATGAACAAAGAGACAAATGCTCTCATCGCCTCGGCCACGCCCGTGCTGTTCGTGCTGCTGTGGAGCACCGGCTTCATCGGCACGAAGTATGTCCTCAATGGTGCGGAGCCGCTGACCTATCTGACCGTGCGGATGATCGTGGCGGCGTCGATCATGGGCGTGATCGTGTTGCTCACGCGGCCGGCCTGGCCGGATCGTGCCGGCATCGGCCACAACATCGTCGCCGGCTGCCTGATCCAGGGGCTCTATCTCGCCGGCACGGTGCTGGCGATCGCGCATCAGGTGCCGGTTGGATTGTCGGCGATCATCCCGGGCCTGCAGCCGATCCTCACCTCGATCCTCGCCAGCCGCTTCCTCAACGAGCGCATCACGCCGCTGCAGTGGGGCGGGCTCGTGCTTGGTCTCGGCGGTGTGCTGCTGGTGCTGCATGGGCGGCCGATGAGTGGCAATGCCGGCTGGGGCTGGGCCGCATCGGGGCTCTCGCTGGTCACCATCACCATCGGCACGCTCTATCAGAAGCGCTTTTGCGGCGGCACCGACTGGCGGGCGGGCAGCTTCATCCAGCAATCGGCCGCCATGGTGATGCTCGGCATCGGCGCGTTCCTGTTCGAGACGCGGGTGATCCACTGGACCACGGAGTTCGTGCTGTCGGTGGCGTGGCTGGCGGTGGTGCTGTCGATCGGAACGGTGGGATTGCTCTACTGGCTGCTGCGCCGTCAGGCGTCGAGCCAGGTGGCGAGCCTGTTCTATCTGGTGCCGGCGGTGACGGCGCTGATGGCCTTCGTGCTGTTCGGCGAGAAGCTGGACGCGATGGCGATTGTCGGCATGGTCGCCTGTGGGGCAGCGGTGCTGCTGGTGAACCGCGCGAAGGCGTAACCGTCATCCCGGCGCACGCCGGGATCCATACCCGCTGTCGATCTGGCGAAAACGCGATCGTTGCGGCTGGCCGATGTCAAAAGCTCTGACGGTGTCTATGGATCCCGGCTTTCGCCGGGATGACAGCAGACATGAAAAAGCCTCCGGACTTGGACCCGGAGGCTTTCACATCTGCGAGGAAGAAGATTACTTCTTCTTGGCAGCCTTCTTGGCCTTCTTGGCGACCTTCTTGACGGTCTTCTTGGCAGCCTTCTTCACGGTCTTCTTGGCGGCGGCCTTCTTGACGGTCTTCTTGGCAGCAGCCTTCTTGACGGTCTTCTTGGCGGCCTTCTTCACGGTCTTCTTAGCAGCTTTCTTAGCCATTGGTGGTCTCGCTTTCTTGGTTGCCTTCTTTGAAGAGGATTTCTTCGCAGAAGCTTTCTTGGTGGACTTCTTCTTGGCCGGAGTCGCTTTCTTCGCAACTTTCTTCGCGGCCTTGGTAACTGTTTCGACCACCGAGGTGGCCGCTTCTTTGGTCGCACCGGCGGCGCTGCTCAGCGCATCCGTCACTTGTTCGATGATCGGAGTGTCGTCAGTCATAGCATCCCCCAGCGGTTATCGACTTTTCCACGTTAATCCGATTCGCTGATGTGTTGAAGTGCATGCGATATGCCGTCAACTACTTCGTATCGTCTTATACGCTTTTAACGCACGATCGCGACCTTCCTTGTGGTCGATGATCGGCATCGGATAGTCGCTTCCGAGTTTGATACCTGCCTGTGTCAGCTCCGTCGGTGTGGCCGTCCACGGTTGATGAACGAGTTTTGCTGACAAGTTATTAAGTTCTGGAACCCATCGACGCACATAGTCACCGTCAGGATCGAACTTCTCACCCTGCAAAATCGGATTGAAGACGCGGAAGTAGGGCGCAGCATCGGCGCCGGAGCCCGCGACCCACTGCCAGTTGGCAGGATTGCTGCCGCTGTCCGCGTCCACAAGCGTATCCCAGAACCACGCTTCGCCATGGCGCCAGTCGATCAGCAGATGCTTCACGAGGAAGGATGCGACCACCATGCGCACGCGATTGTGCATCACGCCGGTGTGCCAGAGCTCGCGCATGCCCGCATCGACGATGGGATAGCCGGTCAGGCCGCGCTGCCACGCCTTCAATGCCTTGCGATCGGTCTTCCACGGGAAATCATCGAAGGACTCCTGCAGATTGCGGGTCGCGAGATCGGGAATGTCGA
Organism: Tardiphaga sp.; assembly: GCF_044340795.1. Lineage (GTDB taxonomy): Bacteria > Pseudomonadota > Alphaproteobacteria > Rhizobiales > Xanthobacteraceae > Tardiphaga. The sequence goes on from NZ_JBIISY010000128.1 coordinate 3,255, forward strand.
ACAGCAGATGCCGGCAGAAGTCGCGCCAGCCGAGTTCGCTGAGGAACTTGCCGATGTCGCTGTGCAGCTTCGGATGCTCGTCCGCAGTGAATTGAGCGGCGTGCCAGACCTGCCTTGGGCTGATCTCGCCGAAGCGCAGATGCGGCGACAGGCGCGACGTCCCGTCGCGGTCAGGGCGATCGCGATCGCCCGCATAGCCCTGGATCTCCTTGAGGAAGCGCTTGAGATGCTTGTGCGCCGCAGCTTCGCCGGGCGTCCAGTTCTCGCGCAGGCCGCCGGCCCAGTCTGGTTTGTGCGGCTCGAGCTTCCAGTCGTCGAGCCTGTCGTTCTTCACTTTCGGTGCCGCGATCAGCTTCTTCGGCGCGGGCACGGGCTTCGCTGGTCCGCCCATGGCAAGGATGCGCTTGAAGAACGGCGTGAAGACGCGCAGCCCGCGGCCTTCCTTCATGCGAATGGTGTTCGGATGCGTCAGCAGGTCGCCCGGGAAGCTCTCGGTGCCGATATCGAGATCGGCGAGCGCCTCGGTGACGTCATTGGCGATGGCGAGATGCGGCGCCTGCGCAATCTCGTTCCAGAACACATGGCTTGCATCGATCTCGCGGGCGAGGGCGGGGATCACTGTCGCTGCGGCGCCCTGGCGCAGCACCAGTGTGCCGCCGATTGCTTCGATGCGCTCCGACAGCGCGCGCAGTGATTGCGCCAGCCACCATCGCGTGGCGCCACCCATCGGCCGTGCCTGTGGTGTTTTGATCTGCTTGCTGTGCTCGTCGAGCAGATAGAGACAGAGCACCGGCGCGCCCGACCTGGCTGCTGCATGAAGTGCGGGGTGATCCGAGAGGCGAAGGTCGTCACGAAACCAGACGATGATGGGGGCTTGCTCTGTCATGTCATCGATCTAACACGGATGGCGCAGGATCGATCCAGTCTCTGATACCGTAGCTTGCAACCTTGCGGGTGCTGGTGCGTATCTGTTCGTACTCATCACGTAACCGACCGGAGGCCGGCTTGAAGCGCAATGTGATTCTCTACGCGGCGACCTTTCTCGTCATGCTGCCCTTCGATCTTCTGTTTCTCGGCTTCATCGCCAAGGGTTTCTTCCAGTCGCAGGTCGGCGACATGCTCGGCGACGTGCGCCTGGCGCCGGCGGTCCTGTTCTATTGTCTCTACATCGCCGGCATCCTGATCTTCGTCAGCGCATCGGCGGATGCGACCTGGCGCTCGACGCTGCTCTATGGCGCGCTGTTCGGCTTCTTCTGCTATGCGACCTTCGAGCTGACCTCGCTGGCGCTGCTCAAGCACTGGACCTGGCCGGTGGTGGTCGTCGATATCGGCTGGGGGACGTTCGTTACGGCAACGGCGGCGACGCTGGGGCTGATCATCACGGACTGGCTGGTGCTGAGGAGCTAGCTCTGATCGTAGGATGGGTTGAGCGCAGGCGTGAAGCGCCAGAGCGATACCCATCATCGCGTGCTCCGGTGCTTGTGGTGATGGGTATCGCTTCGCTCAACCCATCCTACGGTCGCGGCGCTCGGCATTGAAAAAGGCGCCGCGATCATCTCGCGGCGCCTCTCTCGTTTCTGCAAACCGTTCGCAGGATTACTTCGGCTGCGGCACGATGCGGATGTAAGGCTTCGGCTCCTTCCAGCCGTTCGGATAGATCGTCTTTGCTTCGTCATTGGTGACGGAGCCTGCGATGATCACATCCTGTCCCTGCTGCCAGTCGGCGGGGGTGGCAACGCGATGCTTGGCGGTCATCTGCAGGCTGTCGATGACGCGCAGGATCTCCTGGAAGTTACGGCCGGTGGTCATGGGATAGACGAGGATCAGCTTGATCTTCTTGTCCGGCCCGATGACGAAGACGTTGCGCACGGTCGCATTGTCGTTCGCGGTGCGGCCGTCGGCGCCGCCCGAGGCATCTGCCGGCAGCATGTTGTAGAGCTTCGAAACCTTCAGCTCGGTATCGCCGATCATCGGGAATTTCGGCTCGGCACCCTGGGTCTCGTTGATGTCGGCGACCCACAGTGAATGCTTGTGCACGGGATCGACCGAGAGGCCGATCAGCTTCACGTTCCGCTTGTCGAATTCCGGCTGCAGGCGGGCGAGGGCGCCGAGCTCGGTGGTGCAGACCGGGGTGAAGTCCTTCGGATGCGAGAACAGCAGCGCCCAGCTGTCGCCGATCCAGTCATGGAATTTGATGGCGCCGTTGGTGGTCTCTGCCTCGAAGTCCGGTGCGATGGAGTTGATCTGAAGACCCATGGTCGACCTCATGTCTTGGGAAAGGATCGCGCTGATAGCGTGCGTCCGACGATTATAAGGAGGCGGCTGCTTGATTGGAACCGCCGCACAAAAAGGACAAGATCGTTCTCTGATCGATGCGCGGGAGAGCATCGCGTTTCACGCAAGCCCTCTGCGACATAATACCCTCGGCAACATCAAGTGATGAGATGCCGCGAAGTTGCCGCCCGCCCGGCGCAATGCCGCCGGAGGAGATCGCCACATCTTGTCGAACCAAGCGACTCCGCCGCGCGACTGAACTGCAACGGTTGGGGATAAGAAATGTCCGGTTTCGGTTCCTTAACTGCTCGTTAATTCGCTCGTGGGATTTGCTGGGTATCCCAAAAAGCACTGCAAATAGAAGAGTTTGAAATGTCCACCGCTGCCGTTGCCGAGGTATTCGGCGCCCTCGAAATGTCCTCCATCGCCGACCGCCGCGCCGCGGCACAGGCGCTCGCCATCGTCCGCGACGGCGTGATCACCGGCGAGGGTCCCACCGCCGGGGGACGTATTCATTTCTCCCGCGCGCTCGATGCCGATGACGCAGCCTGGTGCGCGCGCATCCTGGGTGCGTCGGCGCTGGCCAGCCAGCCGGTGAGCCGCGACGAGGCCGAGGCGCTGTTCGCCATCAACGAGGCCGCACGCGAGCGCAGCGACGATGGACGTTTCGACGATTTGTTTGCAAAGGCCGTTGTGCACCACGCAGCTTCGGCTTCCGGCTTGCCGGTGCCGTCGCGCGATGTGGCGCTGTCGCCGGATGTGTCGATCGACAGCTGGGCGCCGACCAAGGCGGTGGGCGTGAATGTCGAGGTGCTGGAATGGATCGCGTCGCAGATGCGCGCCAAGCACGTCAGCAACGCCACCATCATGACGCTGCTCGCCGCCGTCGTCGGCGCCGCCACGCTGCCGCTCGCGCAGCTGCCGGCCGTGTTCGATATCGGCATGTAAGCAGTACGCAGACCAGTCTGGGTTACGAGACGGCGGAGCAGGGCTCCGCCGTTTTTCGTTGTGTGCGGTGCAGTTCCGGCCGGTCGCATCCAGTCGGCCGCTAATCCCGGGTCGCGAACATAAGCTGATCTTTTCTTATGCAAGATCGGGGGCTTATCGCATGCGGCCCCGAGCAGAATGAGGTTGCGGGACTGGCCGTTTTGGGCGAAATCCGTGGGCGTGGAGAGAACGGATCGGCCCAACGGAAAGATTGCGGTGACGCAGCGCCCGGTGACATCGGCATTTCAGGTTTCGCGGCCCGGCGGGCTGCGCGCCGGTGCGCGTCGCGTTCGCCATCGGCGGATTTGTGACGGCCGTCGCTCCATGCCACATTGCGCTGCCGGTCGGTCCGGCCCCATCCCGCCTCAAGGTTGCAAGCAAGACAGCTCATGTTCAAAAAAATTCTGATCGCCAATCGCGGCGAGATCGCCTGCCGGGTCATCAAGACCGCCCGCAAGATGGGTATCAAGACGGTCGCCGTCTATTCCGAAGCGGATCGCGACGCACTGCATGTGGAGATGGCCGATGAGGCCGTGTTCATCGGGCCGCCTGCCGCTGCCGAAAGCTATCTGCTGATCGATAAGATCGTCGAGGCCTGCAAGCAGACCGGCGCCGAGGCCGTGCATCCCGGTTATGGTTTCCTGTCCGAGCGCGAAGCGTTCCCGCGTGCGCTCGAAGCCGCCGGCATCGTTTTCATCGGCCCGAACCCCGGCGCCATCGCCGCCATGGGCGACAAGATCGAATCCAAGAAGGCGGCGGCTGCCGCCAAGGTCTCTACCGTGCCCGGCCATCTCGGTGTCATCGATGATGACAAGCATGCGGTGAAGATCGCCGACGAGATCGGCTATCCCGTGATGATCAAGGCGTCGGCCGGCGGCGGCGGCAAGGGCATGCGCATCGCGCATTCCACCGCCGAGGTCGCTGAAGGCTTCAACCTCGCCAAGGCCGAGGCGAAGGCATCGTTCGGTGACGACCGTGTCTTCATCGAGAAATTCATCGTCGATCCCCGGCACATCGAGATCCAGGTGCTCGGCGACAAGCATGGCAATGTGATCTATCTCGGCGAGCGCGAGTGTTCGATCCAGCGCCGTAACCAGAAGGTCATCGAGGAAGCCCCAAGCCCGCTGCTCGATGAGGCCACCCGCCGCAAGATGGGCGAGCAGGCAGTGGCTCTCGCCAAGGCCGTGAATTACGACAGCGCCGGCACGGTGGAATTTGTCGCCGGTCAGGACAAGAGCTTCTACTTCCTGGAGATGAACACCCGCCTGCAGGTCGAGCATCCCGTCACCGAGCTTGTCACCGGCGTCGATCTCGTCGAACAGATGATCCGCGTGGCCGCTGGCGAAAAGCTCGCCATTGCGCAGAAGGACGTGACACTCACCGGCTGGGCCGTCGAGTCCCGCGTCTATGCGGAAGATCCGTTCCGCAACTTCCTGCCATCCATCGGCCGCCTGGTGAAGTATCGTCCCCCGGCGGAAAGCCATGTCGAGGGCGGCGTCACCGTACGCAATGATACGGGCGTGCAGGAGGGCGGCGAGATCTCGATCTATTACGATCCGATGATCGCAAAACTCGTCACCCATGCGCCGTCGCGCGCGGCCGCCATCGATGCACAGGCCAATGCGCTCGATGCGTTCTATGTGGACGGCATCCGCCACAACATCCCGTTCCTGTCGGCGCTGATGGTGCATCCGCGCTGGCGCAGCGGTAATATCTCCACGGGCTTCATCGCCGAGGAATTTCCCAACGGGTTTGCCGCCAAGGCGCCGGAGGGCGAGGTTGCTCGACGCATTGCCGCGGTGGCTGCGGCCGTTGATGCGGTTTATGGTGAGCGCAAGCGCCAGATTTCCGGCCAGATGATCGGTCGTCCGGTGGTGCGCGCCGGTCGGCGTGCCGTCTGGCTGGAGCGCGAGGAAGTGCTGCTCGACATCGTCCGTGATGGCGATGTGGTGACCATCGTTTTCATCGATGCCGACGGCAAAGCCGGCACGCCGCATCGTGTCGTGTCGTCTTGGAAGCCCGGCGTGCCGGTGTGGGATGGCACCATCGATGGCCATCATGTCGCCATGCAGGTGCGCCCGCAGGCGTCCGGCATCCGCATCGCGCATCAGGGCTATGAAGTCGCGGTCAATGTCTTCACCGAGGCGGAGGCTGCTGCGGCGCGTCTGATGCCGGTCGGCGTGAAGGCGGATACCGGCAAGAAACTGCTCTGTCCGATGCCGGGCCTCGTGGTCTCGATTGCCGTGACCGAAGGCCAGGAAGTCAAAGCCGGCGAGACCCTCGCCGTGGTGGAGGCGATGAAGATGCAGAACGTGCTGCGTGCCGAACGCGACGGTACCGTCAAGAAGATCCATGCCGCTGCCGGCGCAACGCTGGCGGTGGACGCGCTCATTCTTGAATTCGCGTGACGACGTTCCGGCAACGCCGTTACGGATTGCGGGCCATCCTGGCCGGCGATCGTTGCGTGCGCCCGGGATCGGTCCATGACGCGATCTCGGTGCGCATCGCTGAAGACCTCGGCTTCGAGGTCGGCATGTTCGGAGGATCGGCGGCATCGCTCGCCATTCTCGGCGATCCCGATATCGCGCTGATCACGCTGTCGGAACTCACCGAACAGATGCGGCGGATGTCGCGCGCCGGCAATCTGCCGGTGCTGGTCGATGCCGATCATGGCTATGGCAATGCGCTCAATGTCCGCCGCACGGTGGAGGAGCTGGAAGCGGCCGGTGCTGGTGGTCTCACCATCGAGGACACGCTGCTGCCCGCCGCCTTTGGTGAGGCGAAGGCGCAGGTGATCTCGGCGGACGAGGGGCTCGGCAAGGTGAAGGCGGCGCTCGGTGCGCGGCAGGATCCGGCGCTGGTCATTGTCGGCCGCACGGGGGCTGCGTCGATCACCTCCCTCGATGATGCGATCGCGCGTGCCAAATCCTATGAGGCTGCGGGCGTCGATGCGATCATGTTCACCGGCCTCAAGAGCCGCGCCGAGCTGCAGGCCGCGAGTGCTGCGACGACATTGCCGATCGTGCTCGGCACGCCAAGCGACGACATGATCGATTGGGATTTCCTCAGCGCCCAGCGCGTCCGCATCTGCATCCAGGGCCATGCGCCGATCTCGGCCGCGATGGCCGCGGTGCATGCGACACTCAAGGCCGTGCGCGAAGGTGCGGGGCCGAAGGAGCTGAAGAACCTCGCGTCCGCCGAGTTGATGGAGAGCGTCACCCGCGGCGCCGTCGTGAAGCAGCGCGGCGTCGATTATCTCGGGCTGAAAAAATAATGGCCATTGTCATCCGCCATGTGATCGTCACGGGCCGGGTGCAGGGCGTCGGCTACCGCGCCTGGACCGGCGATCAGGCGATCATGCTCGGCCTGCACGGCTGGGTGCGCAATCGCCGCGATGGCAGCGTCGAAGCGGTGTTTGCCGGGCCTGCAGAGCTGGTCGCGGAGCTGATCGAGGCCTGTCACCGCGGCCCGCCGCCGGCGCGCGTCGACAAGGTGGTGGCCAGCGATGCCAGCGCCGACATGTTGGCACTGCGCGATGCACGCGAGACATTTTCACAGCTGGCAACGCTCTGATCGTTCAGGCGATCGCGGCCGTATCGATGTCGTGCATTTCGCCGAACACTTCGCCAAAGGCCTGGCGTAGTGCCAAGTCTATATCCGTCATGCCAACGGGCAGTCCGAGATCGACGAGGCTCGTGACGCCGTAACGCGGATCGACGACGCCGCAGGGCACGATGGCGTTGAAGTGGGTGAGATCCGGTTCCACATTGATGGCAATGCCGTGGAACGAGACCCAGCGCTTCAGCCGCACGCCGATCGCCGCGATCTTGTCTTCGTACCCGGCGCCCTTGTCCGGTCGCGCCACCCACACGCCGACGCGATCCTCGCGCCGTTCGCCCTTCACGTTGAAGGCGGCGAGGGTGCGGATGATCATGTCTTCCAGCGCGGCCACATAGGCGCGCACATCCGGCCTCCGTGCCTTGAGGTCCAGCATCACATAGGCCACGCGCTGGCCGGGGCCATGATAGGTGATCTGCCCGCCGCGACCGGTCTCGAAGACCGGGAATCGGGCGTCGAGCAGGTCATCGTCCTTGCCGGAGGTCCCGGAGGTATAGAGTGGGGGGTGCTCCAGCAGCCAGACCAGTTCCGGCGCCTCGCCATTGGCGATGGCGGCCGCCCGCGCCTCCATGGCGGCGACGGCATCGGGATAGGGAATCGGGGTGTCCTCGATCCGCCATTCCACCGGATCACCGGCGGCACCACGGGAAAACGGCGTCAAATCGAGGTGTTGGCGGTCGTTAGTCATTCGCTAACCATAAGCGTGCTGTTCTTCTCAGGCTTGTCCTGACGCGCAATTGCGCAGGGTCCTTTATCTGTGACTGTGGGGCCGACGTGCCAACCCTCGACAATATCTCCGTTGATATCATGGTGGTGCTGGGCACGACCACGATGCCCGTGCATCAGGTGATGCGGCTGAGCCGCGGCGCCATCATCGAACTCGACGCCACCGAGCAGGACGAGGTGAGGATTCTCGCCAACAATCTGCCTGTCGCTTCCGGGTCTGTCATGGTCGATCGCAACCGCATCGCGGTCGAGGTCAAGCAGATGCTGCCACGTTCGCCGGAACGGCGATAATCGCGCAGATAATTTTCCCCACAGGGGCGGGGGAACGCCGTTCAGGCCTTGTGCCCCCATCATAGGTTTGTTACATCGGCGCCGGTCAAACCGGCCGGGTGATTTGCCCGCCGGTGATTTCCAGCGCTCGTGGCGGAATTGGTAGACGCGCTGCCTTGAGGTGGCAGTCCGTAACAGGGTGAAGGTTCGAGTCCTTTCGAGCGCACCAGTTCCTCGTTTCTTCGGAAACGCTAGGTTATTGAAAAGGCTCCGGAATTGTCCGGGGCCTTTTTCATTTCCATTGTGGCGGCGTGGAGCGGCTGAAGGTCAATGTGATTGATGCAGTTTGACTACCTGTCGAGGTCATTCTCAAGTCTACTGCTGCTGCCACAATACCCGAGCTCTTCAGGGCAAGTTATTCGATGACCACCAAACTTCGCGTCCCTCCTTTCCTCAACTATGACGCCACGATCGGGCAACTGGACTGGCAGGGGGCGGTCGAGGCGTTGCGGAAAGGCCATGGCTTGCCCGCAGCTCAGATCAAGGACGTCTTTCTCGGCCCTCCCACGGGCACGATGATGAGCCGCTCGGCCTATATCGAAGGCCTGGGATACGGTGCCAAGACCTTCACAGTCCTGGACGCGAACGCGGCACGGGGCCTGCCCACCGTGCAGGGCGCCATGCTGGTCTTCGATAAGGATGACGGCAGCCTTCAAGCCGTTGTCGATAGCGCGCTGGTCACGGAATTGAAGACCGCCGCGGATTCCGTGCTCGGTGCCAGCCTTCTCGCGCGTCCCGACAGCAAGCACCTGCTGGTCGTTGGCGCGGGAACGGTCGCGACCAGCCTCGTGAAAGCCTATGCGTCGGCGCTACCGGGACTCGAGCGCATCTCGGTGTGGTCGCGCAGGCCGGAACAGGCACAGAAACTCGTTGCCGGGCTCGGCGACCGCGGCGTCAGGATAGCAGCAGTCCCCGATCTGCAGGCCGCGGTCGAGTCCGCCGATATCGTCAGCTCCGCCACGATGGCGCGACAGCCACTGATCCTGGGCGATTGGGTTCGGCCCGGCACCCATGTCGATCTGATTGGCGCTTTCAAAGCCGACATGCGTGAGGCCGATGACGCGCTGATGGCCAAGGCGGCCGTGTTCGTGGACAGCCGGCAGACCACGCTCGGCCATATTGGAGAGTTGATCGAGCCGATCGCCTCGGGCGCGATCACCGCCGATAGCGTATTGGGCGACTTGTACGATCTTGTGCAACCTGAAGCGCGCAGGCGTCAGTCGGATGATGAAGTCACGCTTTTCAAGAACGGTGGCGGCGCGCATCTTGATCTGATGATCGCGTCCTGGATCGCGCAGGTTACGCTGGTCTAACCGAGGCATTCCGCCACCGGAAATTCGCCATGTCGCGCGAGCGAACCCTTATGCTCACAACGCAGTGCATTTGAGGGGATTTTCCTGTAAGCGCTCGCTTCACATGTTCGTCGCAGTGAACGTGACGAAACAACATAGCAGGAGGAATGCATGCCGGCTCTGCCGCTCTCGGGCATCAAGGTTATCGACATGACGCGGGTGCTCGCCGGCCCGATCGCCGGTCAGATGCTGGGTGATCTCGGCGCCGAGGTCATCAAGATCGAACGCCCTGGAACCGGCGACGATTCCCGCGCCTTCGGCCCTCCTTACCTGAACGACCCGGAAGGGAGCAGGCGCGAAAACGGATTCTATCTCTGCGCCAACCGCAACAAGAAGTCGGTCACGGTCAATGTGGCCAAGCCCGAAGGCCAGGCGATCATTCGCGAACTCGCCAAGACGGCCGACGTATTGCTTGAGAACTACAAGGTGGGCGACCTCAAGCGCTATGGTCTCGACTACGAGGCGATCAAGGCCGTCAACCCGCGCATCGTCTATGGTTCGGTGACAGGCTTCGGACAGACAGGTCCCTATGCCACGCGTGCCGGCTATGATGCCATCCTGCAGGCGATGGGTGGTCTCATGAGCGTCACCGGCCATCTCGATGGTGAGCCGGGCGAGGGGCCGATGAAAGTCGGTCCGTCCATCGTGGACTACATGACCGGCCTTAATACGACCATCGGCGTCATCTCGGCGCTTTATCATCGCGACGCCCGCGGTGGCGAGGGGCAGCAGATCGATGCCTGTCTCTTTGACACGGTGATCGCCTCGCTGTCGCATTGGCTCCAGCCCTATCTCATCCACGGCAAGGTCCCGCCACGCCGCGGCACCTGGGGGAATGGTGGCATGCCCGCCGGTGTCTTCCGCTGCACCGACGGCGAAGTGATGATCGTGTGCGGCAATGACGGCCAGTTCCAGCGGACCTGCGAAGTGCTCGGCGAGCCGGACCTCGCCAAGGATCCGCGTTTCCTGAAGAACAATGATCGCGTCGCGCATGGGAAGGAGATCATGGCCATCTTCGCCGGTCTCTTCCTCAAGCAGCCCGTGGCCCATTGGCTGGAGCGCCTGGAGGCTGTCGGCGTCCCGTCCGGCCCGATCAACGATTTCGATCAGGTTTTTTCGGATCCTCATGTTCAGGCCCGCGGCATGCGCGTGCGCACGGAGCACCCGTTCGAGCCGGCGCTTTCGCTTGTTCGAAATCCGCTGACTTTCTCGGGCACGCCGGTCACCGAATATCGCGCGCCGCCGCTGCTCGGCTCCAATACGGATGAGATACTGTCCACCATCGGCTATGATGCCGAACGGATCAACGCGCTGAGACAGACGGGTATTGTCTAGACCGGGCAAGAGGGCGATCGTCACTTTCGCTCTCGTTGATAACAATCCTTTCGAGCGCACCAATTCGAAGACCCCCGCAAGCTTGATGGCTTGCGGGTTTTTTCATTGTCGACGCTATCCCCGCGTCGCCAGCACCAGCGCGCCGAGGGCTGCCACAGCGCCGATCAGGAACGCTGATCCATAGCCGAAAAGTCCGGCCGCGTAGCCGACTGCCGGCGCGGTGACGCCGATGGCGAGGTCGAAGAATGCGATGAAATTCGCCACTGCGCGGCCGCGTTGCTCGACCGGGACACGGCGGGTCGCCTCGACGCCCATGGCGGGGAAGATCAGCGAGAAGCCAATGCCGGTGACCAGTGCGCCAGCCAACGCCATCCAGGGACCCGTTCCGAGCCAGATCATCATCTGGCCGATCGCCTCGATCACCAGCGAGATCACCGCGACGCGCGTGCCGCCGAACCGGTCCGGCCAATGGCTGCCGATCAGGCGCACGGCAATATAGCCGATCGAGAACACCGCCAGCGCGATACCCGCGCCCGACCAGCCGCGCGCGGCATAAGTGAGAGCGAGGAAACTGGTGATGCCTGCAAATGGAATGGTGGAGAGAAACAACACCGTGCCGGGACGCCAGATCAGGCCGATGACCTTGTAGAACGGCACACGCTCGACACTGCCGCTGGTGGGCATGTCGGGCAGCGTGGCCGTGATGGCGAGCGCGATCAGCGGCGACAGGGCCGCCGTGATGGCGACGCCGGCAAAACCGACGGCGCTGTAGATGGCGAGACCGAGCGGGGCACCGAGGCCGAACGCGGAATACATCGCGATGCCCTGCCATGACATCACGAGGCCGGTGCGCTGGGCGCCGAGGCGCGAGATGCTCCAGTTCATGGCGCCGGTGATGAACAGGCTCTCGCCGAAACCGAGCGCGACGCGGCCGATCAGCAGCAGCGCGAGTTTGGCAGTCGCCGGCACCGGCAGCAGTGCGGCGGTGAGATAGAACAGGCCTGCGATGACCGCGAGCGGGAGGCCGAAGCGGATCACCGAGCGCGCGCCGCGATGGTCGCACAGCGTGCCCGCGCGATGCCGCGTCAGCACGGTGACGACGGATTGCAGGCCGATGGCGAAGCCGATGACGAGGGTGCCGAAACCGAGCTGGTCATGCAGATAGAGCGAGATCGGCGACAACGGCAGGCCGACCGACAGGAAGCCAAAAAACACGATGGCAATATGCCTGATCAGGCTGTTGCGATCGGCGCGGGGCAGCGGGGCAGGCTTGGTGCGGAGCGGGGCGTTCTGATTCATAGCGACGTGCTTCTTGGCAGCGGTCGCGCCACGCGAACCGCAGTTGAGCACGTTGATTGACGTTAACGCTTACGACGGGGAAATCCCTGTGGGACGGCTGGTACTTTGGCGCCCGGCTGTGAGTCAAGTGCTCGGCACACGTGCATTGCACGGAGCGAAATGCTGCGCTGCATTTACCGCTGGCACGACCCGACATCTGCGGCGTTTCTGCCCCGCAGGTAAGGGAACTGAGTGCCCATGGAATTGATCGAGACATTCGAGCGCATGATCGGCTGGGTTCCCGTGTGGCTGGCGGGACTGGCGCTGATCGTGCTGGCGGTCGTCGTGGCGCTGGCCGTGCATAAGACAGTAATGCTGCTGGTGCGGCGGGCCGTGGGACAACGTTCCTTCGGTGTGACGTTTCTCAATCGCACCACCGGGCCGTCGCGATTGGCGCTCTGCCTGCTGGCGGTAGCATTGGTTCTGCCGGTTGCCCCTTTTGACGAGGGGGCACGGCAGCGGCTCGCGCAATTCTTCGTGGTTGCCACGATTGCCCTGGTCGGCTGGCTGTCGATGCGCGCCGTGGATCTTGCTGCCACGCGCTATCTTGAACGCCATGAACTCGACATCGACGAGAATTACCGCGCGCGCAAGCATGTGACGCAGGTCCGTGTGTTCAAGCGCGTGCTGGACATTCTCATCACCATCATCGCCGTCTCGACGGCGCTGATGACATTCGAGTCCGTCCGGCAATACGGCGTCAGCCTGTTCGCATCAGCCGGCGCCGCCGGTCTCATCCTCGGTCTCGCGGCGCGCCCGCTGCTCAGCAATCTGATCGCCGGCGTGCAGATCGCCATCACCCAGCCGATCCGTATCGAGGATGCGGTCATCATCGAAAACGAGTGGGGATGGATCGAGGACATCGCCTCCACCTATGTCGTCGTGCGTCTCTGGGACTGGCGGCGTCTGGTGGTGCCGCTGTCCTACTTCATCGAAAAGCCATTCCAGAACTGGACCCGTGATGCGGCCTCGCTGATCGGTGCGATCAGGCTTCATGTGGATTACGGGGCCGACATTCCCCGCATCCGCAAACATCTCGAGCAAGCCGTCAAGGAGACCGAGTTGTGGGATGGCGCCGTCGTCAATCTGCAGGTGGTCGAGAGCCATCCGCAGACGGTCGAACTCCGGGCGCTGGTGAGTGCCCGGAATGCTCCGCAGTCCTGGGATCTTCGCTGCGAAATCCGTGAGAAGCTGCTCGCCTTCCTGCAGGAGCAGATGCCCGAGGCATTGCCGCATCAACGGGCTTATCTCGAAGTGAATCCGGAGGATGCGGTCACCCTCGTGCCGGCGCAGACCGGCAGGCGGGCGGAGGGCGCGAGCCGGTCGTCATTCGGCAGGCCGGCCGTGCCGCGCTGATCGACCGGATATCGCCTGTGAAATACGCATCGAATCCT
>NZ_JBIISY010000129.1:0-16541 GCF_044340795.1 Tardiphaga sp.
GGTCGGCAGGCCGAGAGCGATCTGTCGATCCCGGATCAACGCAAACAGGTCGCCGCCTTCTGCGCCAACAAGGGATGGTCGTTGCTGACCGAATATGTCGAGCCCGGCGCCTCCGCAATGGATGACAACCGCCCCGAATTCCAGCGCATGATCGAGCGCGCCACTGACGACGATCATCCGTTCGATGTCATCGTCGTGCATTCGTTTTCCCGCTTCTTCCGCGATGCCTTCGGGCTGGAAATGTACATCCGCCGCCTCGCCAAGGCGGGGGTGCGCTTGGTCTCGATTACGCAAGAACTGGGCGATGATCCCGCGCAGGTCATGATGCGGCAGGTGATCGCGCTGTTCGATGAGTATCAGAGTCGCGAGAACGCAAAGCACGTTTTGCGGGCAATGAACGAGAATGCGCGTCAAGGGTTCTACAATGGCTCGCCGGTCCCGCTTGGTTACCGCACCGAAGAAACCGAAAAGCGGGGTGCCAAGGTCAAGAAGAGACTGGCTGTCGATCCGGCTGAATCCGAGGCGGTTCGTTTGATTTTCCGGCTCTATCGCCATGGTGACGGCCAATCGGGGCCGCTTGGGCTCAAACGGACGGTTAGCTGGCTGAACGAGCGTGGGTACCCCACCCGCAAGGGCGCGCGGTTTGGCGTCGCCACGGTCCATAAAATCCTGACCAACAGCGTCTATGTGGGGGAGTGGGTGTTCAACAAGTGCGAGGCTCGTACCCAGCGTGCGAAACCTGTCGATCAATGGATCACCGTCGAGGTGCCGCCGATCATTGAACGAGCCGAGTTCGATGCGGTGCAGGCTACGCTCAAAGCGCACAATCCGCGCGTGACCGCCCCGCGTGTCGTTACCGGCCCGGTCCTGCTGACGGGCTTGGCCACTTGCGCCTCGTGCGAGGGGGCCATGACGATGCGGACGGGGACATCAAGGTCCGGGCAGGTTCATAAATATTATGCCTGCTCGACCTGGCTCCGGAAGGGAAAGACGGCCTGCAAGGGCCGCACGGTCCGCATGGACACGCTCGACAATCTCGTGGTCGAGCATTTGTCCAAACGGCTGTTTACGACCGAGCGTTTGGTGGCGATTCTCGCTGCCGCCTTTGCATGCCGCGCCGAGAAGGCCGTCGAGGTAGATCGCCGCGTGGTATCGTTGCAACGGGAGGTTACAGACGCGGCTGACAAGTTGAAGCGGCTTTACCGGATGGTTGAGGAGGGTATTGCTGAACTCGACGATATTCTGACAGATCGTGTCGCCAGCCTCAAACTCGACCGCGAACGAGCTCAGGCCGCGCTCGACCGCATCCAGGCTCAGGCTGCTCCTCCGGGTGAAATCCCCTTGGCTGCGATCGAGCAATTCGGCCGGGTCATGCGCGAAAATATCGCCAATGGCGAAATCCCGCTCCGCAAATCCTACCTCCGGGCGGTCGTTGACCGTATCGAGGTAGACGACGCAAGCATCCGGATTATTGGGGACGGTGCAAGGCTGGAACAGGTGATCGGCGGGAAAAGCGTCTCCGAAGCCGGTGTTCGCAGTTTTGGACGCAAGTGGCGCTCCCTAGGGGAATCGAACCCCTGTTTCAGCCTTGAGAGGGCCGCGTCCTAACCGCTAGACGAAGGGAGCAGGAATATATTCCGAACTCTGCCATGTAGCTCTTCTTCAGTCAAGCGCGGTAGGTCTACCAGACCTAACTCTTTGAACTTACACGGGTGGTAAGGTCAAAGGGGGATAAAAAAATCCTAACCGCTAGACGAAGGGAGCGTAGAGGCGAGGGGATAGCCGGGAATGGCGCCGGCTGCAAGTGGTCTTGCGCGGGTTTGGCCACATCTCTGAGATGCGCGTGCGGCGCATGCACGCAAAGGCGCGCGATGGTAGAGCGATCCCACGATTGATCGAGAAAAACTTGGCATGAGTTACAAGGAAGTGCCGCTGCACGCGACCGTCTATTGCGGCATTCCGGCCGGTCTCGATGCGTTCAAGGAGACGCTGAAGGAAATGGGCAAGGTGTCGTAACGTGCCCCAATAGTTGGGAAAAGGGGGAGAGCGACCATGGTGCTTGCGATCAGACCGAACTGCGAATGCTGCGATCGTGATCTTCCCAATGGCGACCCGCAGGCGCGCATCTGCACCTTCGAATGCACCTTCTGCGCCAGCTGCGCCGAAACGCGGCTCGGTGGTCGCTGCCCGAATTGCGGCGGCGACCTCGTGTTGCGGCCGACGCGGCCGGCCGGCAAGCTGGAGCGCTTTCCGGTCTCCACCGAGCGCGTGACCAAGCCGCATCCGGCCTGCGCCGGCGCCTAGTCCGCCGCGCATCAGTATTGCGCCGCCCGGACATGCGGCCGCAGCAAATGCAATTGCCCGTGGCGGCCTGGCTTGCCACACTGCGAGCTGAGGAAACGCTTACGCAGAGAACAAGACCACATGTCACTGATTGCTCCGGATGCCGTTCGTCACATCGCTGTTGTCGGATCGGGTACCATCGGCGCCAGCTGGGCCGCGCTGTTTCTGGCCCATGGCTATGACGTCACCATCTATGATCCGCAGCCCTCCGCCGAAGCCGCTACGCGTGATCTGATTGCCAATGCCTGGCAGGGCCTGCTCGCGCTCGGCGTCGCCGGCGACAAGACGCCAAAGGCGTGGCGTTTCTCCTCCGATCTGGCAGACGCCGTGCGCGATGCGGATTTCGTGCAGGAGAGCGGGCCCGAGCGCGCCGATATCAAGCGGAGGCTTTACGCCGATCTTGAAGCGAGCCTGAAGCCCGGCGTCATCGTGGCCTCGAGCACGTCGGGCCTCGTGATGAGCGACCTGCAGGAAGGTCTCAAGACTCCCGAGCGTTTCGCCGTCGGCCATCCCTTCAATCCGCCGCATCTGGTACCGCTGGTGGAGATCGTCGGCGGCAACAGGACATCGCCCGATGTGCTGACCTGGCTCGATGCCTTTTACCGCCGCGCCGGCAAGGCGCCGATCCGGCTCAACAAGGAAGTCCCCGGCCATCTCGCCAATCGCCTGCAGGCGGCGCTGTGGCGTGAGGCGGTGCATGCGGTGACGAGCGGGATCGCCAGTGTCGAGGATGTCGACACAGCCGTGGCGCAAGGGCCGGGCCTGCGCTGGGCGATCATGGGGCCGCATATGATCTTCAATCTCGCGGGTGGCGAGGGCGGCATGAAACATTTCCTTGATCACATCGGTCCTGCGATGGAAGATTGGTGGCGCGATCTCGGCACGCCGCAACTTGGGCCCGAGGTCAATGCGGCGCTGATCGAGGGCGTGGCGCAGGAAGCTGCCGGCCGCTCGCGGGTCGACCTCGTCAAGCAACGCGATGCCGCGCTGATCGCACTCATCAAGCAGAAGAACGGTTGAGGAGGTCCCATGCGACGGAGCAACAAAACCATCATCAGCTGCGCGATCACCGGCTCGATCCACACGCCGTCCATGTCACCGCATCTGCCGGTGACCCCGCAACAGATCGCCGATCAGGCCGTCGGCGCGGTGGAAGCTGGTGCGGCGATCGTGCATCTCCATGCACGCGTGCCGGAAACCGGACGCCCGACCCAGGACAAGGACATCTACGCAAAATTCCTGCCGGAGATCCATGACCGCTGTGACGGCATCATCAACATCACCACCGGTGCCGGTCTCGGCATGACCATGGACGAGCGCCTCGCCGCGGCGAACTGGGCCAAGCCCGAAATCGCCTCGATGAATATGGGGTCGTTCAATTTCAACATCTCCGGTGCCGCCAGCCGCTTCAAGGAATTCCAGCACGACTGGGAGCGACCTTATCTCGAAGGCACCACCGACTTCATTCTGTCGAACACCTTTTCGCAGATCGAGCGCGGCATGCGCGAGCTCGGCGATCACGGCACCCGCTTCGAATTCGAATGCTATGATGTCGGCCATCTCTACAATCTCGCGCATTTCGTCGGCCGCGGATTGGTGAAGCCGCCTTTCTTCGTGCAATGCATTTTCGGTATTCTCGGGGGCATCGGGCCGGATCCCGAAAACCTCATGCATATGAAATCCACGGCCGACCGGTTGTTCGGCAACGACTATTATCTGTCGGTGCTGGGCGCCGGCCGGCATCAGTTTCCGCTGGTCACCATGTCGGCGATCCTCGGTGGTAATGTGCGCGTTGGTCTTGAAGACAATCTCTATCTCGGCCGCGGCGAACTCGCGACATCGAACGGCGCACAGGTCGCCAAGATCCGTGAGATCCTCGAAGGCCTGTCGCTGGAGATCGCCACCCCCGACGAAGCGCGGCAGATGCTGCAGACCAAAGGCAAGCGCAACGTCGGCTTCTGACGATCGGACAAATCAAACATCCTCCCGAGCCGGCGTGATCATCCGCGTCGGCTTTCCTCTTTTAAATGGAACTCCGGCGTTGGCCTACGTCACGTAACTATAAATCTGCATCATCTCGCAGCAGATGCGTTGTTCCTTTGCAGGAACCGCATTGCCTTGTTGCCGAGATCACGCAGTGACGCATCGTCGACACATGCGATTTGAAATTCCGCTTTCATAAAACTTTGGATCGGTCTCTTAAGGCTGCCGTTAATTCATTGCGGTAAGCGTCCGCCAACAGCGGAGATCATTCAGTGGCAAATCTTTTTGAAGTGCAGGGCTTCGGCGCATTGTCGGAGTGGAACGGACAATTCGCCAGCGCATCGGCAGCGCAGTCGTTTCAGCAGATCGCAGCGCTCGGTTCCAATTCAGTGAGCCTCACGGCGCGCATCTGGACCGACAACAAGACAACGGCAGACGTGTTCGCGCATCCCGGCAAGACCGAGAGTGATGCGAGCCTGCTTGCAGGTTTCAAGGCAGCGGATGCGGCGGGATTGAACGTCGTGTTCAAGGCGGCGATCTCGCCACTCGACGGGACGGGTTCCATGACCCTGTCGCCGAGCGATATCAGCGCATTCTTCGCATCCTACAAAACCGAGATCGTGCGTCTCGCGGAGATCGCGCAGCAGGGCGGCGTCGATACGTTCGTGATCGGCAATGAAATGAGCAGCCTGACGGGCAGTGCCTATCGTGGTTACTGGATTGATATCATCTCGTCGGTGCGTCAGGTCTATCACGGGGAACTGACCTATTCGGCTGCCACCGACGAAGCTTTGAAGGTCAGCTTCTGGGATCAGCTCGACATCATCGGCGTCAACACCTATCCGCCGCTGACATCGAGCACGACACCGACGGTGCAGGAGATGATCCACGCCTGGACCGAGGTTCCCTACAATCCGTATTACGCAGCCGCCTTCGATTACAAATCGCCGGTGGATTTCCTGCATTCGCTGTCGGAGACCTATGGCAAGCAGGTCCTGATGACCGAGGCCGGCTTCCGCAGCATGGATGGCACGGCGATGCGTCCGGGCTCCTGGACCGCCAATGCGCCGGCGGATGTGGCCGAGCAGGCCGATGCCTATAATGCCTTCTTCCAGGTCTGGAGCGCCCATGGCGGCAGCTGGATGAAAGGCGTCGAGCTGTGGCAGTGGGATCTCAACGGCAAATATAACGAGACCGGCTATTCGCCCATGGGCAAGCCGGCCGAGGCCATCGTCGCGCAATATTTCAAGGGCAATGGCACGTCGCTCGATCTCAACATCACAGGCTCCGCAACCCATGACGTGATCGATCTCGGCCGCGGCAACGACACCATCAATGCCGGCCTTGGCAATGACGTCATCTATGGCGGCGACGGCAATGACGTGATCATCGGCGGGCCGGCCACGCAGGGCAAGCTCGCAACGACGACCATCACCCTGACCGGCTATGGCACGGCGGCGTCCGGCGCGAATGCGCAGGTGCAGGTGCTGGTGAATGGCCAGCCCGTGTCGGCGGTGCTGGAATTCAGCCCGGCCACCGATCCGGCCGGCTATCAGACCTATACCCTGACCTTTGCCAATCCCGATCAGATCAGCAGCCTTGACGTCCAGCTGATGAATTCAGCGCCGGGCCGCGCGCTGCATCTGAAGGACCTCGTGATCAATGGCGTCTCCGTGGCGCCGAAGGATGCAATCAATGCCAGCGCGCCCGGCACGTTCGATCTCTATGTCCGGAGCATCCACGTCGATGCTGCTGCGCATCAGGATTGGTTCTATGGCGCCAATAGCGACAATGACATCATCTATGGCGGCGCCGGCAACGACATTATCACCGGTGGAATCGGCAATGATTTCATCGATGGCGGTGATGGCATCGATACCGCGGTGTTTTCCGGCAAGGCTGCGGATTACAAGATCTCCTTCGTGAATGGCGAGCTCGTCGTCACCGATGGCGTCGCCGCGCGCGATGGCACCGATCGGATCGTCAATGTGGAATATTTCCAGTTCGCCGATGCGACCGTGAGCACGGCCGGATTCATGGCCAGCCAGTCGGCCCTTGCCAAGGGCGCCGAATACCAGGCGCTGGCGTCCAACGGCACGACGGTCACCAGCGAGACCTTCCGTAATGCCGACGGTTCGCGCGATGTCTATACGCGCGATATCATGGGCAAGAGCTATACATCCGAGCACAGCGTGATCGCGGCAGGCGGCAAGACCCAGCTGGTCGAGCGTTATTACAGCGATGGCGATCTTGCCTTCCGCCAAGTGGTGAATGGCGACGGCTCGGTCTCCTATAGCGACTACGATGACGCGGGCCACCTGACCAAGCTGCTGAACAGCTTTTCGGATGGCTCGTTCCAGCAGTTCGCCTTCAATGCGGCTGGCTTCCAGACCAATGCCACGATCCGCAACGCGGACGGCACGCGCGAGATCCGCGATTACGGCATCACCGGGCAGGATTACACGTCGCGCCATACGGTAACCGATGCGTCCGGCAAGAGCATGCTGATCGAGGGCTTCCACAGTGACGGCACGCTGGCCATGAAGCAGACCGTGGACGCCGCCGGCACCAAGACGTTCAGCCAGTATGATGCGACGGGCCATCTGTCGCAGCAGACGGTCACCCGGACCGACGGCTCCTTTGTGCAGACGGCCTATAAACTTGATGGCGGCATTTCCAGCCAGACCATCCGCAGCGCGGACGGCATCCGCGACACCATGACCTATGATATCGCCGGCAAGGCCTATACCACCGAGCATGTCGTGCGCGATGCTGCCGGCAAGAGCGTGCTGATCGAGCAGTTCCACAAGGATGGCTCGCTGGCGCTGAAGCAGTCGGTGGACAGCGCCGGGATCAAGACGCTGGCGCAATATGACGATGCCAGCCATCTCAAGACCGAGACCGTGACGCAGACCGACGGTGCCTATGTGCAGTCGAGCTTTGCGACCAATGGCGCGCTCACCAGCGTCACCACGCGCGGTGCCGATGGCAGCAAGAGCGTCGACACGTTCGGCATCACCAATCAGGCCTATGCCGCCAAGCATGACATGCTGGACGCATCGGGCCAGCGTCTGGCCTCGGTGTTCGACAACAAGGACGGTTCGCACACGATGACGGCCTACAAGGCCGGCGTCACGCTGACCTCAACCAGCGGCAACGACATCATGAACAGCGCCGGTGGCGACACATTCGTGTTCAAGCAGGCGGGCGGCCATGACGTGATCAACAATTTCCATGCCGGGCAGGGGGCCAATCACGACGTGATCCAGATCGCATCCTCGATCGCAAAGGATCTGTCGCAGCTGGCTGTTCATGTGGTCGGCCAGGATACGGTGATCGATCTCGGTCATGATGCATCGATCACGCTGAAAGGCGTGACGGCGCCGCTGACCTCGCATGATGTATTGATCGTCTGAGGCGATGAACGGGGCCTGATGCCTACATCAGGCCCTTGATCTTCTTGCACGACGTTACGCCCGTCGACGACAGGCCGACGATCTGCGACGTGGACTTGGCGCGCAACAGATCCTTCTTCGAGATGAAGCGGAGCGTTGCGCGCGGATTGGCGTCGCAGAAGCGCGACAGTGTTGCGGCAGTGGCCGGGACGGTGTCCTGCTTCGGGATGACGCCGATGCCGCCATCCTTCAGGATGAAAGCGTCCTGCACGCTCGGCATCGTTGCCGTGGCCTCGCAGACCTTGAACAGCCCGTCATAGGTTTGCGGCGTCATCTGCAATTCGCCGGCGAGGCCGCCGAGCAGATACTCCCGGCTCTTGTTGCAGCTACTGGCCTGCGCTGCCGTGGAGACCGCAAGCAGAGCCAGCGCGAGGACCGGCCCCTTCATGCTGAAATCGCCGCGATGCGCGCAGAGGATCGCGGGCGCGGCAGCCGATAGGTCTCGGCCGCGCAGCGTTCCCAGGACAGGTCGCGGGCATGGGCGCGCGCGCCGCCGGCCAGACGGGTGCGGAGATCACTGTCCTCGGCAATCTGCTGGATCAAACTAGTGATCATGTCGATACGCGGTTGCACCAGCAGGCCGGATTCACCGGCCAGCACGGCATCGGGCACGCCACCGATATCGCTGGCGATGCTTGGCAGCCCTGCGGCCCCGGCCTCGAGATAGACGAGGCCGAAACCTTCCACGCGCCCGGAGGATTCGGGCAGGCCGGTCAGGCAGAAGAAGTCCGACGCGCCGTAGAGATCGCGGATTTCTTCATTCGAGAGCGCGCCGAGCAGGCGGACGTCGCAATCGGAGCTCTGGATCATGCTGCGCACTTCATCGACATAATCGGATTCGCCCTCCGGGCCGATCACCAGCCAGGTGATACGGCGGCGGATGTGGTCGGGCAGGCGTGCCAAAGCCGCAAGCGTGAGGTGGTGACCCTTGCGCCGCGTGATCCGCGCCACGGTGACCATGACGATGCGGTCGGGTTCGATCTCGCGACGGGCGCGAACATAGCCGCGCTCGCTGCGGCGACCGGACCAGAAATCCGACACGCCAAGCCGGATCGCATGAATGCGCCCCTCGTCGATATCGAACTTCTCGCGAAACAGGTCGCGGGTGAAGCGGCTGTTGGCGGCGACTTCGGTGCGCGGGCCGAACACGCCGCTGCACCGGATGGCGAGCCGCTTGAGTGAGGTCTGGGTCTCGTTGATCTCGGTGCCATGCACCGTCATCAGCACGCGGGCAGGGGTGCGGCCACGCGCGAGCGCCACCGGAATGAAGAACGGCCAGTCGGCTGCATGCACCACATCGAAGGGCGCGGCGCCGACACGGCGGCGCGCCAGCATGATCTTGGCGGGCAGGTCGCGCGCCGAATGCAGGCCGCCGCTGAAGCGATGCACCGGGAAGGGGGAAGCCTTGTCCGCATCGGACGTGTCCTCTCCGTAATCGGGCGCGACCATCGTCACCTTTGCGCCGAGCTCCGTCGCCGCAGCGGCGATCTCGCGTGCATAAGTGCCAATGCCGCCCCGCATCGGGGCGTATTCGCTGGTGAGCAGCAGGATATTCACGTCTCGAATCCCGAACCTCAATGTGCGGGCGAGGGCGTCAGCCCGCGGGCATCCTGGATCTGCTGGTGATAGGTGTAGACACGCGCGAGCTGGGTCGCCGGCGTGAAATCGGCGATGGCGCCGGCCACATCGAAGGGGTCGAGCGTGCCGCTGTCGATGGCATTGCGGACATCGACGAAACGATCGGCGAGCGCTTCCACCATCTCGTCACGCGAATTGCTGCGCGGGATCAGATAGCCGCTCCGCCCATCGTGAATGACAGCTTCGAGTTGCGGCAGATGCACGGCCACGGTCGGGCGCCCGACGGCAAGCGTTTCCAGCACACAGCGTGGCATGCCTTCGAACTCCGACGTCAGGATGCCCGCATGGGCGTTCGCCAATGTCGAGGCCATGCCGAGTGCGTCCTTGAAGCCATGGCGCACGGTGATGTCTTCGATGGCGGCGAATTCCGCGAAGCGATGTGGATCGCTGGTGCCGATATAGTGGAATTCCAGCTTTCCTTTCAGCTTCTCGCGCAGTCGCGCGATGGTGCGGAACATCAGGGGCGGATCCTTGAATTCATCGAGACGGCCGGCAAAGATCACGCGGAACGGATCGGTGCTGTCAGCGAAAGGCTGCGGCTTAAAGATATCCGTATTCACCCAGGTCCACAGCGTGTCGATCTTGTCCTTCTGCGACGGATAGGTGTTCTTCAGCCGTTCGGTGATGAACGGATTGACGCAGAGGAAGTGCGAACTGGTGGAGACGGCGAAGCGCTCGCCGAAATTATGGACGAAGGAATACTTCCGCAGCAGCGAATCCATCTGCAGCTTCGGCGCGCCCTCGCCATGCAGCATCTGCACATAGGGACGGCGGAGCAGGGTCGGCAGCCAGGAGAATTCCACGCGACGCAGGTCGACGGTGCAGCCGCGTTCGCGGATCAGGCGCGACACCGGGATGAAATGGCGCAGCAGCGCCGAGAAGAACTGGCCGGTGAGCGAGGAGCGAATGGTCTTGGCGGCTTCGCGCGCCTGCTGGTCCGTGTAACGCAGGATCGGCAGGAAATCGAAGTCCCGGCCGCGGAAGGTGAGGCGGCGGATTTCACCGAGCTTCAGGTCGCCGACCGAATCGACGCCGACGAACAGAAGATCGGTATCGTCCGGATGAAACGTGATGAAGTCACGAATGTAGGTTTCCAGGCCGCCCACCTTCTGACCACGCGGATCGAAAGGATGGATCAGGCAGATCTGATAGCGGCGCCGGGTGGGAGCCGCATTACGGGCGCGCAGGCCGAGGGTCAGCGTGGACGTCATGCGGCTTTCCTTGTGCGGGACGTTGTGAAGAACCGGGTGCGGGCCGTGAGGATCTGCGGCAGCGTGCCGGCGAGCAGGCGCGGTACGGCCGCGGCGCAGCGCGCATAACGCGGCGCGAGGCGGCCCGGATTGTTGATCATGCGCCAGGCCCATTCGAGCCCGGCCTTCTGCGCGAACATCGGCGCGCGCACCTGCGTGCCGGCGATGAAATCGAGCGAAGCGCCGATGCACAGGAAGCCGGTGCCGTTCAATTCATCGAGACAACGCGAGGCGAAGACTTCCTGCTTGGGCGCACCGAGCGCGAGAAAGCACAATTTCGCGCCGGACGCCCGAATGCGGGCAATCGCTTCGTCGGCCTCTTCGGAATAGGCACTGAAATTGCGACCGGGTGCGAACACGCCGGCGACTTCCAGCCCGGGATAACGGCGCTTCAACTCGGCGGCGGATTTTTCCAGCGTGGATTGATCGGAGCCGAACAGGAAGATCGGCAGCCCCTTCTCGCCAGCGGCGGCGCACAGCGGTTCCACGAGATCGGCACCGGTGGTGCGCGAGATCGGAACGCCGAGCAGCCGGCTCAGCACGACGATTGGAAAACCATCGGCGGTGACGAAGCGCGCGCGACGATACGCTGCGCGAAAGTCGGGCTTTTGTTGCAATTGAACGACATGATCGAGGTTCAATGTGCAGACGCTGAAATTCTCGCCCTGTTCGGCGGCATCGACGATCGATGTGACGGCTTCCGAGAGCGACGACACATTGATGGTCACGCCATCGACAGTGAGATTGTTACTTTCCGGAGTTTCACCGGCCGAAGGTGCTTGTGAAAGCTGTGTGTCAACCATGTCGCTCCCCTGGTGACGATGTGGTCGAGTTACGCCTCGCATACACACACCATCTGCTCATCAGAGAAGCAGTGCCTGCACGCAAAGCCGAAAGACACTCTCCTCGACATGGCGGACATGAAAACGAACTATTGCGACGCAACGATGGCGATGCGGTCGCTTGATACCGGATCAGTCGCATCACTGTTTTGTATCGATGGAGAGTGAATATGTTTGAGTGCTCAAGGAGAAAGTCGCTGGCGATTCTTGCAGGCGCTACACTTGCCATGCATCGCGATGCGGTCGCTGCTCCTCAAACGCAGAGCGCAGCGCAGAGTCTGGGTGCGATTGCGGCGAAAAATGGATTGATGTTCGGTGCTGCAGCGGGACCGGTGATCGACAAGGATGTCGCTTACCGTGAGCTCTACACGAGTCAGACGAAGATCATCACCACCGATGTTGCACTGAAGATGGGCACGATAGCGCCGCAATCAGGCGCATTGCGCTTCGAGGCCGGCGACCGATTGCTCCAGTTCTGCGCGAACAACAGGATTCCCATGCGGGGCCACTGCCTGATCTGGAATGACTGGGTTCCACAATGGATCAAGGCAATGAGTATCGAAGAACGTCGAAAATTCTTCGATCATTATATCGACCAGGTGGTGGGACGTTACGCGGGACAATTGCATTCCTGGGACATCGTCAATGAGCCGTTCTGGCCCGGCCACAAGGCGCCCGGCGGATATCGGCTGGGCCCCTGGTACGATGCGTTCGGCACCGGTTACATCAAGCGTGCATTCGAACGTGCTGCGCTGGTCGACAAGAAAAGCAAATTCGTCCTCAACGAGGCGCAGACCGAGCGCGACGACGATGTCGGTCGCACGTCGCGCGCAGGCATGCTGCGTCTTGTCGATGAGTTGCAGCATGCGGGGGTGAGGCTGGATGCCGTCGGCCTGCAGGGGCATCTGCAACCGCGCTATCCGCACGACCCGCAGCGCTTTCTCGAATTCGTGCACGCGCTCGCCGAGCGAAAGATTGATATCTACATCACAGAATTTGATGTGCGTGATGACACATTCCCGGACGATGTGGTGGCGCGCGACAAGGTGATCGCGGAGACCGCCGAAAAATTCCTCACCAGTGTGTTGCAGGTTCCGGCCGTGAAAGCGGTCATCACCTGGCAGCTGTCGGATCACTACTCGTTCTACAAGGGGATCGCGCTGCAGAAGGATCCGACCACGCAGCGTCTGCCGCGGCCATTGCCCTATGATGCGGACATGCAGAAGAAGCCGCTGTGGTTCGCCATGGCCCGCGCCTTCGAGAATTCGAAGCGCGGATAGGTCAGGAAAAACGGGGCTGACGCCGGACCATGCGCAACAGCGTCGGCCCATACAGGACGGCAAGAACCACCACATAGATCGCGGCGCCGGATGCGATATGCGCGGCCAGCACAGCATAGGACTTCGCTTCCGGCAGCCGCGTCAGCAGCATGGCCATGGCCAGCGTGGCGATGGCGATGCGGGCGATATGGGTCCAGGGCAGCGTCAGGCCGAAGCGCGTGAAGCCCAGTGCAAAGCTGACCGATGCGGCGGCGACGGCGGAGATGACAGTGGCCGCCGCCGCGCCGACGAGGCCCCAGAAATGGATGCAGATCAGGCTGGCGATGATGGTCACCACCGCATCGATGGCCGACACCACCACCATCAGGCGCGTCTTGCTTTGCAGCAGGAAGACCTGGTCGCCGAAATGCGCGCGAATGTTGCGGATCGATCCGGCCAGTGTGGACAGCGGCAGGATCGCCAGCGTGACGGTCTGGAATGGTGCGGCGATGAGCAGATGCACGATCTCCGCGCGCAGCAGGAAGATGCCGGCGATGCTCGGTGCCAGGATGCCGAGCAGCAATGCACCATTGTCCGAGAGCTGGCGCATGGCCGCCTGGCTGCCATTCTGCTCCATGCTCTTCACCGCGAGCGGGAAGGCGGCGGCCGTGACCAGCATCGCGGCGACGGCGGCAGCGCGCTGGCCAAGCCCATAGCCGACCGCGAACAGGCCAGCCGCGGCGACGCCGAGCATGTCATTGACCACGAAGCGGGACGCGTTCAGCCCGACCCAGCCGAGCGCGCCACCGAAGATGAGCGGGATGCCATAGCTGAGGGCGTGGCGGATGATCTCGCGGTCGATCGGCCAGATGCGCCGGCTATAGCCGATCTTCGGCAACACGATCAGCGCGGCGAACAGCTGCGCGGCGGCATAGCCCAGCAGCGGCCATTCCGGTGCCGGGCTGATGGTTTCGATCAGCAGCAGGCCGAGCAGGAAGCCGACCGCGGGGCCGACGATCTGCTGGATCGAGTAGACGCCGATCTGATGCCGCACGCGGGCACGCTCGGCGATATAGAGATTGAGCGATCGGCTGATCACATAGGCGATGGTGGCGCCGAGCAGCATCGGATTGGTGTCGGTGGCAATCACCGTGTAGAGCACGGCGACGACCGCTGCGCTCTGCAGCACCAATGACAGCAGGATGACGACGTTTTCGGTGCGATAGAAGCGCTCGGCTTCCTCGCCTTCATGGTAGCGCCCGAAGAAGCGCAGCGCATATTGCGACCACCACGCCAGGAATGCGAGCTGCAGCAGTTCATGGGTGGCGGTGATCAGCGTGATCACGCCCAGCGTATGCTCGTTGACCACATGGGTCCACACGATCATTGCCACCAGCTGGAACAGCGGGCCGACGACCTGAGCCGGAAGATAGAGAATGGTGCGCTTCAGCAGCATGCGTCACGCCCCCAGAGTGCGCAGCACGCGCGGCGGCGCCCATTGGCGCAGGGCCAGCAGGGCCGCGCCGGTGACGACGAGTGCAATCACATACATCAGCAGTGTCGCTGCGACACCGCCAAGAGCGCGGAAGCCGCCGAGATCGCGCAGCGCCATGATGACGAAGATGTGCCAGAGATAGATGAAATAGCTGCCGGCGCCGAGTGTCGCGAGAAACGGGACATCGACGCGCGAGGCCAGCAGCAACACGCTGAGGGTGGCGGCATAGAAGAAGAAGGCCGTGGAATCATAAGCGGCGGCGTCGCCGATCGCGGCCATGCGCACGGCGGTGTAGATCACATAGGCGATCAGCGTCGCGACGCCGAGCGTCGGCAGCATGTCGAGCAGCACCGCACGGATCGATGCCCGCGCCACCAGCATCCCCAGCGCCGCAAAGGCGAACCAGAACGGAATGTCGCGCATGCGGAATTCCTCAATCACACCGTCGGACATGCCGAAGCGCGCCAGCGCGGGATCGAGATAGGCGCCGGTCACGAGGCCGACAGCGATGGTGATCAGCAGCAGGACCTGCAAGCGCTGCTCCGCCTGCTCCGGCACGCGGGTGGCGAACCACAGCACCAGCCACAGCAGCAGCGTGCAGCCGATATAGACGAACACGTAATAGTAGACGAAGACGTAAGCGAGCCCGAACCGCGCGATGGTCGTGGTGATGCGATGATCCATCGCCGGGTTCAGCAGCGCCATATAGATATAGGCGGCGACAAAGGCGATCGCATAGGGAATCACGGTGGCGATCAGCCGCTTGGTCACCGGCACGCGGCCGGACAATCCGGTGAGATAGCCGGACGCAAACAGGAAGATCGGCACGCACGGCCGCAGCAACGCGTCGAGCCCGATCTTCCAGGAGGCATCGAGCGGCTGCTGCAGCGCATGGATGCCGATCACCATCAGAATGGCGACGCCGCGCATGGTGTCGATGGCACCATCGCGGCTGGCGGCCACTGCGCGCGCCGGCTGTTCCACGGTTGCCGCTTCGGCCTGCACCATGCTCGTCATCGCTCAGGTCTGCCCGGACAACGGCGTCGCGCCGATGCGCGGACGGAATTGACGATCATAGAGGTCATTGAGTGTGCGCCGCATCGGCGTCTCGAAATAGCGCAGCGACAGCACGCTGAGGACCGCCAGCACGATGATGGCCACCGGCAGAAGCGCCAGTTTTCCACCGGGCAGGATCGGCGCGAGATAGCGCGACGCAAGCGTCAGGACGACGGTGGCGACCGGGATATGCAGCATATAGGAAGAGTAAGTGAGATCCGACCAGCGCTCGAAGCCGAGCTTCGAGAACAGCGTGGTCTGGCCGGCGCAATCATGATGGATGGCCAGCAGCGCGATGGCATAGATCATCAGCAGCGCAACATAGATGTTGAGATAGGCGCCGATCAGCACAAAGAGGACGAGCGACGCCGAGAGCAGGCCCGGCATGGCTGGCAGTGCTTTGATCCGGTCGCGATAGAGATAGCAGGCGATACCGAGATTGAACGCCGGCAGCGCGCGAAATGCGCCGCCCTTGTTGATCCAGTCCGGCCATGGCTCGCTGCCCGCCAGCACGGTCACTAGCGTATTGGCGATGAATGGCACGGCGATCAGCACCAGGATCACCGGCTTGCGGCGGCTGAGCAGGATCGCCATCAACGGAAACAACACATAGCAGAAGAATTCCGCCGAGAGCGACCAGCTCGGGAAGTTGAAGGTCAGGCGCGCGCCATCGATGGCGTGCAGCAGCAGCAATTGCGCCGGAATGTCCGAGAGCGGATAGCGCGCAGGATTTTCGCCGCGCGCGATGCCGAAATACAGCGCCAGCGCGATCGCCACATAGAAGGCCAGCGTGGCAAGATGCAGCGGGTAAATGCGGGCAAAGCGTCGCCACAGGAAGCGGCCGATGGCGGCCGGGGTGTCGACCTTGGCGAGATACTGGCTCGCGATCACATAGCCGGAGATCACGAAGAACAGATCGACGAACAGGTTGAAGTGCCAGGTGTGATCGACCATGAAGCGACCGACGGCATGGTCCTTCACATAGTCTGCATAATGCAGGATCACGACAGCGCTGGCCGCGACGATGCGCAGCCCATCCAGATGCCGTGTGTCGGTCTTCATATCCTGCAAGTGATATTCCCGGTTCGATGAAAAGGTCGGCGACGATGCTTGTGAGGTCAGCGCGCGACCATCTTGTCTTTCGGTGCAGTGCCTCGATGGGCGGCACCGGCGAGTTCGGCGATCAGATCGATGACAGTATCGTGGTCACTGGCGGCGAG
>NZ_JBIISY010000378.1:0-4083 GCF_044340795.1 Tardiphaga sp.
TCATCCCTACGGAGCCTTGATTTTTGACTCGGAGGTTATGGGTCCCGGCGTCCGCCGGGACGACAAGAGCTCTCACTCCGCCCGTGAAAACCGCATGCTGTCCAGCAGCTTCAATCCGCCGCCTTCGGTCTTGAGCAGCTTCTTCACTGCGCTCGATGCCGCGATCTCGTAGTGATCGGCATAGGCTTCGTGGTTCTTCTCGATGTCTTCGAGGCGATAGAGATAATTCACCATCAGGCTGGCGGATTCGCGCAGGCCCTTGGCCGACATATCGCCGAGCCAGTCGATGCGCTCCAGCCGCGCGCCATTGCCGAGATGGAAGCGGGCAACGGAATCCACGGGGCCGCCGCGGGCGTTCTTCGCCTTCAGGAAGTAATGCGCGGCAAGGCCTTCCATCACCGGCTTGAGCTGCTCGCGCAAGGCCGTGTCGTTGACCCAGAGCGGATCGTCGAGCAGGTCCACCAGCGCGCGATCCTCGTTCGTCAGGTTGAGGTCATCCGCCTTCTTCAGCCACTTCATGAAGCCGGGCACCGGCGACAGCGTGACGAAGGTGTCGAGCTTCGGCAATTCGCGACGCAGTTCCTCGACCACCTGCTTGATCAGGAAATTGCCGAAGGAAATGCCGCCGAGCCCGCGCTGGCAGTTCGAGATCGAATAGAACACGGCGGTGCGTGCACGCTCGATGGCAACGGGCTCGCGGTCCTTGGCCAGCAGCGGCGCGATGGCGCCGGGGATGGCTTCGGTCAGCGCGACCTCGACGAAGATCAGCGGCTCGTCCACAAGGGCAGGGTGGAAGAAGGCGTAGCAGCGGCGATCGACGGGATCGATGCGGCGACGCAGGTCGTCCCAGTCGTGGATCTCGTGCACGGCCTCATATTTGATGACCTTCTCGAGAATGTTGGCGGGGGTCGACCAGTCGATCCTGCGCAGCACGAGAAACCCTCTGTTAAACCATGATGCGAACAGATGAATGACGTCGCTGTCGACAGCGTTCAGCTCCTTGTTGCCGTTCTTCAGATCGAGCAGGTCCTCGCGCATCTTGACGAGTTCGCTGGTGCCGCCCGGCGCGCGGTTGAGCCGGCGGAACAATTCCTGCCGCTGCGGCTCGGAGGCGATGTGCAAGGCGCCGGCGCCATCGCTGGTCGGCTTGGCGCGCCAGGCCTCGATGGCCTTTTCCAGCTTGTCGCGATCCGGTCCGTATTTATGCGCCAGCGTCTCGAAGAACATCACGCGACCCGCGTCGTCCAGCGACTGGTAGCGATCCAGCACGCCGCGCGCGATCGCCGTGCCCGATGCTTCGCCGCGGCCGGAGAGCAATTCGGCGCACAGGTCGATCAGGTCGATGGCATTCTGTTTGGGATCCACCGAGGCAGGGCCGAGCCGCAACAGGTTGCGGCCGCGCTCCGAGATCGAGGCGAGGAGGTCGGAGAAGAAGTCATTGCTCATGTTGAATCAATTCCCGGCTGGAAGCCTCACCCACTCACGCGACAATATAGCCCTTTGCGAGGCGTATTGCGCGGTCATTTGAAGCATGAAACAATCGTGAAGGGCAGAGTTTCGGCAAGAGTTTTGCATTCACTATCGGCATCACAAGGGGATACACGATGAAGCGGACTTTTAAGCGTGGCGTGGTTGCGGCTTTGGCTTTGGGGGCAGTGAGTGTGGGGGCGTTGCTGAGCAGCGGCGCGGCATTTGCCCAGCAAACCATCAAGGTGGGCTGGACCATTCCGGCCGAGGAATCCAAATACTGGATGATGAAGCGGCCGCAGGAATTCGCGGATCTCGGCAAGAAATACAACATCGAATGGGTGCAGTTTCAGGGCACCGCGCCGATGACCCAGGCACTGGCCGCCGGCGCGCTGGACTGCGCGACGCAGTCACCGCTGGCGCTGGCCCAGGGCGTGGTCGGTGGTAACCTCAAGGCCTATGTGGTCGCCCAGCACGTGTTCGAAAAGCCGGGCAGCTTCTCGGTCTATTGGGCTGTCAAGGACGACTCGCCGATCAAGACCATTGCCGATCTCAAGGGCAAGACGCTTTCGATCAACACGCTCGGCTCGGGCATCTATGGCCCGATGGCGATCCTGCTGAAGCAGGCCGGCCTTGATCCTGCGAAGGATATCAAGATGGTTGAAGTCGGCTTCGCGCTCTCGGAAGAAGCGCTGCGTTCGGGCCGCGTCGACTCCGCCGTGATGAACCAGCCTTTCGCCGCGCGCATGGAAGCCAAGGGCGGCACGCGCAAGCTGTTCTCGCTGTCGCAGCAGCAGGAAGGCATCGTGCACATCCTCGAAGCCTGCCGCGCCGATTTCGTGGACAAGAACCCCGATCTCGCCAAGGCCTATGTGCGTGACCTGACCCTGGGCATGCAGAAGGCGCTCGCCAATCGCGAGGAGACGTTGAAGGTTGTCAACGAGGTGATGAAGGCGCCGATTCCGGTGCTGGAAACCTATCTCCTGAAGGAAAACGATTTCGCCCGCGACCCGGGCGCAGCGCCGAATTTCGATGCGATCCAGAAGATGCTCGACGTCTATGTCGAGACCGGGATGCTGTCGAAGAAGGTCGATGTGTCCGCGTGGAAGAACCCGAGCGTCGTCGCGCCGATCAAGTGAGGCGAGACGTTGGAAATGCAAAATGGCCGGGCTTGTCCCGGCCATTTTCGCAGGATCGTAGGATGGGTAGAGCGCAGCGAAACCCATCACCACATGCACCGAGCGTGCTGTGATGGGTTTCGCTCCGGCGCTGTCGCGCCTGCGCTCTACCCATCCTACGGCTCCGGCGTTTCGTTGTTGTCGATCAGCAAATCCAGCGCATATTTGATGGTCGCGCGTTCGTCGTCGTTGAAGCGGTCGAGCACCGACGCCTCATGCGTCAGCGCCGCCTGCAGCACCGGCTTCACGCGCGCACGTCCCTTCGCCGTGAGATGCAGCGTCACGCGGCGGCGATCATTCGACGCGCTCTTGCGCTTGAGAAGCTCGTCACCTTCCATCCGGTCCAGCGTCTTGGTCAGCCCCGGCTGTTTCATCAGCGCCATGGCGGCGAGTTCGCCGACAGAGAGGCCCTCGACATCGGTGAGGCAGGCCAGCACGCGCCATTCCGGCACCGTGAGGTCCCATTCCTTCAGTCGCGCGTGAAATTCACTGGAGACATTGAAGCTCGCGCGCGCCAGCAGATAGGGCAGGTAGTTGCGCGCAAAACTGTCTGACGCAAGCGGTGGCGCCTGCCGTTGTCCCTTGTCGATGCGACGCATCTGGCCGGAGTGAAACACCAGCGGATCGTGAATGCGTTCGACGAAGCGCACGACTTCACCGACGAGAATGGTGTGATCGCCGCCGGGATAGCGCGCCCATGTCTTGCATTCGAAGATGGGGGCGAGCCCATCGATCAGCGGCGCGCCGGTGACGCCAGGGCGGTGATCGATATCGGCAAATTTATCGGAGCCACGACGGCCGAAACGCATCGCGAGTTCGCCATGATCTGCGCCGAGAAAGTGGATCGCAAAGGCGTCCGCTTCCACGAATGGATCGTGGCTCGGTGAAGACTTGGCGACGCTCCACAGCACGAGCGGTGGATCAAGCGAGACGGAAGAAAACGAGTTCGCCGTCATGCCGAGCGGGTGATCGCCGGCCTGTGCCGTGACGACGGTGACGCCGGTGGGAAACTGGCCGAGCGCTTGACGGAAGGTCGCGGGATTGATCGGCTGCGCAGCATCCGGCTTTGCGTCAGGGGACGGAACGTGATGCGCCGGTCTGTCAGTCGCCATGAAGTTCGCCGCTCCGGGAACGCGCACTGCCTTCAAAACAAGCGTCGCGCTGTCCTTTTAATCTTAAAAATATTCCTTTTCATATAACATGACCGCGCCTATCATCCAACGATAATCGCTACAAAACATGGAGAGGCAACATGCTGGCGGATCGCATCGAGGCGAAATGGATCGACGCATTCTGCGAGATTTTCGAGCGTTGTGCGGTCAAGCCCGGCGACACTGCGGCAATCCTCTCCGAGACGCAATCGCGCGCGCTGAATGTGCACCTTGCCGAATTGGCATTGCTCCGCATGGGCGCAAAACCGTTCCATGTCGTGATCCCT
>NZ_JBIISY010000377.1:0-4083 GCF_044340795.1 Tardiphaga sp.
GCCGACGATCACAGCCGCGCCGACGATCATCCAGCCATCCGGGACATCGCCGAAGATCAGATAGCCGAGTCCCATGGCCCACAGCAGTTGCGTGTAGCGGAACGGTGCGACCGCGGAAATCTCCCCTGCCCGCAGCGCGATGATCACGCATTGATAGCCGATCAGCACCAGCACGGCGGCGAGCAGCAGGAAGCTCATGGACCGCCCGGACATCGGCGTCCAGCCGCCAAGCGGCACGATCAGGCAACCGCCGACGATGGTGACCACGAAGGTCGTCAACAGCGTGACGAAGACCGACGGCACCTCTTTCGGGATGCGGCTGGTGGCGAGGTCGCGGACCACGCAGAAGCACACGGAGATCAAAGCCAGCACGGTGAACTGGTTGAATCCCTCGGCGCCCGGCCGCACCACGATCAGCACGCCGATGAAGCCCGCGACAATGGCAAGCCAGCGGCGCCATCCCACCGGCTCGCCGAAGATCAACGCGGCACCCAGCGTGATGGCGAGCGACAGCGACTGGAAGATCGCTGACACATTGGCGAGCGGCAGATGGGTGATCGCAGCGAGGAATGTCGCGGTGCCGCCGATCTCGCCGCAGACGCGCAGCGCCACCGGCAGCTTGAACAGCACGCTGATCGGCCGCAGCGCCTGCTGGTACCAGGCCAGCCCAAACACCAGCACGATGGAGAGCGAGCCGCGCACCAGCATGACCTGCCCGAAGTTCATGTCTGCGGTGAGATATTTGGTGGTGGCGTCGTTCATGCTGAAGCCCGCCATGGCCACGGCCATCATCAGGCTTCCGCGCATATTGGGAGAAAGAGGCAAGGTTTCCGCCGGAACGTTTCTTGGAAGGGGCTACGGGAGACATCCCGAAGTCAGAAGGAGGTCCTCCCTGTGCACCAAAAAACTGGTGCGAACCAGACGGCCCCTGCGCCGATGAGCTGCGCAGATCTGCATGGCGTGGCGGCTACGGCCCATCCGTCGGCGCGCTGCCCGTCTTTGCGGCCATCAGCATTTCGCGGTTGCGAACATGCTCGCGATGGAAAGTGTAGAGGCCGGAGGCGACGATGATGGATGCACCAAGGATCATCGCGCCATCGGGCACATCGCCGAAGATGAGATAGCCGAGCAGCATCGCCCACAGCAGCTGCGTGTAGCGAAACGGCGCCACCGCCGAGATATCGCCGACGCGCAGCGCCATGATCACGCATTGATATCCCGCCAGCACCAGCACGGCGGCCACCGTCAACAGCGCGAGCGCCGACACCGACGGCGTCGACCAGCCGCCGAGCGGCATCATCAGCAGGCCACCGACCGCCGTCATGGAGATCGTCGTCAGCAGCGTGACGAACAGCGCCGGGATTTCTGCCGGGATCTGCTTGGTGGCGAGGTCGCGCAGCGCATAGAACGCCACCGAAACCAGCGCCAGCAAGGTGAATTGATTGAAGCCGTCCGCTCCCGGCTTGACGATGATCAGCACGCCGACGAAGCCCGCTGCGATCGCAAGCCAGCGCCGCCAGCCCACGCGCTCGCCGAACAGCAGCACGGCGCCCAGCGTGATCGCCAGCGGCTGCGACAGGATGATGGCCGAGACATTGGCGAGCGGCAGATGCGTGATGGCCTGCAGAAAGAAGATGGTGCCGACCACCTCGCCGATGATGCGCAGCCCCACCGGCCGCACGAACAGGACGCGCAATGGCCTGAGCGCGCCCCGATGCGCAGCCAGCGCGGTGATCAGCGTCCCCGCCACGATGCCGCGCAGCAGCACCAGCTGCCCGAAATTCATCTGCGGCAGCAGGAATTTCGAGATCGCGTCGGTGGCACAGAAAGTCGCCATGGCGCCGGCCATGAACAGGCTTCCGGTGAGATTGGGAGACAGCGCCACGATGACCGCCGGGAGAATGTAGCATGTAGGGTGGGCAAAAGGCGGGCAGCGCTGTGCCAACCTTCACCAGCCGCGCACTCGAGGTGGGCACGGCGCTGCGCGCCTTTGCCCACCCTACAGATTCACGAATGCGGCTATTTCGCGCCGGCCAGTTGCGCGTATTTCCACGACGCCTGTGCCAGCGGCACGGTCCGCTTGGCCGACTCCATCGCCTTGGCCGAGGATGCGGTGCCGTCGCGAACGCGACCTGCGATGCCCTGCAGAATGCCGGTGAGCCGGAACAGGTTGTAGCAATAATACCAGTTCAGGTCGGGCACGTCCTTGCGGCCGGCATAGTCGCAATAGATCTTGGCGGCTTCATCCATGGTTGGGATGTCGAGCGCCTTGAAGTCGAGCCCGTCGAGGCCCGGCATGATCCACTGCATCAGGAGATAGGTGAAGTCGGCCATGGGGTCGCCGAGCGTCGACAGCTCCCAGTCGAGCACCGCCTGCACCTTCGGCTGCGTGGCATTGAACACCATATTGTCGATGCGGTAGTCGCCATGCACCACCGACACGCGTTCCTGCTCCGGCACCGAGGTCGGCAGCCATTCGATCAGCCGCTCCATTTCGGGAATGAGCTGCGTCTCGGAAGCGCGATATTGCTTGGTCCAGCGATCGACCTGCCGCGCAAAGTAATTGCCGGGACGGCCAAAGTCGCCGAGCCCGATCTTCTCGGGATCGTAGCTGTGCAACTGCGCCAGCGTTTCGATCTTTGCGGTGAAGATCGCGCGGCGTTCGCTCCTGTCGACATTCGGAAGCGCGGGATCCCAGAATATCCGCCCCTCTTCCATCGACATCACATAGAAAGCCGAACCGATGACATCGTCATCCGTGCACAGCGCATAGGCCTTGGCGACCGGAAAACCCTGCTTGCCCAGTGCTGCGATCACCTTGAATTCCCGATCGACCGCATGCGCCGATGGCAGCAATTTGCCGAACGGCTTGCGCCGCATGACGTAGGAGCGCTTCGGCGTGTTCAGCCGATAGGTCGGGTTTGACTGGCCGCCCTTGAACTGCAGCACCGTGAGTGGGCCTTCATAGCCCTCCACGTGCCCGCGCATCCAGGCTTCGAGACGCACCTCATCGAAACGGTGGCGGTCCTCGACCGGCCGTGTGCCGTTATATTCGTCGTCGCGCTTCACACCATCGGTCACGTTGCTTCCTCGTTTCTTCTTCTCTTGCCGCACCCTCAACTGTCATTGCCCGGCTTGACCGGGCAATCCAGTAAGCGCCGACATCGCCAGCGTCGGTGTTAACTGGATCCTCGCTCCGCGCACGCCTTTCGGCGTGCTAGGCGGGGATGACAGCCTTCGTTCGTCTGCGTCCTTTAGTGCCGGCCGGCCAGCGCCTCGATCGACGTATCCGGCGCATTGGCATATTTCTTCAGTTCCAGCCGGGCGATGGCACGATTATGCACTTCATCCGGGCCGTCGGCCAGACGCATCGTGCGCATGGACGCATAGTCGCGGGCGAGACCCGCATCATCCGACACACCGGCGCCGCCGAAAGCCTGGATCGCGTTGTCGATGATCTTCAGCGCCATGTTCGGGCCGGAAACCTTGATCATCGCGATCTCGAGCTGCGCGGTCTTGTTGCCGACCTTGTCCATCATGTCGGCGGCCTTGAGGCAGAGCAGACGGTTCATCTCGATATCGGTGCGGGCCTGCGCGATGCGCTCCTCCCAGACCGAGAACTCGATGACCTTGCGGCCGAATGCCGTGCGCGACTGCAGGCGGCGGACCATCTTCTCCAGCGCTTCCTCGGCCTTGCCGATGGTGCGCATGCAGTGATGGATGCGGCCCGGACCGAGACGGCCCTGCGCAATCTCGAAACCACGCCCCTCACCGAGCAGGATATTCTCCTTCGGCACACGGACGTTTTCGAGCAGCACCTGGGCATGGCCATGCGGCGCATCGTCATAGCCGAACACGGGCAGCATCTTCTCGACGGTGATGCCGGGGGTGTCGAGCGGCACCAGGATCTGCGACTGCTGCTGATGCTTGGCGGCCGACGGATCGGTCTTGCCCATTAGGATCGCGATCTTGCAGCGCGGATCGCCGACGCCCGACGACCACCACTTGCGGCCATTGATCACATAATGATCGCCATCGCGCTCGATACGGGTTTCGATATTGGTCGCGTCCGACGATGCGACA
>NZ_JBIISY010000130.1:0-16516 GCF_044340795.1 Tardiphaga sp.
GATCGTCCCTGCGATCATTGCCGGTCGCAGCCACGATGATCTTGCCGGCCTGCAGCACACTGGTGATCGCGTTCACCTCCGCCTGGCTGCTCGGCATCGTGTTCGTCCAGACCGTCTGCGGCGGAGCATTTTCGGGCCGGTTCGGACCGTAGCTCGCATTGTAGACCATCACGTTGCGTAGCGAGGCGAAGTAGTTCAATGGCGCTGCGTCGGCGTCTATTCCGGGCGCGTAGCTGTAGCTTTCGTTATTGGCAATGATCGTGCGGATCGGAATCAACGCGGCGTCATAGGCAACGCCGTGCATGTCGATGCCGGTAACCTTCGCAGCTGCGATGATGCCTGCTACGTGGGAACCGTGAGTATCGAACTTCAGGCCGCTTTGCGGCGTCAGTTCGGACGGATTGTAAGTGGCTCCGTTCAGAACCAGGAAATTACGCGCCAGGGTCATGTTGAACTTGCTGGCCAGTGCGATGTGATTCACATCGAAGCCGCTGTCGGCGACCGCAACAGTCACACCGGAGCCGGTGAAGCCGCGTTCATAGGCCTTTCCGGCCTTCATCAGATCGAGTGGCCAGGTTTGAAGATTGATGGGATCCGCGGCCTGTGACGTCGCCGGCACCAACCACGCAGAACCAAGCACGGTCGTGCACAAAAACAGCGTCGAAATCCGACGCATTCCCCCGATAGCCCCCACGTCACGTCCCCTTCGCTCACACGCGAATGCTTGCAGCAGCCCGCTGCAGGCATTGCCCCCAATGGTCTCCGACGTCGGGACATTTCCCCGTCCCGCACGTCGTCTGACGCACTTCTAGTATGAGCGGATTTCTTCGCGACAGCACGATGATGGCTTATCCAGCACGCCGCTTGCGGTTTCCCTTGACCCAGCGTCTCATACGCTAGCGCCAATCCGTCCTGCGTTATTTCCGGCAGAAGCGCCACACACGGAACCGGCGTGAATGCGATCGGACATCCGCTCGGCGGCACATTCACCACGATTGCAACTACCGGGACTGCAACGAATGTAGCTGTCGTGCCGGCTGATAAGGGACTCTACAGTAGGTCATCGAATAGAAGCGGACGCGTGTTTAGTCCGACCAAATTGATTGCAAGGCCCAGTTCGCTAACCATGTCGCCGCTTCCACGCTTGTACTACGTCACGACCGGCCTGGATGAGGCCAATGCATTCGCCACCTGGAGCGCGGTGATTGCGCCGCTGTTCGAGCCGCGGGCAGCCGGTCCCGGCAAGAAGACGCCGACCGGTTCCGCGTCGGGCGTCATCATCGGCAGCATCATCATCGCCAAGGTCGCCTTCACGGCGCAGGACTTCGTCCGCGATGCCGGGCGGATCGCGGTGACACCGGATCACCTGCTGCTGCATCTCTATCTGACCGGCGGCTTCAACGGCGAGATCACCGGACAGCAGACCACGATCGGTCCCGGCAAGGTCGCCATGATCGACCTCGCCTACCCCGTGAATACGCGCGCCTTCGCATCCTCCACGGTATCCCTGATCGTGCCGCGCGCGCTGCTCGACGGCGTCCCGCTCGACAAGATGAAGCCGCGGCTCGATGCGTTCCGGAATGACCTGCTGGCCGCGCATATCCGCTCCTTGCAGGAACGCAGTACGCAGCTCACCGATGCCGATGTGGAAACCACGGTCGCCGACACCGTCGGCTTCCTCAAGCGTCTGCTGACGGCCGCGCCTGAGGCGAGGCTCGAACAACAGAAACAGGCCGACGAGACCATCCTCGCACTGACCGAAGCCGCCATCCGCGACAATCTCGCTTCGCCCGACCTGTCGCCGGAATGGCTGGCCCAGAAGCTCGACATCTCGCGTGCGACGCTCTATCGCGTCTTCGCCGATCACGGCGGCGTCATGAAGCATGTGCAGGAACGCCGGCTGCTCGCCGTGCAGGCCGCGCTCAGCGATCCCCTGGAAACCCGCCGCCTGTCGAAACTGGCAGCCGATCTCGGCTTCAGCAGCGAAGCGCATTTCAGCCGCAGTTTTCGCACGCGCTTCGGTGTCACCGCCAGCGCCTATCGGAAAAGCCAGCGCGAGGCGTCGGCGACGGTGCAGCTCACCAGTCCGGACGTCGTTCAGCACTGGTGGATGACGGTGTCGCAGTAGAACCCTAGCTCGACAGCGTCTTCGACGCCTTGCCGCGGTTCTTCACGATCAGCATGATGTTGCGGACATAGATCACGGTGGCAGCGGCCTGGCCGAGAATGATCACCGGCTCGCGCTTGGCGATGCCATAGACCAGCGTCATCAGGCCGCCGGCGATCGAGAAGAACCAGAACGCCATCGGCACCACGCTCTGCCCGGCGCGCTCGCTCGATATCCACTGCACGATGAAGCGCGCGGTGAACAGCAGTTGCGCGATCAGGCCGAAAGCCAGCCAGAAATCGAACTTGGCGACGAACACGTCATAGAGATAGTCGCCCAGCACCTGGCCATAGCTGATCAGCATTTACTTGAACTCGGTTGCGACGGGCGTGGTCCGCTTGCGGCGGATCAGCCACCACACGCCGGCCAGGTCCATCAGGCCCACCCACAGTCGGTCGAAGAAGCCGTAATTCGACACGCCGGAGTGACGCGGCCGGTCGATGACATCCACATAGGCGATCTCGAATCCCTCGCGACGCACCAGCGCCGGCAGGAAGCGATGCAGACCATCGAAATAAGGCAGCGACAAGAACACATCGCGGCGGAACGCCTTCAGGCCGCAACCGGTGTCGCGGGTGCCATCCTTGAGCACGCCATTGCGCACCTTGTTGGCGATGCGCGACTGAAACTTCTTGAAGCCGGTATCCTTGCGGCCGACGCGCTGCGCCGCCGCGAGTCCGACACGCCCGCCACCATCGGCGATCGCCGAAATCAGGTTCGGCAGGAAAGCCGGATTGTTCTGCCCGTCGCCATCCAGCGTCGCGACGATGCCGCCGCGCGCATGGCGCACGCCGGTGCGCACCGCCGCCGATTGCCCGGACGACGCCGCGTGATCGATGCGGCGCAGATTGCCACGCGCCTGCATCAATTCCGCGAGCAGCACCGGCGTGCGGTCGGTCGAGCCGTCATTGACGTAGATGATCTCATAGGCCCAGCGCCCGTCGAGCGCCGCCGCGATCTCGGCGATCAGCGGCGCGACATTGCCCTCCTCGTTGCGCACGGGGACGACGATGGAAACATCGATGGAGGCGGGATCGGAAGCGGACAAATCAGGGCTCTCGGTTGGCGGCCATGGCTTGCGGGAACTTGTCGCGGCCGGCCGCGCGAAGACCGCTTATTATGGGGCGACGGCCTCGCGGGCAACCCTCTTGAGGTGTGCCCCGGATGGCCCCGGCAGCGGTTCGATCTGCCCGCCCGGCCGGACGATGAAGGCCAGATGCCGGGCCGCAAACCAGTAGCGCACCGCCATCGCCACGACCCAGCCGAGCAGCCCGCCGGCCACCACGTCGCTGGGATGATGCGCCAGCAGCACCAGGCGGCTGCAGCAGATGATCATGGCATAGGCGATCATGAGCATCCGCAGCCGCGGCCACAGCGCAGCCACCGCAAAGGCCAGCGCGAAACTGGTGGTCGCATGGCCCGAGGGAAAGCTCGCATAGATCTCGGACCAGGCGAAATGCTTGTAGTGAAACGCGTTGGCGCCGCCGCCGACAAAGGGCCGCCCGCGACCGATGATCCCCTTCAGCACCTCGCCGACCATCACCGCCAGCAGCACCGTCAGGAAGATATATTGAATGCGGGTGCCGAGGCTGAGCCAGATCGCCTGCGACATGCCCCGCAGCCGCGGCGCCAGCAGCCAGATGACGACCAGCAGGCCGAACAGCGCCCACAAGACATATTCGGATTTGCCGAAATCCGTGACGATCCGCAGCGGCCACAGGCTGGCCGTGCCACGCGGCGGCATCAACTGGATTTCATGAACATCCAGCAGGAACATCAAGGTGATGATGACCACGGCGGTCAGCGCGCCGAAGGCCAGCGAGCGCTTCGCCCAGTGGCGAGCCGCTTCCGCACGGCGCGAATGCGAGGGCGCGCGCACCAGTTGCGCCAGCGCCTGCGATAAAATCGTCCCGAGTTGCGAAGCGTAACCCGGTGCCGCCATCACTCGGTGCCTTCCGAGCGATACACCGCGATCGAGACCGCCTTGCCCTGCGAGTAGTTGTAGCCCTCGATGCGGGTGAACATGTTGTAGCGCAGCCCGATGGCATCGGCGCGTTGGGCGAACTGGCGCTCCTGGCGATATTCCACCAGTGCGAAACGACAGCTGCCCTGCCCGAGGAAGTCCGCCGCGCCCGCGCCATCGGTGAGTTGCGTGGATGTGCCGGCCATGAAGACCAGGCTCGGCTCATGATAGCCGGCCGCAGCGGCCTTCGGTGCCACGCAGACCACCGTGCGCAAGGCCCTCGCCAGATGCACGCTCGGAAACACCGGCCGCAGCGACGGCAGGAACACGGCATAGAACGCGATGCTCATGAAGAACGCCGCCACCACGCCCGACAGCAACGAGCGCTCGGCGCGGTTATTGTCATACATCATCCAGGCGAACAGCCCGAAGACGAGCGCACCGGCCGCGAACGGCCAGGCCAGGAACATCGGATGCCGGACGACGGCGACCGAGCCCACCAGCGCACCTACGGCCGCCAGCACGGGAATGGCGAACCACCAGGCCGAGCCGCGCGACAGCCAGCCGCGCGACAGCACGCGGCGCTCCATGGCGCCGACGATGAGAATGGCGATGGCCGGATAGAGCGGCAGCACATAATGCGGCAGCTTGGTCATCACCAGTTCGAACACGATCCAGGACGGCACCAGCCAGGCCAGCAGGAACTGGGCGCCCGGCTCGCGCCGCGCCCGCCAGATCGCCGGCGCCGCCATGCCGGCCAGCGGCGCACCGGGCCAGAACGTCACCCAGAACAGCAGGAAATAGGTGCCCGGAGGCGCGCCATGGGACTCCTGCGCCTGCAGTTTGCTCAGCATGTCGCCGCCGAGCGAGTCCTGGAAGAAGGTCTGCCCGGCCTTGAGATAGATCGCCACGAACCAGGGCAGCACCAGCAGCAGCGTCCATGGAATGCCCGCCAGCGGCTTCAGTCGGCCGAGCCAGCCGACCGAGCGGTCCATGACGCCAAGCACCAGGATGGTGAAGCCGACGAACATCAGGATCAGCGGGCCCTTGACCAGGATGCTCACCGCCATGCCGGTCCAGAACACGAAAGGCTCGAGCCAGCCGCCCTGCTTGTTGTCCTCACCGCGTTGCCAGGCGAGATAGACCCGCGCCATGGCGCCCATGACGGCCATGACCGTGAGCAGCAGCATGGCGTCGGTCTTGGCCATGCGGGCTTCGACATTGAGCAGCACCGAGCTGCACATGATCAGGCCGGCCAGCACCGCGCCGCGGCGGGTGACGAAGGCCAGCGCGGTCCAGTAGGTCAGCAGCACCGCGCCGATGGCGCCGAGCAGCGACGGCACCCGGTACAGCCAGATGCGGATTTCGGCATTGGGGACGCCGAGCCTGTCGGCGACCTCCACGACCGCCGCCTGCATCCAGTAGATGCCCACCGGCTTCTTGTAGCGGACCTCGTCCTGAAAGCGGATATCGACGAAATCACCATTTTCGACCATCTGCTTGGTCGCCTGCGCAAACCGCGCTTCGTCGCGGTCTATGGGCGGGATGGTGAAGAAGCCGGACAGGAAGAACAAAAAGCTGACGACGGCCAGAAAGGCGACCGCCCGGCCATGGCTCAAAGTGACGAAATCCAGCACGCGCGCGAGCGAATTGCCCGGATCGACGCGGGGTTTCTGCTCTCGAGGGGCGCCAAAGCGGGGTCTGTATTCTGTCTCAGCCATATGGCTGTCGCATACGATGAAACTGCCGGTCTCACAACCAGTTAGCCGGGCTTCACTGAATTCTGACCACAACTGTGTCTGCGGCGCCCATGGCGTCCATCACCGTCAGGCGAACGAATCCGGGGCCGGGAGGCTCGACCAGCCGCTGCCGCCGGCTGTCGAGTTCCCCGGCAACCATCCCATTGATCAGCACGGTCATGGGCATCACTCCGCCGGCCACTTTGACCGGAACCGACGAGAACTGCCCCTCGCCGCCGCTGGCATCGATCCGCGAGCCATTCAGCGGAAACTGGATGTGCAGTGCCTGCTCGCTGCCGGTCCGGATCAGGTCGCCGGCCGGCCGGAACCGGCGCAGCGGCAGCGGCAGCTTGGCATTACTCGCCATCAGCGTGCCTTTTGGCGCCCGCGGCAGTGGCGCCGGCAGTTTGCCGGTACGGGCAAAGGCGTCGAACAGAATGGGTGCTGCGGCCACGCGCCCGACCAACCCCGGAACCGGGGCGCCGTCGGGGCGGCCGACCCAGATGCCAATTGTCGTTTTTCCGTCGAAACCCACCGACCAGGCATCGCGGTAGCCGTAGCTGGTGCCGGTCTTGAAGGCGATGCGATTATGTGCGGCGTTTTCAGGCGGCGGCGTGCCGAGCAGCACGTTGCCGACCTGCCATGCCGCGACAGGCTCCATCAGCCGCAAGGTTTCGCGATCATCGCCGCCCGAGTCCTTACCAACTTGGGCCTGCATCAACTCGCGCAGCGGTTTGACGCTACCGAGCCGGGCGACGCCCGTATAGAGCTGGACGAGATCATGCAACGTTACGCCGACGCCGCCGAGGCCCATGGCCAGGCCGGGCGCCTCGCCGGCCGGCAAGACAAGACTGCCGCCGGCCTGCTTCAGGCGCGATGTGAAACGCGACGCGCCGACGCGTTCGAGCAA
This sequence comes from Tardiphaga sp., assembly GCF_044340795.1. GTDB lineage: Bacteria > Pseudomonadota > Alphaproteobacteria > Rhizobiales > Xanthobacteraceae > Tardiphaga. The sequence goes on from NZ_JBIISY010000130.1 coordinate 6,780, forward strand.
GGCGATGGTCGGCACGTTCAGCGACAGCTGCAGCGCCTTGCGCACCGGCACCGTGCCCTGGAACGTCATGTCGAAATTCTCCGGCGCATAGGCGCCGAAGCGCGCCGGACGATCGTCGATCAGGCTGTCCGGATGAATGAAGCCATCCTCGAATGCGAGGCCATAGATAAAAGGCTTCAACGTCGAGCCGGGCGAGCGCACCGCACGGGTCATGTCGACCTGCCCGGCCCTGCGGTCGTCGAAATAATCGGCCGAGCCCACATGGGCGATGATGTCGCCGCTGTCATTGTCCACGGCGAGAATGCCGATCGAGACATTGTTGCCGAGTGCAATCGCGCGATCCCTTGCCAGCGCTTCCAGCGACTGCTGGATACCGGCATCGAGCGAGGTCCTGATGATCGGCATGTCCTTGCGCAGCGACGTGGCCTGATCGGCCGAATGCGGCGCCAGGATCGGCATCGGCTTGCGCAGTTTCGGCACGCCGACCGCCCTTGCCTGCATGGCGTCGGCGGCCGACACGCGCCCCTCGCCGACCATCCGCTCCAGCACACGGTCCCGCGCGACGCGCGCATTGCCGGGATAGCGGTCGAGGCGACGGCGTTCCGGCGATTGCGGCAGCGCCACCAGCAATGCAGCTTCCGCCAGCGACAGCCGCTTCGGCTCCTTGCCGAAATAGGCGATGGATGCGGCGCGAACACCTTCCAGATTGCCGCCGAACGGCGCGAGCGTCAGATAGAGATCGAGGATCTGCTCCTTGCTCATCTGCCGTTCGAGCTGCAGCGCGCGCACCGCCTGACGGATTTTGGCGTGAATGGAGCGTTCGCGCCGCGGCTCGAGCAGCCGCGCCACCTGCATGGTGATGGTGGAGCCGCCGGAGATTATTTCGCCGCGCGTGATCAGCTGAAACGCAGCCCGCCCCAGTGCCCACGGATCGACACCGAGATGCGCGTAGAAGCGCTTGTCCTCGTAACCGAGCAGGATGTTGAGATAGCCGGGATCGATGGACGAACTCTCGGTGACCGGCAGACGCCAGCGCCCGTCCGCCATTGCATAGGCGCGCAACAGCTTGCCATTGCGATCGAGGACGGTGGTGGAGACGGTGCTGGCCTTTTCGAGCGGGATAGGGCCGAGGGAATGGACCCAGGTGGCGAAGGCGATGGTGGCGAGGATTGCGATCAACGCAGCGCCAAGCATCGCGCGCTTCACGAAACGCCAACGCCCGCCAACTTCAGCGGAGTCGCGCCCTCTCCCCACGTCATGGCCGGGCTCGCCCCGGCCATCCATCTTTGCACCGCGCTCCGGGGCAAAGATGGGTCCCCGGGTCAAGCCCGGGGACGACGATGGAGTATGTGGCCTGTCGCTCATTTCGCCTTCGCGACCTCGACACTGCCTGTCCCCGTCCGCCCATAGCGCGACGGATTATACATGTCCTCCACCACCGCCTGTGGCAGCACATATTTGCCCGGCGAAACCGCGCGCACGATGTAAGCCACCGTGAACACCGCCTTGTCATTGGCCTTGCGATCGATCGCCGCCGTGAATCGGTCATCGCGGAATTCGGTATTCACCGCCTCGACGCCGTCCTCGATCCAGTCCAGCTTGCCACTGTCGCCCGACGACACCAGATGCGGATTGTCGATCTCGAAACCGGCCGGCAGATAGTCGGCCACCATGATGTGCCCGTATTCCGGCCTGGCTTCGGTGATCTTCAGCACCACGGCCAAGCGATCATTCTGCTTCGCCTTGGCCACATCCGCGGGCTTGCCATCGAGCGCGTGATAGCTGCGCTCGATCTTGAAGCCGTTCGCTGCGGCCGGTTCCGGCGTGATCGGCGCGCCGGTGACCGAGACGACCGCCTGCACCGGCGTCTCGCCGGTATTAGTGATCTTGATCGGCACACCGGTCAGTTCATCCGCTCTGTAGCTGCGATAGAGCGCACTTTTCACCGCCGCACCATTGACATCGAGGGACAGCGTGTTGGCTTCCTTGGCCAGCGCACGCGAGGCCAGCACCAGCCACGCATTCTCCTGCGTCGAGGTGAAGGGCGTCAGCCCGCGCGCCGCTTCGACCCGCTGCACCGCCTGGGTCAGCGTCGCCCTCGGCGCGTTGCCTTCGCTGGCGAGCGAGACCAGCGCCGCGGCATCGCGCAGCGCCGAGCCGAAATCGGTGCGGCCGAATTCGATCACCGGCTTCGGCTTCAGGCTTTCCACCGCTGCACTATAGACGCGCTCCGCGCGCACGCGGTCGCCGACCAGCGCCAGCGCCGCGGCAAGCTGCGACTTGGCGATGGGCGTGGCGAGATTGTTCAGCTTGGTGTCGGCGAGATAGCGCAGATCGCCGATTGGCGCCGAACCGTTCTTGGCGAGAACATAGAGGCCGTAGGCCAGCTCACGGCCGCCATCCTTCTCCGGCTCCTCGGCATTGACGACACGGTTGCGAACGCGATCGAGCGCCGAGCGGAACAGCACATCCGGCACCGCAAAGCCCTTCTCACGGGCACGGGTCAGGAAGTCGGTGACGTAGGCGTCGAGCCACGGATCTTCGCCGCCGGCCGACCACATGCCGAACGAGCCGTTCGAGCCTTGCCGGGCCAGCAGCCGGTCGATGGCGTCCTTGATGCGCTGGTCGACGGAAGTGTCCATCGCCAGATGCGCGCCGGCCGCGAGATCGTTCACATAGAGCAGCGGCATCGCGCGGCTGGTAATCTGCTCCGAACAGCCGAAGGGATAGCGGTCGAGCGCCTTCAGGATGGTCGCCGCATCCAGTGCCGTGGACAGGCTCGCCGACAGCGACACGCCGCCGGTGCCCGGCACCAGGTCGGTGAACATGTCCGAGGTCAGCGTCAGGCTCTCGCCCTTGGCCAGCGTGCGGATCGAGCGTCGCGCCAGAATCTGCGTGGCCGGCTTGACGTCGAGCTCATAGTGCCGCGCCAGTGTCAGCCCGTTCGGCCCCTTGATGTCGACATCGAAGGAGGCCCGCCCGGCGCCGGATGCATCCACCGCCAGCGCCATCGAGGTGCGCTGCTTGGCCGCGAGGTTCACGGTCGTGGACGGATTGCCAGTGAGTTTCACCGGCCCCTGCGTCTTCACGCTGACCGTATAGTCTCCAGCCGCGCCCTCCACATTGTCGAGATCGAACGACATTGTCCCCTTGTCGCCGGACAGCAGGAACCGCGGCAGCGTCGCCGTCAGCACCACGGGATCGCGCACGGTGACATCGACATTCGCCCGGCCAAGCTTGGTTGCCGTCCAGGCCACAGCCATGACGCGCGCGGTGCCGGCGAATTCCGGAATCTCGAAGTCGATCTCCGCCGTGCCATCGGACTTCACCGTGACGATGCCCGAATACAGCGCCAGCGGTTTTTGCGTCGGTGGCGAGCCCGTCAGCTCGGCCCCTGCGCTGTCACCGCCGGTGCGCAGCTGGCCACGGGTGCCCTGCATGCCGTCGATCAACTGCCCGTAGAGATCGCGGATTTCCGACGTCATCCGGCGCTGGCCCAGATAGTAGTCATCCGGCGCCGGTGGCTTGTAATTGGTCAGGTTGAGGATGCCGACATCCACGGCTGCCAACACGACCTTGGCGTCCTCTCCCGGATTGAGCCCGCCGAGCTTGACCGGCAGTTTCATCGTCGTGCTCGGCCGGACCAGCGCCGGTGGAGTCAGGGCGACGTCGAGGGTTCGGGCCTTCTTGTCGATCCCGAACCATTTCAGGCCGATCGCGCGGCCCGGCATGCGTGCCGCACTGCTGTCGAGAGGACGCCGCAAGGTTGCCACAACATATGCGCCCGTTCCCCAGTCTTTTCCGACGGAAATCGCGACTTTCGACGCGCCTTCCTTGACCGAAATGCTGGTCGTCGTGAGCAGCCGATCACCGATCACATTGACCGTCAGAAGGCCCGCCGTGCGCGCATTGACCGACACGGTCATGGTCTCGCCCGACGCATATTCCGGCTTGTCGATTGATGTTTCGAGCAAATCCGGCGTGTCCGCGCTGCCGTCCGAATACCAGCCGACGTCGAACTGCACCGAGGTGATCGGGCCATCCGCGTCGTTGGATTTCACATCCAGCCGATAGCGCCCCGGCTGCGGCTGCAGCGAAATCCGCGTCGGCTTGTCAGCCGCCACCGTCAGATCGCCATCGGCGACGCGCCTGGTCGATTTGATCGGCTCGTAATCCCACGAGGAGTTCTGCCGATACCATTGATAGCGCGGCTCGATTTTCAGCAGTTCGTAACGCAGCCCGCTCCGGGCCACTGCAGTTCCTTCCGGAGACACGACCACGACATCAAAGGCCGCATTGTCTCCCTCGGCGACGCTCTTGTCCTTGAAGTCAGGCTTCACGCCGATCATCGGCGCAGACGGCGTGATCGGCAGCACCAGCTTGCGCTCCACGGCGCGGCCGCCGCTCTCGGTCATGCGGATGAAGATCTGCGCTTCCTGCGGCCTGGTCGAGGACGGCGGCTTTGGCAGGCTGACCGGGAAGGTCGCCGAACCATTGGCGTCGGCCTCCGGCAGATCCTCGATCGGCGTGCGCTCATTGCTGGCGCTTTCCTCGTCCGCGATGCCGAACTGATAGCCCGCGAAACCAAGTCGCTCGGCTGCGGGCGCGACCAGCAGATCACCCTCCAGACCAAGACCCGAGGCAGGTGCGCCGTAAAGGAAACGGCCGTCGACCTTCAGTTCTACTGGAAGGTCAGCTTTAATCTGCTTGTCCTTGGAAGATATATCGAATTCGATCCGATCAGCAACGTAGTCCTCGACCATGAAGGTGGTCTCGCCGACCGCTGGTGCCTTCGGATCGGTGAAGGCGCGAACCCGCCAGGTGCCGGTCGGAACCGCACTGTTCAGCGGCAGTGTCAGGCTGCGCCCGCCTGCCCCCTGATCCTGCAGGACGGCACGACGGAATTCGACGCCGTCGGGCCGCTCGATCACCAGCGTCATCGGGCCAGCAGTCACCGCATTGCCCTGCCCGTCGCGCAGCAGCGCCGTGAGATAGACGGTTTCCCCGGAGCGATAGACACCGCGCTCGGCATAGACAAAGGCATCGGCGCCGGCCGGAACCGGACGGCCGGAGACGCCGCGATCGGACAGGTCGAAGGCATTCGACTTGAGGCTCAGGAAGGCATAGTCGGCCTTCTCGCCGATGACGGTCAGCAATGCCGGTGACAGGCCGCCATCGCCCCTGGCGAGACCGGCCTCGAACAGGACGTGGCCGGCGTCGTCCGTCTTTCGGGTCGCCAGTATCTCATTGTTCCGCGCGATCAGGCGCACCTCCGCCTTGCCCATCGGCTCGGTCGAGGCCAGCGAATTGACGAAGACATGGATGCCGTCATTTCCCGAAAACGCCGTGAGGCCGAGGTCGGACACGATGAACCACTGGGTCGCCAGCGAGCCGTCATCGTCGTCGTTGCGCCCGGCCACTGGCCCCTTGGCCGCGGCGGTCATCACATAGACACCGGGCTGCAACTCGCCGATGGCCTGGTCGACCGGAAATGCGGTCGTCACATCCTCGTTCAGCCGGGTCTCGGTGGAGAGCTCGCCAGCCCAGACCTTTTGGCCACGTTCGTCGCCCAGCGCTTCGAGCTGGTACCTGCTCAGCGCCGTCTGGAAATCGCTCCCGATCACCGTGTTGATGAGGTTGCGATCACCGATCCGGAATACCTTGATATCGACTGCCTGTGTGTTCACCGACACCAGCGGGATGCCCTTCTGGCCGGTACGCGGCAGGACGTAAGCGCGACCGGTGAAGCGCACGAAGGGCTTGCGGTCGCGGACATAGATGTTGAACTCGGCGGATTTCGGCAGGCTCTCCTTCACCGTGGACGGCAGGCCGGCGCGCAGATTGACGTTGTAGCGCTCGCCATGCTTGAGGCCGTCGACACAGAGCTGCTTGTCCTCCGCTGACAGCGCCGGCTTGTCGTTGCCGGCCAGTGCAAGGAACGGCGCGAAATCGACGCGCTTGGCGAGATCCTCGGAAAACTGGAAACAGGCCCGCGGCGACGCCGAATCGGAATCGACGCTGTAATCGAGCAGCCGGAAGCCATGGTCCCCGCGCATCTTCTCGTATTGCTCGCGGACGTCGGCGACTTCGCGCAGATCCAGCGACAGCCGCATCGCATCCAGCGCCGGCCGATAGAGTTTTCGTGCGGCCATGGCGCGGCCGAGCACGGCCAGCGCCTCGGCCTCCTCCCCGGCATTGCCGGCGCGCTGATAGGCGACATAGGCGGCGGTGGCTGCGCGTTCATTCAGGAATGTCGCCTCCGACGGATTGGCCGGACGGATCTGGGTAACGGTCCTGGCGAGGCGCAGCCAGTTCGCTCCATCGTCGGGAGCAATGGCCACGATCTGACCGAGAATCTGCAGCCCGGCCCGCATATCCGACCGTCGGAAGGCGGCATCGGCGTCGGTGCGCAAGGTTGCCGCCGACTTGCTGATCGGCCCGGCCTCGCTCTTGATCTGGGTTTCCAGCTTGATCGCCCGGTCGGCAAGTTCATCACGCCGGAAGGCTTTGTCGGCCGCCTGGCTCGAGGCGAGCCCAGCCGCCAGCACTGCGCAAACGGTGAAGGCGCGGACCAGATTCTTCATAGAAAACTCCCCGGCACGGACGAACGCCGATCGGCATTCAACCTTGCGTAAAATTGGTGACACGCTCGTGGCCAACACAACACCGGACCAAAGATCGCTGCTGGCATGCTGTGATGAATCCACGAATCCCCGTGATGCGAAACATCGCACCGTTCAAACCGCCGATGGCGCCCCGCTTTATCCCAAGCGGGACAGCTATATCTCCGCATGTTGGTCGCAGTGTCCCTGCGATTGGTTCGCTCCGACTGCAGAACCTCGCACAGTCCATCGAGCATTCGGTCCGCTGTCGCGGCCACTTTGACTCAAACCCGACCTGTTAAGACTAAAATCTGTCTTTTGGGGACGCCCGCCGGTCGGAGGTATCGGGGGCCGGCGCGGCCGCTTCAAATGCCCGGGCCTAGCGGCAGCCATCGGCCAAGCGATGGCATCCGCAGGGTCCCCGAGGCAGAAACATCATGATCGCAATTCTCATCGCCACCTGCTCGCTTGCCGGTCTGGCAATCGGACTGATCTTTCCGGTCTGGGCGATCGTCGTAACGACGGCGGCGATTGCCGTGTTCGCAACGGCGGTCACCGTGATGCAAGACTTCGGCCTCACAGGTGGCGTTGCCCTGACGACGGCCTGTCTGGCGGCGTGCCAGTTGTCCTATCTGGCCGGCCGCTTCGTCAGCCGGCGCTACAGTTTTCCGGACCTGTCAGCCGGCGATGAAATCGACGGCGATCCGGGCGAGCCCCGCCAGCGCAGCGTCGCCGAGCAGGATCACGACGATCGCTAGCCAGAAACCGGGACCTCGCCGCCGCAGCCGCGATCCCCACGCGCCGATCTCCAGCCTTTGCCGAATCGGTGCGATGTTCCCAAAAGACACAGCAATCGCGATGGCATCGAAAGCTATACCGGTCGTGTTGTTCTGGCACGCATGGCGGATCAAGGCGGCACACTTTCCTGCTGATGTCGCGGTCTGCGGTCACAACAGCAAGTCGGAGGCCAATCGGCGTCGATCATCAAACGATACCGGCTACTTCTTGAGTTTAGTCAAATGCTGGTTCGTTTGATCTTTAACCTCCCGCTCAACCTGGGAGGTTTAGGATGCCGACAAATCCGCACCCGCATTTTAACGTTGTGGATGTCGAATTCGGATGGGTGATCGAATCCGTTGGCGAGACTGGCGAAACAAAGCAACTGATCGGTGTCTATCGATCCGAATCTTTCGCCCGCAGAGCCGCTTCGCACCTGGAGGCGACGCGGTTCTGGAAAACGAACTCCATCCATCATGGACGACATTCCGCGACAGTCGTTTGACAGGACGCGGTTATCGCCCTGCGCTCAACGCGAGACGGCCAGCCCCTATTCCCGCGGGCGCCTAGCAGTTTTCTTAAGCGCGACTGCCGCCTTGTCGAGCTCCCTGCGGTCCTGCCCTATGTGGTTGATCAGGTTGCTGGCATCACCAAGCGAAATGCCATGCTTAAATGCTAGAAATTCGGGCGTATAGCCACCCTCAGACGCTGCTTTTCGATCGTTCGCCATAAAACCACTGGACCTATTGCAGCATCAGGTTGCCGCGTCGGCGAACCACCACGCATCACCCAAATGGGTATAGCATCAGGCCGCCACCGCAACTTAGCCTTATGCCATGCGGAAGTTCCTGGGTAGATGGTTCGGTCCGGGTTGCCCGGCATGGACGTGGCCGGCTCTTTCCTTCTGTTTTATGACTGCGATCACTGTGTTGATTGTCGGCTTTTTTCCCCGGCTCTAAAGACTACACTTCTGAACAATGACTGAGGAAAGCTAGCTCTGTTTCCGGCAGCAGACTGACACAAAAACTTCAGGTCGTATGATCTTCGAGCAAGGCTGGGCCGACGCAGCAATCCCCTGCCACGTCGCGTTATTCTTTCAGCCATTTTCCATTGCCGGTCCTCAGTCACCTGAGGACCGATTCTTCCTAAATCCGTTGAAGATTGAAGCGCCTTGCCGTGTCCCGAAGAACAGGCAAGCCGTTGGTCCTTCATATTCATGCTCAGGGCGATTGCATTCGCTTAGCGGCAGCCGGGCTCTGTCTGGGATGTTCCAACGGGTCGTTCGGTTCGGCTGCTGTTCAGGATCTCGGCTGTCGCGCGTCATGGTTCCAGCGAGGTGCTGCGACATACCCCAAACGGGTGACGCGCGTAGATCACGGTCTCCATGTTCCGCAACCTGGAACCGATATTCTGATAGACCCTCGAAATCGTCGGTGCTTATCTCCGTTCACCGGAGTGGGGATTATTTTAGCGCGAACCAGCATTTTTTATATCCGGTAGCCGCTGCGCGAGAATGCCGGCGGCTTTTCATTGCCAGTGTAGTGAACTTTAATGAGCTCGAAGTCCGATTGGGCACAGGAAGCACTTGTCAGAGCTGGCGCAGCTTTTCGTTGCCATGCCGCCCTCGTCTCAACAGACAACGATCTCGCGGTGAGGCAAGCAGTGCACATCGCTCGAATGCACCCAGGCGCTGAGCAGACGTCCGACGAAGCAGAGCTCATACTACTAGAGACATATCTCAGGCTCGAAAGCCGCTGTCCGATTTGCGCCAAAACGATGCCCGTGAGTTACTCATGACCTCCACACTGATCGGGGTACCCCCATCTGGGATATTTCGCACGCTGAAATCGGATCTATCGTTCTCTGACAGAGCCGTCGACCGAAAGTGCCGAGGGCTTTCGCTCGCATCACCAAATCCCAGGGGAGCGCAATGAAACTTGCAACGGGCTCAGCTTTGGCGATCGGCATCCTCTGCTCCTCTGTTGGAGTGTCTTATGCTGCTCCGAAGAAGCCGCCCTCATATGAGCAATGCTCAAAACTCGCGAACGACCGCGGATATGCCGTAAGCGAACGCGGATCGACACGCAGAATCTTCATCGAGCGATGCATGAAGGGAGAGATGCAATAATCCGCTTCGCCAGCAAAAAGCTGGGCGCGACGTCATGTTTCTTCAGTGTTGCATGCACTCATGGGCATAGACGGGAAAGACCGCAATTCGAGGGTCTCAGAGAAACCTGCCCGCAACACAAGTTTCGCACACGAACGGCCCCAAAACCGCGGCAAGCCATTGATTTTGCTGGTATATAACTGGCGATCCCAGCAGGACTCGAACCTGCAACCCGCGGAGTAGAAATCCGC